>CABRIF010000038.1 GCA_902470925.1 uncultured Collinsella sp. | reverse complement strand
CGAGATTCCTCTACGTCTCGTGGGCTCGGAGATGTGTATAAGAGACAGCATCCCTCCTATGCACGAAGATGGCTCTAGGGCCAAGCGCAGACGGTAAAAGGAGGGTTGATTCGAATGATCCGGCGTATCTCGCTGCAGGGCGGAAACGGTCACGCTGGCACTGCGGCCGGCCCATCTGAACGCTGACGCTGCATCATGTGAAGGGGATGGTCGCAATGCCGCGTATAAGAAGATCGGTTTCGGAATCGGGCATCTACCACGTCGTCATAAGGGGGTGCGGCAGGCAGCTCATCTTTTCCGATGATTCGGATCGCAACAAATTCCTGAACCTGGTTGAAGAGAAGATCGTCGCACGGGGTTTGGACGTTTTGGCCTGGTGCCTCATGGACAACCACGTTCATCTTGTCCTCGAGGACCCCGCAGGCGACCTCAGCGCGGCGATGCATGCACTCAATACGGCGTACGCACGGTATTTCAACGCCAAAACGGGGCATGTGGGCGACGTGTTCCAGGGGCGATTTCGCAGCGACCCCATCGAGACGGATGCCTATTTGCTCTGCGCGATCCGCTACGTGCATGAGAATCCGCAGGTCGCAGGCATCATGCGCGCCGAACAATACCCATGGAGCAGCTATCGAGGCTATCTGCTGGGGCACCGGCTGCTAACGCCCGACCGGCTGTTCGCCGTGATTGGGGGCAGGGAGATTTTCGAAGCGTTTTCGAAGGAGACGTCGAATTGCGAGATCCAAGCGCGCTTGATTCAGGGATGCCGCGACGGGGACGCATCCGAGATCGCCCGCATCGCGCTGGGCGGCATGGACCCAGCGGCAGTCAAGGGGCTTGCCGAGCAGAAGCGCGCTGAGGCGATTGCGCGTCTCGGATGCATCGGCCTCAGCGCATATCGCATCGAACGGCTGACCGGCATCGGCCGGACGCTCGTGCGGCGCATCCTCTCCCAGCACTAACCACCTGCAGGATGGGGACGGGGTCGATTCGTATGGACTTGGGCAGAACAAAGAGAGGGAATTGCTTCAGGCCACGGTGGGGCATGGCTGCTTCGCAGATTAGGGCCGGAAGAGGGGCGGGCCGCTTCGCATGCGGGAAATGGATCGGGATGGGGCTTCCAGTTCGCTCCACATGCACGGTCCGACTTCTCATCCGCAGCTCCGATCGGATTCGCCCCCGATACGAATCGACCCCGTCCCCAAAACGAAGGTCGCGCCAATACGAATCGACCCCGTCCCCAAACTGCAGCCAAACTGCGGGACGAGGCCGATTCCCGGGCTCACGGGCTGACGGTGGGGCAAACGGATCGACCCCGTCCTCAAACTGACAAACGAAACGACCCCGTCCCCAAACTGACGAACGAAACGACCCCGTCCCCAAAGTGATTAGTCGAGGGTGGGAGCGCTCTTCCAGAGTTTCTCCAGGCGATAGTACTCGCGCGCCTCGGGCGTGAAGACATGCACCACTACGCTACCGTAGTCCATCAGGATCCAGGTGCGCTCCTCACGGCCCTCGATGGAGAAGGGATGCTCGCCGCAGGCGGCGGCGACGCGCTCCTCGATCTCATCGACCACCGCATCGACCTGGCGGTTGTTGGAGCCGGTGGCGATCACGAAGTAATCGCACACATCGGAGTGCTCCGTGAGGTCGATCACCGCGATGTCGGTCGCCTTCTTGTCGTCGGCGGCCGCTGCCGCCACACGAGCGACCTCGCGGGCCTCGATGCCGCGGGAGGAAAGCGAGGCGGCGCTGCGGTCGACCGAAGCACGCTCCTCGTCGATGGAAGCCTCGGCGGTGTCGTTGATGGTCTCGGCTGTCATGTAAACCCTTTCGTCGTTCAGGCGCGACCGCGACGGGCCGCATAGGCGTTGTAGATGTCGATGGCGGTTGGGTACAGGTAGCGCCCGCCGGAGATAACGTAGGCGAGCCCCTGTGAAAAGCACCGGAAGAACAGCTCCTCCAAGCTCACCTCGCCGACCGCATCGCGCAGCTCGACGGCATAGCTCCCCCGTCGGCCGGGCTCGATGGCATCGGCCACGAACACCACCATGTCGAGCGGCGTCATGTCGGTCGCCCCGACCGTATGGCGCGCAACCGCCTGCAGCACGTCGGCGGAAAGCTCGGGGAAGATCTCGGCGAGCTCGCGGGCGGCCACCGGGCCATGCAACAGCCCGACGGCCCGCACCGGGGAGCCGGCGACGGGAATCCCATAGCGCGCCGCGCGCGTGAGCAGCTCCTCGTCGGTGAGGACCTTGTCCCAATCGTGCACCAGCCCGGCTGCCCGCGCCGAGAACACGTCGACCCCGTAGACCTCGGCCAAATGCGCGGCGGTATCGGCCACGCCGAGCGAGTGCGCAAGGCGTCGCGGTGCGCCGCTCATGCGCACGCGCAGCATATCGGCGATGCGCTCGAGCGCCCGCAGCTCCTCATCGCTCATGACTCCCCCTTTCCGGGCCCGGCTCCTGCATGCGATCGCATACAGGGGTATTGTACAACCCGTTCTTGGCGATATAGCCCAAGACGGACTCCGACGTGAGATACCGCACGCTTTTGCCGCTCGCTACGCGCTCGCGGATGTTGGTCGAGCTGATGGCCAGTGCCGGGATCTCGATGTAGCGGATATCGAACTCGATGCCGGAGGCCTTGATCCGCGCTTTCGCCTGGTCGATATCGTAGCCGGGGCGCGTGGCGGCGATCAGCGTGGCCAGGCCGGCGATGCTGTCGGCGTCGTGCCAGGTGAGAATCTCGATGATGGCGTCGGCCCCGGTGATGAAGTAGAGCTCGACGTTGTTGGGGTATCGTGCACGCAGGGCGCGCAGGGTATCGACCGTATAGGTGATGCCGGCGCGGTCGATCTCGAAGCGGCTGGCGATGAAGGCGGGGTTGGCGGCCGTGGCGAGCAAGGTCATCGCATAGCGATCCTCACCCGACGACACCGCCTGGTCCTGCTTGAATGCCGGGGAGCCGGCGGGCATGAACAGCACCAGGTCCAGATCGAGCGCCTCGCGCGCCTGCTCGGCGGTGACGAGATGGCCGTAGTGGATGGGATCGAAGGTGCCGCCCATGATCCCCAGACGGTAGATGCGCGCCGGGTCGGCGCCCAGCGGAGGCAGCGGAAGCGACGGGGCATCCATCAGGCGTCCCCATCGCATCGCTCGGCCTCGGCGACAGGCGCGCCCGCATCAGCGGGGGTCGCCTCACCGGCAGCCTCGCCCGAAGGCTCGCCGGTGCCCGCGGCATCATCCGGCGCTGCAACATCCTCGCCCGGCGTGACCTCTTCCAGCGGCTCGATATCCTCGAACACCTCGTCATCGTCGTCCTCGACGCCGTCGAAGGCGAAGGCGAAGCCCAGGATGCGAACCTCATCGCCGTTGCGGCACCCCGCCTTGAGCAGCGCGTCGTCAACACCCATGCGGCCCAGACGGTGCTGGAGGTAGATGACGGCCTCCTCGTTCTCCCAATCGGTCTGGACCACCATGCGCTCCAGGCTCGTACCGGACACGCGCCAGATGCCCGCGCCCTCAGACGCGATCTGGAACCGGCGCTCGCGGGCATGGCGCTCGCGCTCCCAGCGGCCCTCGTCCAGCGGGTCGGATACGTCCTGCTCGGCCAGCGCACGTCGAAGCTCGAACACGCGCTCGCCGCAGGCGAGCATGAGGCTGTTGAGACCGGCGCCGGTGAGCGCGGAGACGGCGAAGAACTCATGGCCGTCGTCGAGCGCCGCGCGCTTGAGCTCAGCGATGCGCTCGGTCATGCCGCTCGCATCGCACTTGTTGGCCACCACGATCTGCGGGCGGTCGGCAAGCTCGGCGGCGTACCGGCGCAGCTCGTCGTTGATGATGCGGTAGTCCTCCACCGGATCGCGCCCCTCGTAGCCGCCCGTGATATCGACCACGTGCAGGATCAGCGCCGTGCGCTCGATGTGGCGCAGGAACTGGTGGCCGAGACCCTTCCCCTCGCTGGCGCCCTCGATCAGGCCGGGCACGTCGGCGACAACGTAGGAGTACTCGCCGGCGCGCACCATGCCCAGGTTCGGGACGAGCGTGGTGAAGGGGTAGTCGGCGATCTTGGGCCGTGCGGCGCTCATGCGCGCGATCAGGGAGGACTTGCCCACGCTCGGCACGCCCACCAGCGCGGCATCGGCCATGAGCTTCATCTCGAGCTCGATCCAATGCTCGATGGCGGGCTCGCCCTTCTGCGCGAACGCCGGCGCGCGGCGCGTGGAGGTGACGAAATGGGGGTTGCCCAGGCCACCGGCACCGCCCGGCGCCACCACGACGCGCTCGCCGGGATGCGTGAGGTCGGCGATGTCGAAGGCGGGCTCCATGGTGTCGGCGTCGATCTCGCGCACCACGGTGCCCATCGGCACCTTCAGGACCAGATCGGCACCGGCGGCGCCGTCTTTGCGCGCCCCCTTGCCGTGCGTGCCCGACTCGGCGCGGAAATGATGCTTGAAGCGGTAGTCGATCAGGGAGGACAGCTGGGCGTCCGCCTCGATGACGACATCGCCGCCGCGCCCGCCGTCGCCGCCGTCGGGGCCGCCTTTGGGGACGAACGCCTCGCGGCGGAAGGACATGCAGCCGGCACCGCCGTCGCCGCCCTTAACGTTGATGCGGCAGATGTCGGTGAACTGTGACATGGGATGCTCCCATCTTGCAGGAGGTGAATACAGACCGCGTGCGCATGGTGCATACCAAAAGGGAGACCCCCGACGGCAAGCGCGAGGGTCTCCCAAACCATGCAGATGCGGTGAAGGGTATCTACTAGGCCTCAACGACCGGCAGAACGTTCACGCGGTGCTTGATGCCGCGCGTGAACTTAACCTTGCCCTCGGCCAGAGCGAACAGCGTGTCATCCTTGCCGCGGCCCACGTTCTGGCCGGGGTGGATGTGAGTGCCGCGCTGGCGGACGAGGACCTCGCCGGCCTTCACGAGCTGACCGTCGAAACGCTTGGTGCCCAGACGCTGGCCGCGAGAATCGCGACCGTTACGGGAGGAACCGAGACCTTTTTTGTGTGCCATGGTGGTACCTGCTCTCTAAACGATAGATATGCGAATGCTCGCGTTACTCGGCGACGGGAGCAGCCGGCTCCTCGGCCTTGGTGGTCTTCTTAGCGGCCGCGCGCGAGGTAGCCTGCACCTTGGTGATCTTGATCTTGGTGAGCTGCTGACGGTGGCCCTTGAGGCGGTGGTAGCGCTTGCGCTTGTGGAACTTGTAGACAAGCTGCTTCTCGCCCTTGAACTGCTCGAGAATTTCAGCAGTGACCTTTGCCTTGACGAGCTTGGCAGGATCCGTGACGATCTTCTTGCCGTCGTTCAGGAAGAGAACGGGCAGCGTGACCTTGGTGCCGGCCTCGCCCTCGATCTTCTCGACAGTGATGACGTCATCGGTGGCGACTTTATACTGCTTGCCGCCGGTGGAAACGATTGCGTACATGTTCTTGCCCTTCATGCATCAGTTGTGCAACAGTCGGATATGGTATCAGGTGGTCTGGGACGCGTCAACGGATGAAATCATCATTTGCCCTGCATATTCACAGGCTCGACAAAGGACCACCCGTCGGCGTCGGCCGAAAGGCTGCCCGCGGGCGGCGCACACGGCGCGCCGAGCGGCCAGGCCGCGGCGCCCGCATCGTCGACGATGCGCTGCCCGCAGCGTTCCACCTGGTGGGTTGCAATGGCGGTGAGCTGCTGGATTCCCGTTGAGACGATCGGGGCGTCGACGCCCGGCGTAAGCCCGCGCAGCGCCTGGTCGAGGGCGGCGATGAGGATCTCGGGGCGCAGGGAGCCGTCGTTGTCGCAGCGGGTGGCGAGCGCGATCCGGGCGCGGCCGTCCGCGCCCCGCCCGCAGCGCGCCGAGCACAGCACCCGGCGCACATCGAGAACCTTCTCCTTCTTGCCGCGGCGGTACGGAATCTCGATGCCCTCCTCCAGCCAGCGGGTGAACACCGCATCAAGCGATCGCGCACCCACCTCGGCACCGGAGGCGAAGGCGAGTTCGATGAGGTAGTCCACCCGGTTGATCTCGGCGGTGAGAGCCGGACGCCTCAGCTCCACGTAGGCGGCGGCAAGCGGGCGCACCTCGGCCGGGGCGGCGCTGCGCAGGCGCTCGAGGGCGGCGGGGGCGGGCACCAGCTCGGTGAGGTAGACGTCGAAGTACTCGGCGGCAGAGGAGGTACCCACCGGCAGCGCCGAGGTGTAGGCGATGCGCATGTGCGGGGAGAACCCCTGTGTGACGGCATAGGGCAGTCGCGCGCGGCGCACGATCTGCTCGACGGTGTGGATGAGCTCCAGATGCCCCAGGTACTTCAGGCGACCGAGTTTCGGATAGGCCACGCGCAGGCGGAACAGGGTCGGCTCGAGCGGATTGCTCATGCGCGCTCACCCACCAATACGTTGTCGGCGTGCAGGGTCGGGCACGCACCGCAGCCCGTACAGGACGCGCGCGTGCAATCGGGCGTGGTGACGCCCTCGAGCGAACGACGGTACTCGCGCAGGAGGTATCCACGCGACACGCCGCAGCTCACGTGCTCCCAGGGCAGACGCCAGTCGAGCTCGAAGGATTCCTGCGCGCACGCACGCAGGTCGATGCCGAGCTCGGCGGCCGCCTCCTCCCAGCGCCCGAGGTCGAACTGCTCGGTCCAGGCGTCGAAGCGCTGGCCGCGCCGCCAGGCGCCCTCGATGAGCGGGGCCATGTCGCGCCCGCCGCGGCTCATGATGGCCTCGATGAGGGAGGTGGCCGCATCGTGGCAGTGGACGCGCACCGCGCGGTTGCGCACGGAGGCGAACAGCAGCTGCTGGCGGCGCTTGACCTCGGCGTCGTCGAGCTGGGGGCACCATTGGAACGGCGTGTGGGCCTTGGGGATGAACACCGACACGGAGATGGACACCGAGATGGAGCCGCGCTGCGCCGGCGGAACAACCTCGCGCGCGATCTCGAGCGTATGATCGGCGAGCTCGGCGATGGCCACGATATCCTCGTCGGTCTCGCCGGGCAACCCCATCATGAAGTAGAGCTTCACGCGGCGCCAGCCGGCCTCGAAGGCCGCTCGGCAGGCCCGCTCGAGGTCCTCCTCCGTCACGTTCTTGTTGATGATGTCGCGCATGCGCTGGCTGCCGGCCTCGGGCGCGAAGGTGAGGCCGCCCTTCTTCTCCCCCGCCACCGCGGCAGCCATGTCGACCCCGAAGGAATCCAGGCGCTGCGAGGGCACCGAGATGGAGATGCCGGTGTCGCCCAGGCGCCGGTTCAGGCGATGCAGGATCTCGGCGCAGGCGGAGTGGTCGGTCGTGGACAGCGAGTTCAGGGAGACCTCGTCGTAGCCCATAGTGGCAAGGCCGTTCGTGACGGCGGCGACTACCTGGTCGGCCGAGCGCTCGCGCACCGGGCGGTAGGTCATGCCCGCCTGGCAGAAGCGGCAGCCGCGGGCGCACCCGCGCAGCACCTCGACGCACAGGCGGTCCTGGACGATCTGCATGTAGGGTACGACGGCCTGGGGCACCGGGTTGGTGGCGCCGAAGTCGGCCACCACGCGCTTGTGCACGACCTCGGGCACATCGGCGCCCGGCTTTGGGACCGTATAGCCGTGCGGCGAGCAGGGCTGGTCGTGGCGCACCTCGTACAGGGACGGCACGTAGGCGCCGCCGATGTGCGCCAGCTCACGCAGCATCTCGGCGCGCGGCACGCCCGCATCGCGCAGCTCGCGATGGCGCTGGCAGAACTCGACGATCTGCTCCTCGCCCTCGCCGATGAGCATGACGTCGAAAAACGGCGCCAGCGGCTCGGGGTTGTAGACCGACGGGCCGCCGCAGATCACGATGGGGTCGTCCTCGCCGCGGTCGCAGGCGTGCAGCGGGATGCCCGCCAGGTCGAGCCCCTCCAGGTAGTTGGTGCACGCCATCTCATGGGGCACGTGGAAGCCCACGACGTCGAACGACGCCACGGGCGCGGCACCCTCCAGCGACAGCAGCGGCACGCCGGCGGCGCGCATCTCGTCGGCCATGTCCACCCAGGGAATGTAGGCGCGCTCGCAGGACAGCCCGGGAGCCTCGTTGAGGTTGCGGTACAGGATGGCGATACCCTGGTTGGGCAGGCCGACCTCATACACGTCCGGGTAGATGAGCACGCAGCGGTGCGCGGCGGCGGGCTGATAGAGCGCGCCCCACTCGTGGTTGATGTAGCGCGCGGGCTTCTCGACGCGCGCCAGCAGCGGCTCGAGCGCGTCGAAGCGGTTCTCGTAGGCGATTCGCATGCGTTCCTCCCGTGCGCCTATGCCGGCACCGGTGCTTGGACGGCGCCGCCGATCGCACGGCGGACGCGCGTCACCAGGCCCCCGAGCGCCTCGTTGGCGCGCGTGTAGTCCACATCGCGCTCGTAGAAAGCCATGAGCGCCAAGCCCATCGCGTAGGTGCCCGCGCCGCCCAGCACCGCCTTGACCGCAAACGACGCCACGCCGGCCCGGGGCGCGACCGCGCGCGCCACGGCCCTGAGCGCCACGGCGCCCGCCATGACGGCGGCCGCCTCCCAGGCGCGCTCGGGGCGCAGGGGCCGGCCGAACACGGCGGCCAGACGCAGCATCATGCCGAGCTGGGCGGCGGTCATGACCGGGAAATCGGCGCCGGGGATGAAGAACAGCGCCCCGCAGGCCAGGTTGCCCACCGCGGCCGACCCCACCAGGTGACGCGCTGCGGCGATGCGCATGAACGGGAAGTTGGCGGCAAACGCCGTGTCCTTATCGGTGCGATCGAGGATCCAGCGCGCCAGCGAGGATAGCAGGTGGACCGCATCGGTGGCAGCCACCAGCCCGAGCATGGGCGTATCGTGCTCGATGAACGGCACCTCCACGCTCGACTCCGCCACCACCGCCACCGGGGCGCCGCACACGACGAGCTCCTGGACACGGGCCTGCAGCCGTTCGCTGCCGCAGGACAGCACGAGCACGACGTCGGTGTCGTCCTTCACGGTCGCGCGTGTCTCGCCCAGGCGCTCCACGCGGACCAGGCCGCTGGTGGTCTGCGGGACAAGCGCCTCGCGCACCGTCTCGATCAGATAGGGCGTGGCGGTGGAGTCGACGAACACGGCCACGCGAATCGGCGCGGCGACATCGCCGCGCACCGCATCCAGAACCTTGACGGCACTCGATACCGAATCAAGCGGAATCCCCATATGAACCCTTTCGAACCTCGAGGCCCCGCGAAGGGGGCCGTCTTGCATGAACCATGGGCGCACCCGCACGGGCGGGCCCGCCTGTTAGGTCACCTTGCTGCGCCGGCGCCAGATGGACTGCACGATGCCCACGGCAGCGCACTGCATGAGCATGGAGCTTGACCCGAAGCTGATGAAGGGCAGCGGGATGCCCGTGATCGGCATGAGCCCGATGCACATGCCGACCTCTTCCAGGATCTGGAACGTCCACATACCGACGATACCCACGCAGACAAGTTTGAAGAACAGCGACTCGCTGCGAAACGCCACCCGGATCGTGGAGAAGATCAGCAGGGCGAACAGCGCAAGCAGGGCAAGCGCGCCCACGAAGCCGAACTCCTCGGACAGCAGCGCGAAGACGAAGTCGGTGTGTGCCTCGGGCAGAAAGCCCGCACCCGCCTGGGACGCCTGGCCGATGCCCTTGCCGAAAAATCCACCCGAGCCCACCGCGATCAGCGACTGCAGCAGGTTGTAGCCCGAACCCGAGGTGTCGGACTCCGGGTCGATGAAGACGAGCAGGCGGTTCATCTGGTACTGCTTGAGCAGCACGTCATGACCCAGGAGGTTGTCGAGCACCGAATCGGCCGCGAGCAGCAGCGACACCAGCCCGATGACGATCGCGACGGTGCACAGCACCCATTCGCGGCGCGGCCCGCTCATCATGATGATGACCGCCCCCGAGAAGAACACGACCAAGCCGCTTCCCAGATCTCCGGCCACCACGGCGGCCCCGAACGGCACCGCGAGCATGAGGCACAGCTTCACATAGTCGCGCACGCTCTCGATACGGCCGTTGTACTGGGCCCCCAGCGACGCCATCAGAAAGATGGTGATGAGCTTGGCGAGCTCGACCGGCTGAAAGGTCAGGCCGATCAGCGGGATCTTGATCCAGCCCGTCATGCCGAGGCCGCCGGTGTAGGACAGCCCCGGGATATAGGGCGTGAACATGACCAGCACGTCGATGATCAGCAGCGGGGTGGACAGCCCGGCGAGCCCGGAGAAGTCCGTCCGCCAGCAGAGGAAGGCCAGCACGGCACCGAGCCCGATGCCCATCAGCTGGCGGGGAAACGACGCCTCCTCGATCGTGAGCGAGGCCGTCCAGATGATGAACGAACCGTAGGCGAGCAGTGCCAGCCAGGCGACAAGCACCGGAAGGCACACGTTCTGCCGCAGGCCGCGGCGGGTGGAGTCGCGCTGCTTGTTGACGCGCTTGAGCGTATCGTTGGCCATCTGTCTCACCTCACCTCGTGTTGTCGCCGCCGGAATAGGCGGTCGTGTCGGGCGAATCGTAGATCGCGCCGAGCACCTGCCGGACCGCCGGCATGGCGCAGGTGGCGCCGAAGCCGCCCTTCTCGATCAGGCAGGCGATCACGTACTGTGGCGACTCGTAGGGCGCGTAGGCGATGAACCAGCCGTAGGCCTCCTCGCCCGACTTCTCGCCGGTGCCCGACTTGCCCGCCACCTGCACGGGCAGATTCGTGAAGTGCGCCGCGGTGCTCGCCGCCTCCTCGTAGATCATCGAATGCAGGCCCTGACGCGCCACGTCGAGCGCGCCGTCCGTGGAGATCTCGGCCTTCAGGCGCTCAGAGGCCTGGTAGGTGTAGGCGTCGCCCTCGCCATCGCGCGCCACGGCCGAGTACAGCACGTGCGGGGTGTACTCGGAGCCGCCGGTGGCGATGCCGCCATAGGCCACGGCCATCTGCAGCGGCGTCACCAGGATGTCACCCTGCCCGATGGCGATGTTGGTCATATCGCCCGCGTTCCAGGCGCGCTCCTCGGCCGACCAGTCCTTGAAGTAGCTCTCCTTCCAGGCCGAATCGGGCACCCGCCCGCTCGCCTCAGACGGCAGGTCGATTCCGGTTTTGGAGCCCAGGCCCCAACGGCGGAACATCTCCTGCAGGCCCTCGGGGTTCTGCTCGTCGTAGAAGAAGTTCTTGCCCACGTCGTAGAAGACCACGTCGCAGGAGTCGCGGATGCCGGTCTGCAGGTTGCGGATGCCGTGCCCGGAGTGGTTCCAGCACCATTTGCCGGCCGATTCACCCAAGCCGGTCCACCAGCCCTTGCAGTCGCTGGTGGTATCGGCGGTGTAGACGCCGTACTCCATGCCGGCGAGCGCCGAGAAGGGCTTGATGGTGGACGCCGACATGTACTGACCGGCCACCGCGCGGTTGATGAGCGGATGGTCGCCGTTGTCGTCGTTCAGCTGGTTCCACACGTCGGAGGACACGCCGCCCACGAACACCGACGGGTCGAAGGTGGGCGCGCATGCCAGGCCCAAGATCTCGCCGTTGGTGCAGTCCAGGCACAGGCAGGTGCCGGCCGAGGCGGCGTTGCCCAGGCGCTGCGCGGTCTCCATGCCGAGCTTCAGGCCCTCCTCGCACGCCTGCTGGATCTTGAGGTCCAAGGTAAGCTTGATGTCGCTGCCGGGCTTGGGGGGCACCGCACCGGCCTGACCGGTCACGTTGCCGCTCGCATCGACCTTCACCGTCTGCTCTCCGCGGATGCCCTGCAGCAGGCTCTCGTACTGGTACTCGACGCCCGCCTGCCCCACGATATCGCCCGACTGGTAGGTGATCGAGCCCTGCTTCTCCTCGTCGGTCATCTTTTCCTGGGCCTCGAGCTGCTCGGAGCTCACCGTGCCGGTGTAGCCGAGCACGTGGCAGGCCAGCGTGCCGTACGGGTAACTGCGCTCGGTGCGCTCGACGATCTGCACCCCGGGGAAGTCGGAGATGTGCTCCTGGATATAGGCCACCGTCGAGCGGCGCACGTCGCTGGCGATGGTGTGCAGGCTCTGGGCGCCCTCGGTGTTGTCCTGAATGTTGCGCAGCACCGCCATGTAGGGCATGCCGAGCACGTTGGCCAGGTGCCGCACGCATACGGTGTCCTCGGCCAAATCGCGGTAGGCGGCTACCGTGAGCGAGCCGCGATTGCCCACCAGCTCGACGCCGTTGCGGTCCAGGATGCGCCCGCGCGGCGCGGGCGTGGTGACGGTCCGCGTCTGGTTGCGTTCGGCCAGCCCCTCGTAGTAGTCCGAGGAGACCATCTGCATGCTCCACAGCTTCGCCACGATGGCGGCGAAGATAGCCGCCACGCCGGCGGTGAGGAGCTTGAACCGGCCCTTGAAGGCCACGCCGGTGGTGTTGCCCTCGCCCTGCGCGGCGCGCGGACGGGTCCCACCGGCGGTGTCGAAGGTGAACTTGCCGGAGTAGCCCCGCAGGAAGATGAGGGAGCCGATGATGGCCGCGACCAAGATGAGGCCGGCGATGATGACGACGAGCTGCGCGTTCATGGACGGCTCCTAGCGCAGGCGGCGACGCCGGGTCCCGTGGGCGCGCCCGCGTGCCGAGAAGCCGCGGCTCTGCTCGCCGGCGGACAAAAGCATCAGAAACGGCACCGCCACCGCGATGTCCAGTACGCTCGAGGCCAGCGCATGGGAAAGCAGTGCCCCCATCAGGCTGGTCTCGATGCCCATGAAGAACAGGACGGAGCCGTAGACGACGTTGACGCCCACGATGCCCACGCCGGCGAACCGCAGCGCGTCGGCCCGCGCCTGGGGGTTGATGCCGCGCGACATGAGCGCCAGGCCGTAGCCGGTCACGCACAGCAAAAGCGCCTGGAGCCCCACCGGCACCGCAGCCGTGAGGTCGTAGAACAATCCCGCGAAGAACCCGAGATAGACAAGGGTGCGGGACTCGCCGCCCACCGCCGCCGCGGCGACCAGCACGAGCATGAAATTGATGCGGCCGCCGAAGACGGACAGCTGCGGCGCGAGCGCGACCTGCAACACGGCTGCCAGGATGCAGGCGATGGCAAGCGGGCGCGCCGAGGTGCCTGAATGCTTGAACTCCATGGGACTCCCCTACTGCGCCGACGCGTCGTCTGTGCTCTGGTCGGCCGTCGTCGAGTCGGCGGCGGACCCCTGCGGCGTGCTGTTGGCCGCGGCCACGTCCTCGTCGGAGGCCACCTGGTCGTCACCCACCGAGGTGACCACGAGGACCTCCTCGTTGTTCTCGGCCGTGGAGGCGGCGCGCACGACGATCGTGTAGTACACCGCGTTCGAGGCGCGCTCCACCGAGCTGACCGTACCCAGGGGCAGGCCCTTCGGGAAAACCCCGCCCAAGCCGGAGGTGATCACGATGTCGCCGGTCTTGACGTCGGCATCGGCGGTGATGTAGGACAGGCGCAGGGTGCCGTCGGCCTGACCTTGCAGCATCCCCTGGGCGCGCGAATCCTGCAGCATCGCCGAGACGCCCGACTGCTCGTCGGTGATCAGGCGCACCGTGCTGGTGGTGGCCGAGACCTCGATGATCTGCCCGATCACGCCGCCGGAGCTGCACACGGGCATGCCGACCGCGAAGCCGGAGGTGGAACCTTTGTCAAGCGTGACGGTGTCGTTCCAGGCGTCGCTGGATGCGCCGATGATGCGCGCGGCGGTGGACTTCAGGCTATAGGTTGATTGCAGACCCACGAGCGCCTCCAGGCGCTCGGCGGTCTTTTGCGCCTCGGACAGCTCGGCCACCTTGGCGGTGAGCTTCTCGTTTTCCTCCTTGAGGTCGGAGAGGGTCTCGGAGGAGGCGGTGAGGTTGCCGGCGGCGGTGCCGATGGCGCCGAACGGTGAGGCGATGGCCGCGCCGACCATGCGCACCGGAGACGTGATGGCCATGACGGCGCCGCGAGCGCTGTGCACGATGCCGCTGTCGCCCTCGCGCACGTAGAAGGTGAGCAGCAGCAGCGAAACGAGGCAAAACGCAATCAACGGGCGACCACCCGTTGATTGCTTGGAGCTATGCAGGCTTGTGGGACGTTTCCGAGAACCCGGCACGATCTGGCCCCCTAGGCGTTGCTCTGGACAAATCCGCCGTCGAAGGCGTTGGCCTCCAGCACGCGGGCGCATCCGTTCACCACGTTGTCGAGCGCGGTGGGGCTGACGTTGACCGCAACGCCCGTCTCATCGCGCAGGCGCACGTCCAGGCCGCGCAGCATGGCGCCGCCGCCGGTGAGCAGGATGCCGTAGTACATGAGGTCGGAGGCCAGATCGGGCGGCGTGGCGTCGAGCGCGTCCTTCACGGCCTTGGTCATCTCGTCGAGCGGCTTGTTGAGCGCGCGGCGGATCTCCTCGCTCTCGATGCGCACCGTCTTGGGCAGGCCGCTGATGACATCGCGACCGTTGACCTCGACGTCCAGCTCGTCTTTGAGCGGTACGGCCGAGCCCACCTTGATTTTGATGTCCTCGGCGGTGCGCTCGCCGATCGCCAGGTTGTAGGCGTCGCGCACATGCGACAGGATCGCCTGGTCGAACTCGTCGCCGGCGATGCGGATGGACTGGGATACCACGATGCCGCCCATGGCGATGACGGCGACCTCGGTCGTGCCGCCGCCGATGTCGATCACCATGGAGCCGGTGGGCTCCTCGACGGGCAGATCGGCGCCGATCGCGGCGGCCATGGGCTCCTCGATCAGATACGCCTGGCGCGCACCCGCCTGGATGGTGGCCTCGAACACGGCACGCTTCTCCACGCTCGTGACACCGGAGGGCACGCAGACCACCACGCGCGGGCGCGGCGTCCAAGGGTAGCGCTTGCCACTCGCCTTGTCGATGAAGTAGCGCAGCATGGCCTCGGTCACGTCGAAGTCGGCGATGACGCCGTCCTTTAGCGGCCGGACCGCCACGATGTTGCCCGGCGTGCGGCCGAGCATGCGCTTCGCCTCGATGCCGACGGCCAGGATGCGCTCGTCGGTCTTGTCGATCGCCACGACGGAGGGCTCGCGGATGACGATGCCCTTGCCGCGGACGGAGACGAGGGTGTTGGCGGTACCCAGGTCGATGGCAAGGTCGCCGTCATACTGGCCGAAGAACATATCCATCAGTGAAAACAAGGCGACTCCTACATTCGGTTCGCGTGCGTGTCTCTAATCGGTCCCAAGCAGTGTAGCACGCGCGGCGGACACACCGGCCCGCCGCGCGTGCGCTGCGCGATGCGTGCACATCCGTGCCGGCAGGGCTACTCGCTCGTGGACGTCCCGCTGAAGTCGGTGGAGACGCCCGAGACGGCCCAGCCGATCCCCTCGCGCTCGAAGGTGACGGTGTAGGTGAGCTCGCCGCCCGAGGACAGCTTCGCCTTCACGGTGGCGGTCGAGGTCGTCATGGACTTGTCGAGCCCCTCGATGGTGGGCTCGGCGTCCTTGGGGATGGAGGCCGCGATGATCGACTTGGTGCTGTCATCGAGCTTGGAGGACAGGTGCGAGGAGGGGTCGGACCCGTCCGAGACCGCCTGGAACAGCCCGGTCACGGCATCCTGCTGCGAGGGGATGCCCAGGCCCTGGGTGTAGGCGAAGCCCAGGCCGCCGGCAGCCAGCAGAAGCAGGACGAAGATGACGAGGAACACCTTGAGGCCGGTGTGACGGCCCCGGCGGCGCACTTTCATCTCCTGGCGGTCCTGCTGCACCATCTCGGACTCCGTCAGCGTGAAGAACCCGGTGTCGGAGGGGTCGGGCATGAAGCTGCCGGAAGCGCCGAGCGGGTCGAGCGGGTCGACGGGATCGGGCGCGCCCGCCTGCGCGGGGCGGATGGCGGCGTTGGCGGACAGGACGTCGCGCGCGCGGTCGAAATCGGCCTGCTGCTCGGGCGTCAGGCGGTAGATGCCGTCGGCGGTTGCCGTCTGGAAGGCCTCCTGCGCATCGGAGAAGCGGCCGCAGGCCACATAGGCCGAGCCCAGGCCGGCGTTGATGGCGCGCACGTCATCGCGCGGACCGGCGAAGTCGAGCGCGGTGCGGAAGACCTCGATGGCGTCCTCGGGGCGCGACAGGGCCGCGAAGCACTCGCCCAGGCTCGCCAGGGCCGCGGTGCGCGCCGGGTTCGCGTCGTCGATCGCGGCCTGGCGGAAGGCCACGCCCGCCTCGGTCATGCGCCCGAGGCGCTGCAGGGCGCCGCCCAGGCCCATGTAGGCCTTATACGGCGTGGCGTAGCTGCTGTCCTGGGTGGCGGCGGTGAAGGATTCGACCGCTGCGGCCACATCGCCCGCGGCGGCGAGCGCCTTGCCGCGGTTGGTGAGCAGGGCGCCGCACTTGCCGTAGGAGCTGTCCTGCAGGGCCGCGGCGTAGGCGTCGGCGGCCTCGGCGTAGCGCCCGAGGCGCATCAGGGCGTTTCCGCGCAGGTGGTCGACCTCGCCGCTCACCTCGCCGGGGTCCTTCGCGGCGGCGAACAGCTGGGATGCCGCGGCGAAATCACCGGCGCGGTAGGAGGCGCGGGCCTGTTGCAGCGCTTGATCGTTCACGTGGTTCTCCTTATCCGTGCGCGCCGCCCGATGCAGGCGATGCGCACTCTCAGACGACTGGCCCCGTCCCTTATGCCGCGTGCTCAACCGAGACGCGCTCGATGGTATCGCCCGCGCGCAGCTGGCCGATCACGTCGAGCCCCTCGACGGTGGCGCCGAAGACGGTGTAGCCGGAATCGAGGTTGTGCTGCGGCCCCAGGCAGAAATAGAACTGGGAGCCGGCGGAGTTGGGGTCCATGGAGCGCGCCATGGCCAGCGCGCCGTCCTCATGGCTGTTGCGCGGGTTGGTGGAGAACTCCTCGCGGATGTTCCAACCCGGGCCGCCCGTGCCGGGCATGCCGTCCGGGCCCGGCTGGCCGGCGGCCACCTGCTCGGGGGTCATGTCGCGCGTGTTGGGGCAGCCGCCCTGGATCACGAACCCGGGCACATAGCGGTGGAACTTCAGCCCGTCGTAGAAGCCCATCTGCGCGAGCTCGCAGAAGTTGGCAGCGTGGATCGGCGCTCCGGCGCAGTCCAGCGCCACGCGCACGGTGCCGCGCGAGGTCTCGATGACGGCGACTTCGTCGCCGGCAAGCTGGTAGTCCGGGGTGTGAAGCTCGGTGTGGAACATGGGTGTTCCCTTTCTATCGTTTGTGCGTATCCCAACAATTCTAGCAAGAACGCCGAGCGTTCACGAATTCGGCGCACGCCCTATTCCTGCTGGGGCTTCCAAGCCTCGACGTTGGCGAAATAGTTCTCGCGGGCCTGGTCGTCCTCGCTGGCACGCTCGCGCAGCGGGGCCAAGATCTCGGACTCGTGCGCGCTCGGGCGCTCCGACCCCGTATAGCTCAGCGAGATATCCCAGCTCGCGCAGTAGATGTCCACGCGCGTGCGGACCCATTGGGCGAGCTGCGTGAGCCTCGTCACGTCCTCGGCGTAGGCGGAGTCCTCGGCGAGCTTCATGTCCTGCAGTCGCGCGAGCACGGCGTCGAGCGCGTCGCGGGCGGCATAGGCGCTCTTGGAGCAGGAGGTGCGCGTGTCGAGCGAGGAGGCCATGAAGCCGCTGTTGTAGTCGGTGATGATGTCGGACAGCGCGTCGTGCTGCGCCACGATGTCGGTCCATGCGGCGGAAAGCTGCTGGTATGCCTGGTCGTCGGAGAGCGTCTCGTCGCTCACCGGGGTCTCGGACGCATCGTCGGCGGTGTCCGTGGAGCCGTCCTGTTGCTCAGTGTTCGCCTCGGGAAGCTGGCGGGAGGGAAACATATCGCCGGCGGCCTCGCTGAAGCTGCGGTAGAAGCCGGGCATGACGCCCAGCGGGTCGGCGGCGATAAACCAGCCGCCCACGCCGAGCGCGACGACCAGCAGCGCGGCCACGACCAGCGGCCAGCGGCGACGGCGACGGTAGGCGTCCTCGGAAAGCGGCACGCCGGCGGGCTCGGATGCGGCGGGCTCGGCCTGGGGGCGGCGACCCCGCCTGGACGCCCGCTCGCGCGCTCCGGCATCGGGCTCGGCAGCCGCAAGCGCATCGGCATCGAGCACGCCGGTGACCTGCGGGTCGAGCGAGCTGGAAACGAGCTCCGGCGCGGAGCGTACGGCGCCTGCGTCCCCCATCATGCCCGGCGTCAGGCGCGGGAAGCTCGCGGTCTTGCCCGCCGCCAAATCAGCCGAGGCCGACTTGGCCGACAGGATCCCCGGGGCCGGGCGGCCGCATTTCGGGCAGGTGCGCTCCCCCGTCATCAGGCGCGCGCCGCAGCCCTCGCAGAAGACGAACTCGCCCGACGGCGCAAGATCGTACCCGCAGGACGGACACGACCCGGAGCCGTCGGGAATCTCGGTGTTGCAGCGGGGGCAGTTCACCTGTCTCTTATACACATCTGACGCTGCCGACGATACTCCTTGTGTAG
>CABRIF010000037.1 GCA_902470925.1 uncultured Collinsella sp. | reverse complement strand
GGAGTATCGTCGGCAGCGTCAGATGTGTATAAGAGACAGGGGCGATGCGGTCCGCGCGCCGCGGGCGCAGCGGCGCGTTGCGACTACGCTTGCGGCGACGCTCCGGGGCCGTGCGGCTCGGCTGCGAGTTGGTGGCCCGCCCGCCGCGGCGCTCTGTGGCCGCGCGCCGCGCCTGCACCCGCATTCCGGGTTGCGCGCGCCGCGGCAGGCAGGATGAGCAGGCCTGGTGGCCGTGTTGCTGGGGCGGCCCGTGCTGCCCCAGCGTTCGTTGAGGAGGATGAGTTCAGATACATGTTCAAGCGCTTTCTTTCGTACTACGGGCCTGAGAAGCGGCTGTTTTTCGCCGATACGGGCTGTGCTTTGGTGCTGGCCGGCATTGACCTTGCGTTCCCGTCCATCCTGCGCGCACTGACCAACGGCCTGTTCACGGAGGATGCGCAGGCGATCCTGGCAGCCCTGCCCCTGCTGGCGGCCGGCCTCATCGCCCTGTACCTGGTGCGCTGCGCCTGCCGCTACTTCGTGTCGGCGCAGGGCCACATCATGGGCGCCCGCATGGAATCGCGGATGCGCGAGGACCTGTTCGACCAGTACGAGCGGTTCAGCTTCGCCTATTTCGACAAGCACAACTCGGGCGACATGATGAGCCGCGTGGTGAACGACCTGTTCGACATCTGCGAGGCGGCGCACCACGTGCCGGAATGGCTCATCATCTGCACGATCGAGATCGTGGGCGCCTTCGTGATCCTGTTCACCATCTCCCCGATCCTGGCGGGCGTCATGGCGGCGATTACCGCGGTGTTCGCCGCGGTCATGGTGCGTCAGAACCTGCATATGCGCGCGGTGTTCGCCGACAACCGCACCAAGATCTCGGAGGTGAACTCGCAGCTCCAAGACTCGCTGGCGGGCATGCGCGTGGTGAAGTCCTTCGCGAACGAGCGCACCGAGCGCTCAAAGTTCCGCGCGTCGAACGACCGCTATCTGTCCTCCAAGGTGGCGCAGTACCACGTGATGGGCTCCTATCAGGCCACGAGCGCGCTCATGACCGGCACCCTGTACGTGACGATCGTGGTGCTCGGCGGCTACCTGGTGGCGCGCGGGAGCATGTCGGCGGTTGATATGGCAACGTTTGCCCTGTATATCAGCCTGTTTGCCACGCCGGTCGAGACGCTGGTGAACTCCACTGAGACGTTCCAGAAGGCCATCGCCGGTTTCAAGCGCATGGACGAGGTGCTGGCCACGGTGCCGGATATCGAGGATGCGCCGGATGCCCGCGAGCTCGAGGTGACTGCGGGCGCGATTGTGTATCGCGACGTGTGCTTCGCCTACGATGTGGCGGAGGCTCCCGAGACCGGGGAGGCGCGTCCGGTGATCGACCACATGAACCTCGCCATCGAGCCGGGCGAGACCATCGCGCTGGTGGGACCTTCGGGAGGCGGCAAGTCAACCACCTGCTCGCTGCTGCCGCGTTTCTACGACGTGGCGTCCGGCTCCATCACCATCGACGGGCAGGACGTGCGCTCGGTGACGCAGGAGAGCCTGCGCCGTGCGGTGGGCCTGGTGCAGCAGGACGTCTACCTGTTCGACGGCACCTTGCGGGACAACATCGCCTACGGCCGCCCCGGCGCCACCGACGACGAGATCGTCGATGCCGCGCGCAAAGCGAACATCCACGAGTTCATCGCGAGCCTGCCGGACGGCTACGACACGGTGGTGGGCGAGCGGGGCAGCCGGCTTTCGGGCGGGCAGAAGCAGCGCGTGGCGATCGCGCGCGTGTTCCTCAAGGACCCGAAGATCCTGATCTTGGACGAGGCGACCTCGGCGCTGGATAACGAGAGCGAGGAGGCGGTGCAGGAATCGCTCGAGCGCCTGGCCGCCGGACGCACGACCATCATCATCGCGCACCGTCTGTCGACCATCAAAAACGCAGACGAGATCGCGACAGTGGAGCGTGGGCGCGTTGTGGAGCGCGGCACCCATGAGGCGCTTCTCGCGCAAAACGGCACGTACGCCCGCTACTATCGAATGCAGTTCGAAGGCGTTCGCGCCCGCGATGTAAGGTAGGCCATGGCACGCAAGCACCAACTCACCCCCGATGAAGTTGTCGAGCTGTTCTCCGAGCTCGATGAATCCGGCGTCATCGACCCCGATCGTTCCCGCGCCAAGCGCACGGGCCGGCGGGCCGCCAAGCGCGCCTCGGTCGACCCGCTGTCGGCGCAGGACCCGTCTGGTTCGCAGGTGGGGCGCACCATTTCTCGTACGGCGGGGCTGGTGATCGTGGGCGTGCTGGTGTTGGTTTTGGGCATGCAGATCATCTATGGCGTGAGCCGTCGTTTGAACACCGCAAACCTCTCGGAGCGCGCGAACGTGGACACCGTGACGCACGCCATGGAGAGCGGTGTTGAGTGGGGCAACGGCTTCACGCAGTTCCCGCGCACGTTCACGGTGGATAAGGCCGACGAGAAGGCGGGCACCGTGGAGGTGTCGGTGGTGGACACCGATTCGCGCAACGAGCTGGAGCTGCTGTCGAACTCGCAGATCCAGGCGTCGGCGCTGGCAACCAACGCGCTGCTGAACGACAAGATCAACCGGGTGGTGTACAACGTCTACACGCTCGTGGACGACAACGGGAATTTCCAGCATGACCGGCTGTTCGGCTTTCTGCCGGCCACCGGTACCCGCCGCGCCATGCTGACGTTCATCTGGACGAAGTCCCAATCGACGTCGACGTCGAACATTGATTGGGAGCTCAAGATCATCGGCATGGATGACGACACCGCGGCGGCGATCCAGAAGCAGGTGAACTCGGTGAGCTCGCTGACGGAGAAGCCGGGCGCCTCGCAAAGCGATCTGGATGCCGAGCGTGATGAGCAGGAGCAGCTTGCTCTCGAGCGCAACGAAGCGCTGCTTGGGGGCTCGACGCAGGAGTAGGCGGGCGTGCGGCGTGGCCGCGTGCAGCGTGTGGCGGGGCTGCGGACGGGTGCGCCTCGGCGGCGCGTCGACGGGACCGCGTGCGGGTGCCAGCGCCCGTCCGATGCACGATGGACACCGCTCCTCTCAGGCATTTCTACCGCTGTTGACATGCCAGGTGATCGACACGCGCCCGTGGACGTGCCGCGCGCCGTTCGCCTGCAGCCTTCGAGCCCGGCCCTAGGCGCCGCCCTCCAGACGGCTTGTGGTGTCCGGGTGGATTGACATGCTCTGGAACCGCTGCTCCATGTAGGCGTCGTCGAAATGCTCGGCATAGAACTGCTCGACCGGCGAGGTGCTTTCGCGACCGCTCACGCGCCCGAACCAGCAATCGAGCGCCTGCAGCGTCATGATGCCGTTGACGAGCATGAGCACGGTGACGACGGTGGTGAGCGAGTAGCGCCACTTCCAGGGGATGAGGTTGATGAGGGCCAGCAGCCTCGGCAGGCACAGCTTGATCCACAGTACGCCCAGCACGCCCCACATGCACATAAATGGCGTTGAGGTGCGCCCGTGGAAGAGGATGGCCATGGGGTCGGGGATGCCGGGGGCGAGCTCTGCCGAGTAGCTCCAGGCAATCGCGCCGAACGAGGTCTGCATCCACCAGCTCACCGCCGCCTCGAATACGCCTCCTACCAGGGCGCTCACCAAAAAGATGATAAGGAAGTTCTTCCGGTAGAAACGGTTCAGCATGACCGTGAGCAGTACGGCGCCGAAGCCGTAGATGGGGGAGAACGGCCCGAACAGCAGGCCCGCGCGGTCCTGGTAGACGCCGGGGTCCACGAAAAGCATGTGGTAGACGACCTCGATGATCAGACCGAGCACGCAGCAGACCAAGAATACCCAGAACAGGTTGAAGAAGTTGAGCTTGATGTAGCCTTCGCCGGTGAGGTCGCGTCCGAGCATGCCTTCTTCGGCAGCGGCGCGATCTTGCAGGTCGCGCTTCTGCTTCAGGGCGGGGTCGACGGTGGCGGACAGCGCGGTGAGGATGCCGATCTGGATAAGCGGGCGTATGAGGTGAAGCCCGATGCCCTGCAGCATGACATCGATGAGCAGCTGACCCACGGTGAGGACGATCAGCGCGTAGGACCAGCGCGCGGCGTCGCGGCGGTGGCTGCGGATGAGGGTCCACCCGAACAGGATGAGGGCCACCGACGAGATGAAGCTCAGGATGGCGCCGATGACGGTGACGGAGGTGGTGAGCGTGATGTTGCTGCCGATGAGCGTTTGGGTGGGGTCGGTTGCCAGCCGATAGGCGGCGATGCCGAAGTAGGCGCCCATGAGCGGAAGCGTGATGATGCCGTCGAGCGCGCACAGGCCGCCGTACACCTTCACGAGCAGGCTGACGGGCCGGCGCTCTTCGGCGGTGATGGTGCGCGGGTCCAGGTCGTTGCCGGGCAGGTCGTAGTCGACGGGCTCGCTCTGTGCGTTGTTCGAGGTCACCGGAGCTCCTTCGGTTGCAGGTATAGCGTGACACGATAGCACAATGCGCGATAGTGGGGTGGTTGTTGCGCGCCTGGAGCGGGCATGCTTGCGTGCGGCACCCGGGGCGGGCCGAGTGGGGTGTGCCGTCCGCGATACCCGGTGCGGCGGATTCGGGTGTTGTGGGCGCCTGGGCAGCATGCGGTGTGGGTGCGGTTTGCGATCGCGGACGGTGCTTGGGGCCGGCGCGTTCGCGTGCGGCACCCGGGGCGGGCGCGGCCGATTTGCTACACTTTTCTCAAGATGTTGATAGGTGGGACGCTCGCCAGGTTGAGGTGGTGCGTCCGCCCGCTGTGCGTCTCTGGTTGCTGTGGGGCGCATGGCGGACGACCCCTCATGCGAAGCGGGCAGATCGGTTTGACGATGGGAGCATCATGAAGAAGTTCATTGCCGAGGACTCGTTCTGGGAGCTTTTCCCGGATGCCACAATCGGCGTTCTTGTTGCGCGCGGCCTGAAGCCGGGGACCGAGGTTCCCGCGGCGGACGCGGAGGAGATTGCGCGCGGCCTTGCGCGGGCAAACGCGGCGGCGCAGCGTTACCTCACGAGCGAGGTTATCTCTGAAAATGAGGCGGTCCGCGTGTGGCGCGAGGCATATCGGGCGTTCAAGACAAAGCGCGGTGCTCGGTGCGCGATCGAAAACCTGCTCAAGCGCGTACTCAAGGGCAAACCCGTGGGCTCCATCACCCCGTCCGTGGACATATACAATACGGTTTCGCTCACCTACGCGTTCCCCACGGGCGGTTTCGACCTGAATAAGATCGCCGGTGATTATCGTCTGGGCGTGACGGCTGAGGGCGGCGAGTCGTTTTTGCCTATCGGCGAAGATACCGACGACCCGGCGCTTCCCGGCGAGCTTATCTATTTCGATGAGGTGGGGGCAACGAGCCGCTGCTGGAACTGGCGCGACAGCCAGCGGACTGCGCTGGCCGACGAAACCAGGGATGCCGTGGTTGTGTTCGAGTGCCTTGAGCCTGCGCGTGTTGAGGATGCGCGGGGCGAGCTTGAGGCCCTGGCATGGAACCTGAGCCGGTACCTCGACGCCGAGATTACCGTACGTGAGCTGGTGACGCGTGATCGGCGCGAGGTGGTGCTCGAGAAGTAGGTCGCTTTGCTGTGGGTCCGCTATCTGCCGAAGGCCATCCGCTTTCCTTGTCGGAGGTGCATTTGGTGCGCTCCTGTGGCGCCGTCTGTGCTCTTGACCGTATAGCAACAATACGGTGGATGCTGACGGCATGGTATTTAGGTGGAAAGGCGGCTGGCAGATGGGTATGCAGGTGGTTGAGGTTACGGCGGGCGAGGGTGTCTATGAGCTGCGAGCGGTGGCTGTGGTTACGCCGCGCGGCATCACGGTGACCGCGTGCTCGCCTGCTTTTGCCCACCTGGGCGCAACGGCTCAGGCGATTCCGCGCCCCGAGCCGGGACGGACCGCTACGGTGAGCATTCTGGCGGTGCCCTGCCATCGGGATGAGATCCCGGCACACGATATCGCAGCAGCTCTGGCAACGCGCTTTGGTGTGCCATGCGCCGCGAGCACGGGGTTTCATGTGGAACATGCCAGCGAGGAGGACTTGAAGCGCATGCTCGAGTCCACGCGCATGCTGATTGACGAGCTGGAGCGCGCCATCGAGCCGCTGTTCGAGTGACGGGTTCATCCGCGCGGGCCGGCCGTTGGTGCTCTTTGCGCGCACGCTTGGGAATCTGACGCGTTATCGTTCATCGTCTGGGTTCGATCGAATCTGATGCGTTGCCGTTCGTCGCCCGAGACTCGATCGAATCTGACGTTTTGCCGTTCACCGTCCCGGTCTCGATTGAATCTGGTGCGTTGCCGTTTGTCGCCCGGGGTACATGCGAGCCTGACGCGTTGTCGCTCGCCGCTCGGGTTTGATCGTTTGCTGGTTGCGCAGTTTGGGTTTGTGCTGCGTCCGTGGTGCCTGCGAGATGCGCATCGGTCGATTGGCGGGTTGCGTAATTCGGATTCGTGCTGTGTCCAGGGTACCTGCGAGATGCGCATTGGCCGAATGGCCGGTTGTGCAATTTAGGTTCGCATTCTGTCCATCCGTCTAATGCGGGTTCGGCGTCTGTCCATCCAGGGCTATTTTCGGCCCCAGATGTCCAAAACCCGCACCCGGAATTCTCGATGGATGTTAGGCGAACCCTCGGTGCTTTTGGTGGTTGAAACCCGAATCCGGAGCCGTCCTGATAGCCGGAGTCCGCTTAGGAAGTCCCGCCGGGGCGGGTGCTTTGACTTTGTCGGCGGCCGGTGCTTTGACTTTGTCGGCGGCCGGTACACAGCTCCCGGGGCTTCATGTTGCATGTGGCGGTCGCGATTGCTGGGGGGTGCCGAGTCGAAGGGCCGGGTCGCGAAGGGGGCTGAGACCCGTTATACAAATCTATACGTATTACATGCTATAAATACGAAATGCTATATCAGGCGATTTTGATGAGGGGTCAGTTAACAAAAGAGGTCGAACGGAGTGGTCGCAAACCACGTCTAATGGGTTTTTCGAATTCGCCTGGCAAGGCTGAAGAGGTCCAAATGGTCCCCGTTTTGCCTTTCTCGGCCAAAAATGAAGGCTATTTGCTGCACGAGGGGCTCTTTCTGCCGTGAGAATCCTGCCGTGCATACGATTCTCGAGATCTCAAACACCCATTAGATGGCATTTGCGACCACCGAAGAAAGGGCCTTTTAATAACAAACCCCCTTTTAGCGTTACCATTGCCGATATGCAGACGATTCGTAGCCGTCGCTTGACTGTATACCGGCAACACAGCGCACTCTGCATGGCAGGATTCATGCACCGCGCCCGCATGTGCGCCCGCGATGCGCCCTGAATACGAAGGGAGCAGATAATGGCAAATCAGGTAAGGGACCTGCGCAGTGCGATTGAACTGCTGCGCGAACTCGACGGCCAGCTGATCGAGACGGATGTTGAGGTCGATCCCATGGCCGAGCTATCCGGCGTGTATCGGCATGTGGGCGCCGGCGGCACCGTGGCCCGTCCTACCAAGGAGGGCCCGGCGATGATCTTCAACAACGTGAAAGGCCATCCGGACGCGCGCGTTGTGATCGGCCTGTTGGCCAGCCGCCGTCGCGTGGGCAAGCTGCTTGATTGCGAGCCGGAGCGCCTGGGTTTCCTGCTGAACGAGGCCGTTGCGCAGCCCGTTCCGCCCGAGCCGCTGCCCGCCGATGCCCCGGTGCCGTGCCAGGAGGTCGTCCACATGGCGAGCGACGCGGACTTCGATGTACGCCGCCTGGTGCCTGCGCCCACCAACACCGAGGAAGACGCCGGCCCCTACATCACCATGGGCATGTGCTACGCCCACGATGTGGAAACCGGCGAGCATGACGTGACCATCCACCGCCTCTGCCTGCAGGGACCCGACACCATCTCGATGTTCTTCACCCCCGGCGCGCGCCATCTGGGTGCATTCCGCGAGAAGGCCGAGGCGCTCGGCAAGCCCTTGCCCATCTCGATCTCCATCGGCGTGGACCCCGCTATCGAAATCGGCGCCTGTTTCGAGCCGCCAACCACGCCGATCGGCTACGACGAGCTCGCGGTTGCCGGCGCCATCCGCAAGGATCCGGTGCGTTTGGCCCGCTGCAAGACCATCGACGAGTACTGCATCGCCAACGCGGAGTACGTGATCGAGGGCGAGCTGCTGCCGAACACCTATGTTGAGGAGGATCAGAACACGGGGACCGGTAAGGCCATGCCCGAGTTCCCCGGCTACACCGGCGTGGCGCCCAGGCAGGTGCCGGTGATCAAGGTGAAGTGCGTAACCACGCGGAAGAATCCCATCATGCAGACGGTGATCGGTCCGTCGGAGGAGCACGTGTCCATGGCGGGCATCCCTACCGAGGCATCGATCCTGTCTATGGTGAACCGCGCGATGCCCGGCCGCGTGCAGAACGTGTACGCGGCCACGCCGGGCGGCGGCAAGTTCATGGCCGTGATTCAGTTCAAAAAGACGGTGCCGTCCGACGAGGGGCGCCAGCGCCAAGCCGCGCTGCTGGCGTTCTCGGCGTTCCCCGAGCTCAAGCACGTGTTCCTGGTGGACGAGGACGTAGACCCGTTCGACATGAACGACGTGGTATGGGCCATGAACACGCGCTTCCAGGCCGATCACGACCTGATCGAGATCCCTGGCGTGCGGTGCCATCCGCTCGACCCGTCCAACGACCCCACCTGCGATCCGTCCATCCGGGACCATGGTATCGCCTGCAAGGCGATCTTCGACTGCACGGTGCCGTTCGACCAGAAGCATCGCTTCCGCCGTTCGAAGTTCAAGGACGTGGATACGGCGAAGTGGGTGCCCGGGTTCACGGACTAACGGTTGCCGGCTTGCTGACCTGACGTGCTGGCGCGGCTGCGTGCGCAGGGACTGCCGAGCGATATACCCCTTCGTCTGGCCGCGCCGCAGGTCTTTTATGCGGTTTTGCTCGGTGTGGCCCCTCGGTCCCGGCTTGGCCGCCGCGCTGTCGGCCGGCCGAGGCGGGGCGTTGCGTTTTCGCTGAACCCGGATCGGCCGCCGCGTTTTCACCGAGTCCGACCGGGCGCTGCGCCGGTCCCGGCCCGGCTGCCGTCAGTGTGCTGCCGGGCTCCGGTGCCGCATCTTGCGGCAATCCCGTTCAAAGGCCGCTTGCGCGCGAGAAGCGCGTGCGGCCCGTTTTCCTTCGAGTAGAAAGTAGGCGAGCATGCCCACGTATTTCCCCTCCGGTATCCTCATCAACGTCTCGGCCGTGGTGCTGGGAGGCCTGTTCGGCGCCGTACTGGGCCCGCGGCTGCCGCGCGACCTGCGCGACACGCTGAACCTCATCTTTGGCGCCTGTTCCATGACCATGGGCATTTCCTATATCGTCAAGCTGCAGACGCTGCCGGCGCTCATGCTGGCGGTGATCGTGGGCACGGCGGTCGGTCATTTGGTGCGGCTCGAGGGCGGGATCTCGCATGTGGCCGCCCGCCTGCAGGGGCCGGTGGCGGCGCTGGTGAAGTCCGAGCCGTCGGGCGATATGTCCGAAGACGAGTGGATGAGTCGCTACATCGCCGCGGTCGTGCTGTTCTGCGCTTCGGGCACCGGCATCTTCGGCGCGCTGCAGTCGGGCTTGAACGGCGACCAGTCCATCCTGATTTCGAAGGCCATCCTCGACTTCTTCACCGCTGCTATCTTTGCGGCCGAGCTCGGGTTCATGACGCCGCTGATCGGTGTGCCGCAGCTGGTGGTCATGATGGTGCTGTTTGTGCTGGCGGGTGTGATCATGCCGCTCACCAACGACGTGATGATGGGCGATTTCCGCGCCTGCGGCGGTGTGCTCATGCTGTGCACGGGCTTGCGCATCTGCGGCATCAAGAGCTTTCCGATTGCCAACATGTTGCCGGCGATGGTGCTCATCATGCCGTTGAGCTGGCTGTTCTCGGCGTGCATTCTGCCGGCGATCGGCTAGGGGCGCCCGATGGAGCGGGAAGAAGGAGCGCGGCGCCCGCGCATTGTTGTGGGCGTCTCGGGGGCATCGGGTGCGGCGCTCGGCTTGGCGTGCCTCGATTGCCTGCGCGCGGCGGGTGCGGAAAGCCGCCTGGTGTTCACGCGCGGTGCTGAGCTCACCATCGAGCAGGAGCTGGGCATGGATGCTCGGTCGTTCGCGCGCCATGCCGACGTGGTGTATGACAATCGCAACATCGGCGCCGCCATCGCGAGCGGCACGTATCCGGTGGACGGCATGATCGTGGCGCCGTGCTCGATGAAAACACTCGCGGGCATCGCCAGCGGGTACTCGGAAAACCTGCTGCTGCGCGCCGCGGACGTGCAGATGAAGGAGCAACGCCGTCTGGTCCTCATGGTGCGCGAAACCCCGCTGTCGGCCATCCATGCCGAGAACATGGCCCGCGTGGCCCGCGTGCCGGGCGTGATGCTCATGCCTCCGCTGCTGACGTTCTACAACGAGCCGCAGACGATCGAGGACATGGTGCACCATATTGCCTGCAAGGCCCTCTCGGCGTTCGGCATCGAATGCGAGGGCTATCGCCGCTGGTCGTAATCTGCCTGGCAAACCAAATAGTGCAACATCCCAGCGCGTTGCGGATGCTTGAGTTGGCATGAAACAGCGCGATGTTCCTCCCTAGAATACAAATAGCCAGGGAGGTGACGCACATGCCGAGCAACGTTCATACGACCGATCACGGTGAGACCATTGCGTCGTTCATTCGTTTTATTGAGTCGCATCCCGCTCTGCCCATTGCGGAAGTTGCGCGCTTCTACGAGGTTACGGAGCGCACGGTTCGCACGTATGTTCAGCTTTCGTGCGATGAGCTGAGCGGGTTTGCGCGCGTGGTTCCCGAAAACGACGGATACGTGCTGCGCATTGACGACCCTGCGGCGTATACAGCCTGGCGGAGGAGTGTCAGCGGTGTTTTGTGGAATGGTGTTCCGTCCACACCGCAGGGCAGGGTTTCCTTTCTGGTCAACGATTTGCTATGCCGCACCGACTGGGTCACGCTGGATTCTCTTGCTCGTGCGCTGTTTTGCTCACGCCGCACGGTGGTGAATGCCCTTGACGGCGTCGCATCCTATGTGGAGATGTTTGGCTTGGAGCTCGAGCGCCGCCCGCATCGCGGTATTCGCATCAACGGGTCTGAAGGGAAGCGTCGTATTTGCCTGGCGAATATCATGCTCGATCGTATGGCATCCGATGGCAGTCTTGAGGTCCAGAAAGTGGAAGACGAGCCCGGCTCTAACCATCACGCGGTCGTTGTTCACCGTGATTTTGGCTTGTCCAAAATCGCTGCTTGTGTGGATGAGGCAACACGCGAGCATGGCTTCTCAATCAACTCGGTTGCATATCAAAATCTGTTGGTGCATATCGCGGTGGCGGTGGTTCGTGTTCGTGCAGCCTGCTACGTTTCAGAAGAGATGGTCGAGGCGCGAAGTCTTGTGAGTCCGGCCGCATGGAACGTGGCGGCGTCGATTACAGAACGTGTGGGCGCCGCGTTTCATGTCGAGCTTCCACAAAATGAGGTGGCATACATTGCCATCCACCTTGCCGGTAAACGGGTTCTGCTGCCTGTCGGCAATCGAGTTGCGGCTGTGAGCTCTTCCGCCGGAGGGGGTGGGGAAGCCCGCAGTGCAAGTTCCGCATTGGCGCATGAGGCTTCCGATTCCGTTTCCGATGAGGCGTGGAGTTTGGCTGGTCGTATGGTCGATACGGTAGATGGAGCGTTCGGGCTCGATCTGGCGCGCGACCTTGAACTGCACATGAATCTCGCGCGCCATCTTGGGCCGCTGATGATCCGCCTGACGTACCGCATGCGTTTGGAAAACCCCTTGTGCGCCGACATTCGTGCACGGTATCCCTTTGCATTTGCATGTGCGCTGGAAGCCGCTGCGGTGCTGGCTGGCGAGTGCGAGGCGGAGGTGAGCGAGGATGAGGTTGCATACTTGGCCCTCGCATTCGCCCTCGCTCTCGAACGGCGCCGCTTGCGTGCTGCTTGTCCCAAAAATGTGCTGGTGGTCTGCGCTTCTGGTATGGGGAGCGCAGAGCTGTTGGCAATGCGGTGTCGGGAGGAGTTTGGCGACCAGCTCGGCTCCATTACCACGTGCGATGTATCCCAGGTTCCCGCGATGGACTTTTCGGATATTGATTATTTGTTTACCACTGTGCCCCTGCCGTGCGAGGTTCCGGTGCCCGTTCGTGAGGTCGGATATTTCTTGGACCGTCGCGATGTGGATGGGGTGCGTCAGCTGCTCTCGAGCCGCCCTGCGGTTTCCGGGGTTCGCAAATACATATGTGAGGAGCTATTCGTTCCCCATCTAGCAGCAGCTTCGGATGTCGAAGCAATCATGGAGCTGGCTGACATCTGTCGTCGGCATGAGTGCATATCCCCGCGGTTTGTCGATTACGTGATGCGACGCGAGCAGAGCGCCTCCACGGCGTTCGGCAACGGTGTGGCCATGCCGCACCCGATCATTTCTGCCTCCGATCGCACGTTTGTATGCGTTGGCCTGGCGGACAGACCGATTGCATGGGGTTCTCAGCGGGTCGAGGTCGTGTTTCTTGTTTCTGTGTCCGCCGATGCAAACGAGAATCTGCACGATCTCTATGACGCGTTTCTCAGTTTGGCGTCTGACGCCAAGGCTCTCAAGCGTCTGCTGGCTGAGCGCCGATTCGACTCTCTGCTTACCTTGCTTGAGCGGGCGTTGGCGGCAGGTGCGCAGAGTGAAAAACGGGAAGGGAGGTGAACGACATGACTGATGAAGAGGTTGTCATGAGCTTGATCGTTCCGGCCGGTACCGCCAAAAGCGCTGCTATCAAGGCGATCTCGGCGGCGCGCCGGAGCGATTTCGATCGTGCCGAGGAGCTGCTGTCTCGGGCGGATGAGGCGATTGTGGATGCTCACGAGCATCAGAGTGAGGCGATTCGCGCGGTCCTGAACGGTGAGGGGGGATCCTCGGTTTCTCTGATTATGGTGCACGGGCAGGACCATTTGATGAACGCCATCACCACCATCGATTTGGCCCGGCAGATCGTTGGGCTCACGCGCGAACTGAACGAGCGATCGCGCTAAACCTATGAAGGGAATTGAATTATGAAGAAGATTTATCTGTTTTGCAGTGCCGGCATGTCTACCAGCATGCTTGCGAAGAACATGCAGAAGGCCGCCGATGCGCATAGTCTTCCTGCGCATATCGAGGCGTTCTCTTCGAGCAAGATCTCGGCGTTGGTGGAGAGCGACCATCCCGATGTCATCCTGCTTGGGCCGCAGGTCAGTTTTATGTTCGACGACGTAAACGAGAAATACGGCACATCCATCCCTGTGGGTGTCATTGATGCCGATGACTATGGCGCTCTGGACGGTGAGCGCGTGCTCAAATACGCAATCTTGCTACTCAAGAAGTTCAAAGCCGCGAACGCATAAGGAGGACGGTCATGGCTGAAAAAACAGGTCTCATGGATGTGATCGAGCAAAAGCTTGTGCCGTTGGCGAATATGGTGGGCAAAAACAAGTACCTGCTTACGCTTCGCGATACCTTCTCGATGATCATGCCCCTGCTCATCGTTGGCTCCATCTTCACGCTCATCGGTAGCTTCCCATTTGAGCCTTGGACCAATTTCCTCAAGGGTGTCCAGGTTGGGGACCAGACGCTTTCTGCTCTGGTGGGTGTCCCGGCAACCATCACCGTCTCGATGATGGCCCTGTTCGTTGCATTTCTCATCGGGTACAACTTTGCCGAGCATGAGGATCTGACCGACCGAGCCTCTGCTGGCTTGTGCTCGCTGCTCTGTTGGCTGCTGCTGATGCCCCTCTATACGGTGTTTACCCCCGAGGGATCCGAAGAGGTGTTCCAGGTTTCGAGCATTCCGTTGGACTGGGTTGGTTCCAAAGGCGTGTTCGTGGCGATGATTATCGGCTTCGCTTCCATCAAGATTTACGGCTGGTTCGTGCGCAAGGACTTCACCATCAAGATGCCCGACGGCGTTCCGCCCACGGTTGCTCGTGCGTTCTCGGCCCTGATTCCGATGACGGTTACGATCGTTGTCGTATGGGTGCTGCGCATCGTCTTCGTGCTGTCGCCTTGGGAGAACGTGTTCAGTTTCATCTATTCGTTCCTGCAGATTCCCTTGCAGAATCTCGGTGGTACGGTGGTTGCCCAGGCCGGTGTGTATCTGTTCGCCCACTTCCTGTGGTTCTTCGGTATCCACGGTACTAACATTACCGATTCTGTTTACAATCCGATCTTGCTGTCGCTCTCCGCGCAGAATCAGGAGGCTATTGCCGCCGGTCTGCCCGCGCCGAATATCATCAATGCCCAGTTCCAGTCCCTGTTCGCAACCATCGGAGGCGGAGGCTGCACGCTGTCGCTGCTCATCGCCATCTTGATTTTCTGCAAATCCGAGCGACTGCAGAAGCTGGCACGGCTGTGCGTAGCTCCGGGCATCTTCAACATTAACGAGCCGGTTATCTTCGGTTTGCCCGTTGTGTTGAACCCTGTGCTGTTCATCCCGTTTATCCTGTGCCCGTTTGTCTATATTGTGCTGACCTACGGTGTGATGGCGCTCGGCTTGGTGCCCATCTGCAACGGCGTATTGGTGCCATGGAGTACGCCTGCCATTTTGTCGGGCTTTTTGGTCAGCGGCTGGCAAGGGGCGGTGTGGCAGGCCGTTCTGATTGCCCTTGGCGTTGTGATCTATCTGCCTTTCATCAAGACGCTCGATAAGCAATACCTGGCCGAACAGGATGCAAAGCCGGTCGTTTCCGCTGCGTCGAGTGAGCTCGATGAAATCGACCTGGATAATATCGACTTCGATTCGTTGTAGCGGGTCGGCCTGTTGAGATTGGCGGCGCACCGGGTCGTGCGCCGCCTAGGCGAAAGGGGAGATGCGTGATGCGTCGTTTGGGAATCTCGGTATACCCCGAGCATTCGACTCCGGAGCAGGATGCCGCCTATATGGAGATGGCAGCGAAATATGGATTCAGTCGTATTTTCACGTGCTTGCTGTCGGTTGAGAAGGATGCCGAGGCAACGAAGGCAGAGTTTGGCTCATTCGTGAAGCGCGCCCACGAACTGGGGTTTGAGGTTGCGGTTGACACCAATGAGGAGGTATTCGAGCGCTTAGGGGCAACGCCGTTCGACTTGACGCCGTTTGTACAAATGGGCGTGGATATCATTCGCTTGGATGGCCATTTCGGCGATTATGGGGACATCATGATCACGCGTAACCGCGCGGGTATCGCCGTGGAGTTCAACGCATCAAGCAATCTGGCGCTCGATATGCTTATAGAGCGCGGTGCTGATGCGCGGAACATGGTGACGTGCCACAACTTTTATCCGGAGCCGTATAGCGGCCTATCGGAAGAGACGCTCGTTGCCCGCTCGCGCATGTACAAGGATCTGGGATTGCAGGTTGCGGCGTTTGTGTCCAGCCAGCAGGAGAGCACCTTTGGTCCCTGGCCGGTGTCGGCTGGCTTGCCCACGTGCGAGGACGATCGCCATCGCGCTATCGACCTGCAGATGCGTCATCTGATCGCTACAAATCTGGTTGACGATATCCTGGTGGGCAACTGCTTTGCCTCTGAGGGGGAGCTTGCTGCCATGGCCGCGGTGGACAAGTCCCGCACGACGATGCGTGTCGAATTCGAGCCGGTCGTGTCCGATGTGGAGCGCTCAATCGTGTTTGATTTCGACCACGCCACACGTGGCGACGCTTCGGCGTATATGTTGCGTTCCTCGTGGCATCGCGGCGAGTTCAGAAATCGCTCTGTTGCGCCGCGCGCCTGCGACAAGGCGGTGTTTGGGCGCGGCGATGTGCTCATCGTCAACGACAACATGGCGCACTATCGTGGCGAGCTGGAGGTGGCACTGCAGGATATGGCAAACGACGGGACGCGCAACCTGGTTGGGCGCGTGCCCGCCGAGGAGCTCTTCTTGCTTGATTACATCAAGCCGGAGTACCCGTTCGGCTTCGTGCGCCGGTAGGCGACGGCTTGGTGCTCGGCTGTGTGAGTGCCGGTGAGAAAGGGGTGGCGATGGGAAAGCGAGGGCGGCGTGACGATCGCTCGCGACAGGTTGCTGAACCTGCGCCAATTGGCAGGCGCATAGGGGCGTTTCTGGTTGATTGGTACGTGGGAGCGTTGATGACCGCGCTCCCCATCGCCTTGGTTGCGATGGAGCTGGGCCGTGAGATGACCGACCAGAACATTGCGCTCTATGAAGGGCATTGGGGCTTGGTTGCCGGCTTGCTGGGTCTGTTGTGTGGCGTGGTGTACTATGCGCTCGTCCCCATACTGCTGCATGGTCAGACGCTGGGCAAGCGACTCTGCAGGGTCAGGATTGTTGCCGAAGACGGTTCTGAGGCGACTGCGGTGCAGCTATTGGGGCGCCAGGTGCTGGGACTCATGCTTGTTGAGGGGGCTGCCGTTGGCACGAGTACGGTCATCTGGCAGGTCGTGCACATACTGACGGGCGTGAATCTTCTGGTGCATGCCATGGCTGTGGGGACGGTTGTCACGCTGGCCAGCGGCGTGATGCTCGGATTGAGCTCCCGGCACCGAGCGCTGCACGATCTGATGTTCAGAACGATGGTGGCGCCGGCATAGATCGGTATCTCCCGTGTCTCCATCGCCCTGTCGCGTATGCGGGGCGATGTCGAAGCGACTGCGTTTTCAGGGCCCGTTCGGCGCGTTGGCGTCGGGCGGGCTTTCTTCTGGAACGGTCCGCTCGGGCGTTTGGATGAAGCTGCCTCAAGCAAGGGGTTATCCGGCTCCTTGGGTGAGCCCGCGGCGGGCGGCACTTGCGGTCAGGCGAGCGGATGGGCCCGCAGCGGGCGGTGTTTGAAACCAGACAGGCGGGTGAACTTGCCACGGACGGCGCTTGCAACTAGACCAGTAGATGAGTCAGCGGGAAACAGTGCTTGCAGCCAGATGGGCGGGCGAATCAACAGGAAGGCCTGAGGTTTCCAACCCCGTGTCCCTGTGGGAGAATTCGGCCATATGCATCGTGTCGCCTCGATACGATGGGCTCGCACTTCAACGCATGAGACGGAGGGCTGCCGTGACCGAGCTGTATACGGTTAGCGAGATGGCGCACCTGTTCGGGCTGTCGCGCCAGACGCTCATCTATTACGACCGCATCGGGCTGTTCAAGCCGGCGCAGGTAAACGAAGAGGGATACCGGTTCTACGCACCCACGCAGATTCCGCTGCTGCGCCTGATTTGCCTGCTGCGCGACATGGGCGTAGAACTCAGGGAGATCGAGCGCGTGCTGGTTACGCCCGATCCGGCGCGCATCGCCGCGTGCCTCACCGAGCAGCTCGATGCTCTCGATGCCCAAATCTCCCGCTTGCGTGCGCGCCGCTCAAACGTGGTGGAGCGTCTGGAGTTCTATCGTGAGGCGGAGCGTTGGAAGGCCGACCTGGGTTGTCCGAAGCTGGTCCACTATCCCGAGCGCTTTGTGGCGATCGAGCCGTTTCCCGCGGGCGCGGAGGTGGACCGCGGCGTGCTGCACCTCACGCTCATGCGCATCCTGACGCGGCTGCGCGAGCAGGCCGACGGCGCTCCGGTGCGCGGGTGGGGAACGATGCTGCGGCAGGAGGCGTTGAGGAGCCCCAACCCGCTTGCGGGTGGCGGTCCGTTCGTGGTAGTGCCCGCCGGTATCGACCCGGCGCGGCTCACGGGCGTGCGCGTGCTGCCCGAGGGGGTCTACCTGTGTGCGAGTCGGTGGGGGATGCCGTATGACTTTTCGGGTGTGCGCGGGCTGGTGCGGTTCATGGATGATCGCGGCTTGCGTGCCTGCGGCGACGCGTTCGATTTCTGCCTGATGGACACAACCTGCTACGACGAGGTGCATCGCGAGGATTTCTGCTGTCTGCAGATTCCGGTTGAGGTGTAAGGGGGCGGCTGCTCGCGTGCGGTTGGGCCGTTGCGCACGTAGCCCGGGCGTGCGGGGCGTTCCTGTTCGGCCCGCACGCGTGCGGCTGGGACCGGCGTGCATGCTGTCCGGGCGTGCGGGGCGCTCCTGCTCGCCCCTGCCCGTGCGCGGTTGAGGGCTCCGCGCACGCTGTTTGGATACGGCGATGCGCCCCGGTTCAGCCCGGCACACCTTGGTCCGGTTTGTGGCGCACGGCTTGTGTCCCCTGCGCGCGCCCCATCTGCTTCGTTTGACCCGGCGCGCCGCTTTGTCCGTTGCACCCGATTCGTCCCGTGCAGGGCCTTGCCCGACTGACCTGGTTCAGCACCCGTCGGCCCGTTCGTCCCGTCCTTCGAATTCGGCATCTCAATAGACAAGCGCCCTCGCACCGTCCCATAATGGGCATGAGCCGGCGGCAGCGCGGGGAGCGGCCCCGTCCCGCCGCCTTGCGCGAAAGGAAGAACCATGTCGCAACTCACCACCATCAGCAAGGGCGGCCTGACCGCCACGATCAGCTCGAAGGGCGCTGAGCTCACCAGCCTGCAGCTCGACGGCCGCGAGTACCTCTGGCAGGCCGACCCCGCCTTTTGGGGCAAGCACGCTCCGGTTTTGTTCCCCATCGTGGGTTCTCTGCGCGACGATACGGCGAGCTGCTCGCAGGGGACGTGCCACATGGCGCGTCACGGCCTGGCGCGCATCAACGAGCATCGCGTGGTGGAGGTGTCCGAGGATGGCTCGCGTGTGACCTTTGAGTTTGCCAGCTCTCCCGAGACCCTCGAGGCTTATCCGTACCAGTTCAAGCTCAACATGACCTACGCCATCACGGGCGAGGCCACGCTGGCGCAGACATTCACGGTCACTAACACCTGTCTCTTATACACATCTCCGAGCCCACGAGACGTAGAGGAATC
>CABRIF010000036.1 GCA_902470925.1 uncultured Collinsella sp. | reverse complement strand
TTCCTCTACGTCTCGTGGGCTCGGAGATGTGTATAAGAGACAGGTACAATGTTCACTCAGGCAATCAACGGAGGCAGCATGTCCCGCTCTAACACCATCACCATCAGCGATGTCGCCCGAGAGGCAGGCGTTGCCCTCGGCACGGTTTCGAATGCGTTCAACCGGCCCGAGAAAGTCAAGCCCGAGACGCTCAAGCGCGTCACCGAAGTTGCCAGTCGGCTCGGCTACGCGCCCAATCAGAGCGCGCGCATGCTCGCCGGCGGCCAGAACCAGTCCTTCGGACTCGTGCTGCCCAGCATGGAGCACGGCATCTCGCTGCAGATCGCCAACGGCGCCAACGCCGGCGCGCGCAAGCACGGCTACGGTCTGCTCATCGCCAACGCCGATAACGACGATATCCTCTCCGCGCGCTACCTACGCTATTTCATGGGCACGCAGATGGCCGGCATCCTGGTGCAGCCCATGAGCGTCTACGGATGGAGGCCGCCGCTCGCCACGCCGTCCACCCCCACGGTCTACCTGGATTTCCATAGCAAAGATCCAGGGTATTTCGTGGGCGCAGACAACCGCGCGCAGGGGCGCCTGGTAGCCCAGCACGCCATCGACCAGGGCGCGCACCGCGTGGTGGTATTCGGCAAAGATGAGTTCGAGAAGCTCGGCGCGCGCATCAAAGGCGTCAAGGACATCATGCACGCCATGCCCGACGTGACGTTCGAATTCATCGACGAGGGCTCGTGGAACCTGGCGCGCGACGGCTATTCCATCGGCTATCGCCTGGCCAAGCGCCCGAGCGCCGAGCGGCCCGATTTCGTGATCGCCCTGTCCGACGTGCTCGCCACCGGAGCGGTGGCGGGCATCATCGCAGCGGGCTTGAGCGTTCCGGGCGACATCAAGGTGTCGGGCAGCGACGGCAACCCGCTGGCGTGGAGCGGCAGCGTTCCGCTCACTACCATCGCACCTCCCGGCTATGAGATCGGCCGCAAGGGCATCCAATACCTCATTGCGCAGATCGAAGAGAAGCGCCGGCTGGGCAACGCGCTGCCGACGGAAAACCATCAGGCCCTCGTGCGCCCGTTCCTCCTCGCGCGCGCAAGCTCCGGGGAGAACAACGTCACCGACTTCGCCGACCCGGATGTGGACATCAGCGGGTATCTGTAGGCGGCATGCGGCGAGGATGAGGGACAAGCGCACGAGAGGGCGCGGCACTTTAGCATGCTCCATCTAACGACGTTTTAGCGTTGTTAGAGCGCGGCGTTTCCTTCTAACGACTTTTTAAGGCGATAAAAAGTCGTTAGAGCATGTGAGTTCGCGCTGACGACGCTAACCTGTTGTTAGAGCGGATCGGCGCCGCCTCGAAGAATGTCGAGATACGCATCGAATGTATAGACGCGGTAGCGCTGCCGCCCGTCATCGCGAATGCTCAGGATATCGAGCTCGCAGAAGTCCTTAACGAGCGACGTGACACCTGAACGGGAAAGCGAAAGCTCTTCCACAGCAAAGGGGATATCCAAAATCGGATGCCGCTCAATCAACTCAAGCAGCCTCAGCGCATTGGACACGCCGCGCCCCATGCGCTCGCGAATACGCCGCTCCGCATCGGCATGCACCTCAACCAAACGCCCCATCGACTCGATGGCATCTTCCGTGCTTTCCAGCAAACATGTGCAGAAGAAGTCGACCCATGCCTCATAAGCCCCCCGCTCTCGCACGTCGGTAAGGCGTTGGTAGTACTCGCTGCGACGCGCTTTAAGCTGGTACGAGGGATACAGGATCGCATTGGGAAGAACACCGTCGTTGATAAGCGATAGCGTGATCAGAAGGCGCCCGAGACGCCCGTTTCCATCAAGAAACGGATGGATGGTCTCGAACTGATAGTGGACGAGCGCCGCTTTCACGACGGGCTCGAGATTCTCCTGGTAATTGATGAACTTATCCAAGTCCGACAGCGCATCCCTCATATCCTCAACATTCGGAGGAATATAGGGGGCTTCTTGCAGCGTGCATCCAGCCGGCCCGATCCAGTTTTGCGATATGCGCATCTCACCAGGCGGCTTCGAGTCGCCGCGCGTATTGGCGAGCAGGACCTTGTAAACCTCGCGGAGCAGGCGCGTGCAAAGCGGGAACTCCTTCATGCGCTCCACAGCGCACGACATAGCATTGATGTAGCTGACGACCTCGGAAACTTCTCGATGGATGGCATCTTGATTCTGGGGGTTCAGCACATCGTCGAAAGTGCACTGCGCACCTTCGATTTGGGCGGAGAGTAGGGCTTCCTTTCGAACGTACATGGTCAGATACATGTCGGCGTTCGGGATAAACCGCGACATGCCCACAAGCTCGCCCAGCTTTCGGTTGCAAGCAGATATGCACGCGCTCGTCTCGTCGGAAAGCTCAAGCGGGAGAATGCTGTCCAGCGGTGCGGGACGAAACGAACGGTAGGCCATGTGCCCATCGAGGTTCTTGACGAGCGAACCTTGGCGCGTTCCCTGAATCTGCATGCAAGCCCCCTTCGCCTTGATGGCTACGGACGTTCTAACGACGGTTTAGCGTCGTTAGACGACACGAAACGATTCTAACAACTTTTTAAGGCCATAAAAAGTCGTTAGAAGGAAACACCGCGCGCTAACGACACGAAACCGTCGTTAGCGCGCGGCCATCTCAACCCATCGATACGGCAATCCGCTTGGCGGACAATCTCACAGCACCGAGCGCGAACTCCGTTCAGCCTCTCATGCCTACTCCACGAACGCCTCGTTGATCTGCACGCCGAAGTCGCGGCAGGTGTCCCGCAGGCCCTGATCGGAGATGCGGTTGAGGAACGCATCGGAACCGCCGTTGGCGGCGCGGGCTGCCAGGTAGATCTCGGCCGCCTTCTCGATCGTATGGGCCAGGCCGAACGTCGTGTCGAAATCCGGACCCGCCGCGAACAGGCCGTGATGCGCCCACACGATCGCGTCATAGCGCTTCATGAGCGCGCAGGAAGCCTCGGCGATGTCGGACTTGCCGGGCACCATCCATGGCACCACGCCCACGCCGCCGGGGAACACCACCACGCACTCGGTCATCATCTGCCACAGGATGCGGGAGAACGCCCGGTCCTCCAGCGGCACCACAAAGCTCATCTCGATCACACCCGGCGTGTGCGCATGATAGATCACGCGGTTCACGCCGTCGGTGCGCGCGGCGGTCACGCAGTGGTTCATGTAGTGGCTCTCGAATTCGCTCGTGGGCTTCGCCCCGTCAAGCAGGCCCCATACGATCCGGAAGGCATCGCCCGTCTCGTTCACCTCAACGATGCCGATATTGTGCACCGGGTCCTCGGCCACGTTGCGCATGAACTTGCCCGAACCCGTGCTCAGGAAAAACGACCCGCCCAGGTTCTCCCCGCGCACGCCCATCTCGACCCACGGACGCGGCTCCGCATCGAAATACGGGCGCGCTGCGGCGAGCTCCTCCTCGCTCAGGCGATACGTCAGGTTGCCGCCGTTGCGCTCATGCCACCCCTGACGGAACCCGTCGTCGCACATGCGCATAAACCCCTGCACGAACTCCAAATCAACCATTGCCATCCTGTTCATCCTTTCTGTTGCACAACCAATCGGCACCCGCGCGGGGCGGCACCCTGTCGCCGAGGCGCCTCGCCCCAGCACCTGCGCCTAGCGGCACACCACATCCACCGGCACGTTAAGAATCTTCGCCACCTTCAAAATCGTGTCGATATGGCGCCCCACCGCAGCCGCCATGTGGTGCGTCGGGCCCGTCTCGTTCCAGCGATTCATGAACGCGCGCGCCCCGATGGAGAACTTGGTGCGCATGTTCGTATCGCCGAACGTGAAGATCGGCCCCGGCTGGTTCACGCCCTCGGCCACCACGAACTTGAAGTTGCCGTCGGCGTCCTGCGTGAGCGCCAGATAGGTCACGTCACCCACCGGCGGATAGAACTGCGTGAGGTAGCCGCCGCCCGCCTTGCCGTGGAACACGGGGACGATCTTCATCGTGGGCTTGCGCGCCTGGCTGATGTCGGCGTCGCCCGAACCGGAATGCCCGATGATGACCACGTCCTCGGGGAAGTCGATCGAATACATCTCGGACAGCTGGCCGGTTCCGGCGATGGTCTTCAAGATACTCATGGCGATGGCCACCTTGATATCGCCCTCGACCGCGCAAGCCGTCCCCTGCTTGATGAGCATGGAAAACGCCGGAATCAGCATGGAGTCGAGCACGCCGGCGCGCCCCTGCGCATAGCCGTCGTAGTGGCTCGCCACCAAGCCGAGCTCCTCCTCGACCACCCAGCGCTCGAACGCCACCACGTAGGATGCCATCTGCTGGATGGACTCGTCGGAGACTTCGGCGCCGCCCTCGATGTCGAAGGTGTCGATAATCTCGCGCGCCTTAGCGTCGATGGCCGCCTGGTCGTCGATATCGTCGGCGATGGCCCACATCTTTTCCCAGTCGAACTGCTTGGTGTAGAGGCCGAGGCGGTTGTAGAGGTTCGTCTCGTCGATGTAGAGATCCATCATGCCCGGATACGGGCGGCCGATCTGTGCGATGTTCGTGCAACGCAGCCGACGGCGCACCTGGGCGGCGCGACACCACTCGTCAAGCTCGCGGGCCACTTCGGCGTCGCCGCCCTCAACCACGCCGGTCACCACGGCGTGCCGCTTGCCGGCACGGTTGAGGTCGGCCACCACCTCGCCGGGCGCGCCGCAGGCGTACAGCTCGCCCAGCCAGGTGGGGATGTCTGTGCGGTCGTAGTCGGGCTGGGCCCTCTTCTGGACGTTCACCACCACAACGGGCACGTCCAGATCGCGCACGGCGGGCAGCACGTTGTAGGACGTGGCGTAGGTGAGCATCTGAAGAATCACCAGGTCGACGTCGGCGGCGCGGAACAGGTCGCCGGCCTGCTGCGCGGCCTCCTTGGTGGTCACCATCCCGCCATCAACAAGCTCCACGCTTGTGGGCAGCGTGGCCTTGAACGCGGCGTACTGCTGCTCGAACTCAGGCACTAGCTGCGGAAATTGCGGCAGATATGCACCGAGCGCAATCGAGAACACACCCACCTTGGCTTTGGTTTCTACAAGCATGATTCCTCCTCAGGAGTCGTAGATATAGGCTGGGGTCTTAGGTGTAAGTAAAAACGGGCGCAGCAGCCGCGCGGAGCGCAGTCCGCCGCGCCCTCCGCCTTACGCACCGAGGGGCATTACTCCCTACCCTCGAACGCGTTGTAGCGCTTACCGTGGAAGGCCCAGACGGCGGCAGCGAAGCCCATGAGGCACAGTGCCGACAGGACCAGGAAGGCAACCTTGTAGCCGGCAGAGGCGATGAACGTCGCAGTGAAGGAGCCGGCCACCGCGCACAGGAAGCGCGACGAAAATACGATGGCTCCGTTGGCCGTAGTGCGCAACAGCGTGGGGAAGCACTCCTGCATCCAAACCTTCAGAATGCCTTCGAAGGCGAATGCGGCGCCGACGCAATAGAGCAGCTGCGTTGCCACGTACGTTGCCGTGGATGCCCCGAAGATCGGGAACGCCAGGAAGCCGAGCAGATACAACACGGCGCCCATGTAGAACAGCGGCATGCGCTTTTCGGTATCGACGAACTTCATGAACACGATGTCGAGCAGGGCGCGGATGGGATAGCAGACAAGACCGATAGTGGACACCACGGATATGGGCAGATCCACAACGTTCGCGCCGATCCACGTGGAGAACTGGCCGAGCGAATTCGCCGGGATGTTCGTGCCGATGTAGAAGATGGCCAGAGCGATGAACGGCTTGGCATACGGACTCTTGAACAGCTCGGAGATCTTGCCCTGCGCCTCGGCGCTCACCTTGCCGGCCAAACGGTCCTCGTGCGCCTGAATCCATACCGGAGACTCCGGAATAGTTTGACGGGCGATAAGCACGACCGTGGAGATGATGGCGAGCTGGGCGAACATGATTTGGCCACCCGCATAGCCCCAATCGCCCACCAGGGCACCGATGCCCTGGGCAACAACGATGCCAACGACCCACAGGATATCGGAGAACAGCAGCATCTTTCCGCGCTTGTCGTCGGGAGCCTCCTCCGCGATAGTGGCTAGCGACACGGGCAGATCGGCACCGACGCCGATGCCCATGAGGACCTCGCCTGCCAGCAGCACCGGGAACGTAGTGGCGAACACCATGATGACCGCTCCCAGAATGAGCATAGCCATGGTGACTGAGAACACCGGCTTGCGACCGAAGCGGTCGCCCATACTGCCGCCCAAAATGGAACCGATGGCAATGCAGAACGTAAGCGCCGCAGAGATCAGGCCGAACTCGGTGTTGCTGAGACCGAAGGTGGTCTGATAGATGACGAGCGCCGTACCCGAGGATATGATGGCGCACGAATCGATGTAGGAGGCCATGCCCGAAACAATGGCCACCCACCACGGATTCACGTGGCGCTCTCGCGTGGTTTTCATATCTGCTCCTTTACTATTGAAGTGCAGCTGTGCTGAGCACAGCCCTGTTTGACGGCCCCGCAAGCTCCCCAGCATCCCGGGGCCGTCGCGCGCATAACATCCGGACGTCCACCTAACGTCGAACCGACAAGCCGTCCTACCCGCGCGGGGTGGCGGGCGTAAACTCCTGCACGTCGAAACTGCGGGCCACGCACGCACGCGCTTCGGCGAGCGAGGCGAACGTGCCACCGGCGATCATCTGGACAATCAGGTTGCCGATGCTCGTCCCCTCGATGGGACCCGCGAACACGGGCAGGCCGCAGGCATCGGCGGTGACCTGGTTGAGGTAGTAGTCCTGGCACCCGCCGCCCACGATGTTCACCGAGGTATAGGTCTTGCCGGTCAGCTCCTGCAGCCCCTCCACCGCCTGCGCGTAACAGCGGCCCATGCTCACATAGATCGTCCGCATGACCTCGCCGATGGTCTGCGGAACGGGCTGCCCCGCTTCCGCACACGCCGCACGGATCTCGTCGATCATGGAATCCGGCGCCAGGAATCGCGCATCCTGCACGTCGATGTAGGACGCAAACGGTTCCGCCTCGCGACACAGCGCACGCAGTTCATCGAAGTCGACCTGGTGGTCGAGCAGCGCATGATGCTCCGTTTTGCCCTCAACGTAATCCACGCCGTTGACCTCGCGGCGGACAGACTGATTCATCCACAGGCCCATGATGTTCTTGAGGTACCGAAAGCGCAGGTCGTAGCCGCCTTCGTTGGTAAAGTTCCGTGCGAAGCTCTCAGGCGTGGTGATGGGCTCCGCGTTCTCCACACCCAGCAGGCTCCAGGTGCCGGACGAGAGATAGACCGCCTGGTCATCGCGTGCGGGCACCGCCAGAAACGCCGACCCGGTATCATGCGTGGCGGGCAGCACCACGGTGGATTCATATCCCACCCTCGCCGCGACCTCGGGTGCCAGCGCACCCACCACCGTGCCCGGCATGCTCGGCGCCAGGAAGATCTCGTGCGGTAGATCCATGGCGTCGAGGATGCCCGCATCCCACTGCTGGGTTCGAGCGTTCAGCAGGCTCGTTGAGGTGGCGTTGGTGTATTCGCATGTTTTGCGGCCCGTGAGGCGGAAGTTCAGGTAATCGGGAATCATGAGGAGGGTGCGCGCGGCGTCAAGCTGCTCCGGATGCTCGCGTTTGAGCGCCAGCAGCTGGTAGACCGTGTTGAACGGCTGCCGCTGGATGCCGGTGCGCGCGTAGACCTCCTGCGGAGACATGAGCGCATCCGCAACCTCATACATGCCCTGGGTGCGGTCATCGCGATAGGCCACCGCGTCGCCCACCAGACGATCTTCGGCATCCAGCAGCACGAAGTCCACCGCCCAGGTGTCGATGCCGATGCTTGCCGGCACCGCGCCCGTCTGCTCCTTGGCAACCTTGAGACCGCGCAGCACATGGTCGAACAGGGCCTCGACATCCCAGCAATCGTGACCATCCCGGCGATGCTGCAGGTTGTCGAAGCGATAGACCTCTTCCAGCCTCATGGTGCCGTCCTCGACCCAGCCCATGAGCACGCGGCCGCTCGAAGCGCCGATGTCTACCGCCGCATAGGCTGCGTGGCCGACGGGCACCGCTGTGTCCGCCATCGGCGCATCGTCCACCTTGCTCGTTTGCATGTGTTGCCTTCCTTTCTCGTTGCTCTTGGTGCCCCTGTGAGCAGCTTTGCCCGTTGCTCTTGGTGCCCCTGCTCGTTGCTCCGGGCGCCTTTGCCCGTTGCTCTGAACGCCTTGCCCGCTGCTTCGGGTTCCCTTGCTCGTTGCTTTAGGCACCTCCACTCATTGCCCCGAGCACCTCCACTCGTTGCTTCGGGCACCTCTGCCCGCCGCTTTGGGTTCCCTTGTTCACTGTCTCCGATGTCTCTGCGGACTCTCATTTCCACTGTTGCAACAGCCGCTTCTTTCTTGAAACGTTTCATTTTTCGCTGTCACATCTTATTTTGAAGCGATTCATAATGCAAGGGTTATCCCGGAAGTCTTCCCGGCGAGCGGTCGGTTTTCATCGGTGAACGGTCGATTTAACTTGAAGCGTTTCATTTGTGGAAGCAACAGTCGCTTGTCGGCGTATGATGGGAGCATCGGCACGCGGGCCGCAGCGTCTTCGTTCTCGGATTCGCGTGGTCAACCAGCGAGAAAGGACTGCACCATGGCAAATCGCATCGTTTTGAACACCATCTCCTACCACGGGGCCGGCGCCATCCAGGAGATCCCGGGTGAGCTTAGCCGCCGCGGCTGCAAGAAGGTCTTCGTCTGCACCGACCCCGACCTCGTGAAGTTCGGGGTGGCGGGCAAGGTCACCGACCTGCTCGATGAGGCGGGCATCGCCTACAGCGTCTACTCCGACATCAAGCCCAACCCCACCATCGAAAACGTCACCGACGGCGTTGAGGCCTTCAAGGCCGCCGAGGCTGACTCCATCGTAACGATCGGCGGTGGCTCGGCCATGGATACGGCCAAGGCCATCGGCGTCATCATCACCAACCCCGAGTTCGCCGACGTCCGCAGCCTGGAGGGCGTGGCCGACACCAAGAACCATGCCGTGTTCACCATCGCCGTCCCCACCACGGCCGGCACCGCAGCCGAGGTCACCATCAACTACGTCATCACCGATGTGGAGAAGGTCCGCAAGTTCGTGTGCGTTGACACCAACGACGCACCCGAGGTGGCCGTCGTCGACCCCGAGATGATGGTCACCATGCCCGCCGGCCTCACCGCGAGCACCGGCATGGACGCGCTCACCCACGCGATCGAGGGCTATACCACCCAGGGCGCCTGGGAGATGTCTGACATGTTCCACCTCAAGGCCATCGAGCTGATCTCCAAGCACCTGCGCGATGCCGTGGCCGAGGCCACAAGCGGCACGCCGGGCTCCGGCCGCGAAGGCATGGCGCTTGCCCAGTACATCGCCGGCATGGGCTTCTCCAACGTCGGCCTGGGCGTCGACCACGCCATGGCGCACACGCTGTCTGCGCACTTCGACACGCCGCACGGCGTGGCCTGCGCCATGCTGCTGCCCATCGCGATGGAGTTCAACAAGCCCGTGGTGACCGAGCGCCTGGCGCAGGTTGCCGTGGCTATGGGTGTGGATACCAGCGGCATGAGCACCGACGAGGCAGCCGACGCCGCCATCGCCGCGGTCAAGCAGCTGTCCGAGGACGTGCGGATCCCCAAGACCTGCGACGCCATCACCGAAGACGAGCTCGACACCCTCGCGCGCGATGCCATGGCCGACGCCTGCTTCCCGGGCAACCCCCGCGAGGCCGCCTATGACGACGTCGTGAGCCTGTTCCGCAAGATCATGAAGTAGGTTTTGCCCCAAGACAACTCGATGCCGGGCCGCCTTCGCTGCCAAGGCGGCCCGGCTTAACCCGAATCGGCAGCGCATGGCCGAGCGCCCGTTCCCGCTATCTCTCTCCAGCGGAAGCGGGCGCTGTGCGCTGCGGGCGTCGGATGGCGTCTCGAACGCATGGAGCCGCCCGTTTCGTTGACTGCACGGCTGCGCACCGTACCCGTTTCCAGGCGCAAGGCGCCGCGAGGGCCTGCAAGGTACGTGCGACGCGCGCCCGTGCACACGCCGCACACGGGGGTAGCGGCTCGGCTGGCCCCTATTTCTCTGCCGCAATCCCCAATGCCGCCGGCAGCTCGTGCAGGCTCCGCAACACCGCATCGCACAGCGACGCGATCTCGGGCGTAGGCTCCACCAGGTCGGGCACCATGAACACGTGCATGCCGGCAGCATGGCCCGCACGCACCCCGTTGAACGAGTCCTCAATCGCCGCACACCGGCCCGGCTCCACGCCCAGGCGGCGCGCACCTTCCACAAAGATGTCGGGCTTCGGCTTGCTGCGCTCCACCTCATCTCCGAACACCATCGCATCGAAGGCTCCGAGCAAATCGAAGCGCACCAGGCGCTGCTCCGCGCGCACGCGATGCGTGGACGTTGCCAGCCCCACGCGCATCCCGGCCCCCTTCAACGCCTGCAATGCCTCACGCGCACCGGCCATAAGCTGCAGGTCGTTTTCGGCCATGATGTTGAACAGGTCGATATGCAGCTGCATGGCACGCTCGGCCAGTTCAGAATCGCCCTGCAGATGGTCCGTCAGCAGCTTCATGCACGACGTGACGTTGCGGCCGATCAGCGTGCGCCCAACGGAATCGGGCCACGGGAAGCCGAGCTCGGCGGCGGTTGCGCGCCACGAGGCCACGCTGACGCTCTCCGAATCAACCAACGTCCCGTCCATGTCAAACACAACCGCTTCGACCACCGCGCATGTCCTTTCCGTCATCGGCGCATAACGGTAGTATTCTAGCGTCTGCGCCTGCAGACAACACGCGCAGGACAACAGCTGGTAAAAAGGAGTGTATTCGTGCATAGCAAGGTAGCTGCATCCGATTTTTCTATATCTGCATCCCATGTCGATGAGGTTTTTGAGAGCGAGGGGGACGCGCAGAGCGAACACGGGTCGAATGATGCACAGGGCGAACACGCCCCGAGAAACGCACGCAAACTTGCCGCACTCGAGGAGCTCCTGCGCTCCTACGGCTCGGTTGCCATCGGTTTTTCCGGCGGCGTGGATAGCACGTTTTTGGCAACGGTGGCGGCGCGGACCCTGCCGCGCAACCGCGTGCTGCTCATTCACGTCGACTCACCGTTTGTCGGCACTCCCGAGCAAAGCTCGTTCGAGCGCGAAGCGGGGCGCCTGGGGCTTCCGCTTGCCCGCATCGCTGTGGACCCGCTCTCCGTTCCCGCGGTGGCCGCCAACCCGCACGACCGCTGCTACCACTGCAAGCAGGCGGTGTTTAGTACCATCATCGCCGAAGCGCAGCGGCGCGGCATCGCCGTGGTGGCCGACGGGAGCAATGCCAGCGACGTCGGCGACTACCGACCGGGTATGCGCGCGGTTGAGGAAATGGGCGTGCGATCGCCCCTCATGGAAACCGGCTGGGATAAGACCGAGGAGCGCGAGCTTTTGCGCGCATGGGGCTGCGCCGTGTGGGATCTGCCTGCAGGGGCGTGCATGGCAACGCGCGTCCCCTGCGGCGAGCAGCTCACCCCCGAAAAGCTGGACACGATTCGCGCCTGTGAGGACTACCTGCATGAACGCGGTCTCAAACAGGTTCGCGTGCGCCTGGATGACGGAGTTGCCCGCGTCTCGGCAGCGCGTGAGGACCTGGCGCTGCTCGCTCGTCAGACCGCTGGTGCCGCAGAAGGCTCCATCGCCCTTTCCGATGACATCATCCAGGCCCTTATGGCACGCGGCGCCCGCCGTGTCGAGCCCACCGCCACCCTCTACCAGCACGGCGAGATGAGCCACCCCGCCGCCTAACCAACGCAGTTTGGCTGCAGTTTGGGGACGGGTTCGTTTCGTGCATGCAGGATGTGCCATGCATGTGCAGTTTGGGGACGGGTTCGTTTCGTACGGACACCGCGCTCCACAACATGGAGACAGGGCCTGCAAGGCGGATATGGGGTCGTCTCGACAGAACGGGGACGGGGCCGTTTCGGCTGAACGAAACGACCCCGTCCCCAAATTGCAGGCTGCGAAGGCAGGCTAGCGGCGGCGCTTCACTGCAACGCCTGCTGCGGTGCAGGCAACCGCGGCGAGCGCCACGCCGGCCACGGCCACAACCGTGTTGTCGCCGGTGTGCGGCAGGTTGCCATTCGAGCCCGAACCAGGCTTGGTGTTGTTGGTGTTGCCACCATTGGCGCCATTATCGCCATTGGCACCGTTGTCCCCGCCGTTGTTGTCCGGGTCACCCGGGTTCACCGGGGGATTCGGCGTGTCGGGGTCGGTAGGCTTGTCCGGATCGACCGGCTCGTCCTTCACAACCAGACCCTCCAGCGCGCCCGCAAGCGCCGTGCGAGCCTCCTCGACGTAGCTGAGCGGCTTGGTGTACTCACCCTTCTCAGCCTCGGCCTCGATGGTCTTCACGACCTCCTTGGCAGCGGCCAACGCGTCCTTGAGAGCGGCCACGGACTCATCCGTGTAAGTGTCCGCGCTCTTAAGCGCCGTCTCCGCGCGGGAAATCAGGCTCTTGAGGTCGTCCAGGTTGTACGGGTCGGTCAGTTCGGTCTTGAAGTAGCCGTTGACCGCGAGCTCCACAATGTGGTTCTCGAGATTGCCGTTGCTCTGGACACCGTTGCCATACAGGCGGATGTAGCGGGCCTGCACAGCCTCATCGCCCTCGTTACCATAGACGCGCTTGCCGTCCTTGGTCTCAACGTAGAGGTCGGCCGTGGGCTTCTCGCCCAACCCGAACACATCGGTGTTCTTGTCGTCGGAGGAGTAGTACAGAACGGTCTTCTCGGAGAAGTCCTCGGTGTTGGACACCACGAGCGCGGTAGCACCGTAGGTACGGCTGTCCTTGAAGTACCGGGTCAGGTCAATGGACTCGATCGTAGCCTCTTTGCCCAGATCGATCTGCATGTAGGCGGGCTTCTTGACCTTAGCACCGTCGTTGCCGAAGATGCCATAGCTGTCGGTGTTGATCACGCCGTCCGTCGCGTTAGTGAGCGGGCTGCCGGTGTTGGTCACCTCAGCCTTCTCATCCGGGTCAACCCAAGCGGCCGTGGGCGTGGTGCCCTTGGCCAGGTTGCTCACCGTCTGCTCGGCCTCACCCGGAATCAGCGACATGTAGCCCGCAAAGAGCTTGTCGTACGCGGCCTGGATAGCAGTCGCATCGTCGCCCTCGAGTGCAGCCTTGGCAGCGGCGATCAGCTCGTCCATGCCGGCCTTGGTCCAGGAATCCGCAGAAGCGAACTGCTTGTAGGCCTCAGCCTTCTTCACAAGCTCATCCAGCGGGGAGCCGGGAACCTCATCGTAACCGAGCGCGTAATCGTACACCGTCACGTTGGACAGGGTGCCCGCGGCCTTGTTGGCCTCGATCTTGGCGGCGGTCACATCGTAGGAAACGTTCTTCTCGTCGTACGCGGAGCCGGCAACCTCGCCGTTCACGTACACCTTGAGCATGCCGTTGTTCTCACGCACGCCGGCAACGCTGGAGGTGCCAGAGAGCTTGACGTCGGAGGTGGCGGTGACACCGTTCATGGTGAAGGTGGCGTACCCCTCGGCGTTGATCGCGAGCGACCACTGATCGCCCTGGGACAGAATGGTCTGGCCCGCAACGGCGTCCTTCACGGTCACCGTGGCGGCAAAACCGTCGTGACCGGTCACGGAACGGTCCGCAACCGAGATGGCCGGGTTGCTCACGGTCGTGGAGGAGGCGATCACGCCGTTGGTGTAGACCGCGCGGGAGATCGAGCCGGACAGCTTGTTGCCCGCGGCGTCCTTGCCCGCGGTGGCCTTGATCTCGACCTTGGCGCCGTCGGCATAGGCAGCCGGCAGCGTGATGTCGAAGGTCTTGAGGTCGGCGTAGGCGCGCACGGCGTCGTCGGCCAGCTTGACCTGCTCGCCGTTGACGGTCGCCTCGAACGCAGCGTCGGAAACGTGCTCGCTGACCTGCACGCGCAGGGTGGTGTTGTCCTCAGCGGAGAGCTTGGTGAGCTCGGGCGCCGTGGTGTCGCCATCCTTGGAGAAGTGCCAGATCTGGGTCTCGCCGGGCTGAAGCGTCATGGTGATCTTCTCGCCCTTTTTGAAGGTGCTCTTGGAGGCAGGGGTCACCGTCTTGCCGTCCTCGGCGTAGGAGTGGTCGATGACCATCTTGTACTCGCCGTCGGAGGTGCAGCCGATGCCGGCATCGAGCGTGAACTCGATGGTCTTCTCCGTCGTGGCAGGATTGCGCATGGAAACGATACCCTCGTCACCTGCGGTGTTCCAGCCGGAGAAGCCGTAGGCACTCTGCTCGCCGCCGCTCGAGAAGCCGCCGAGCTTCACGTTCTCGGCTGGGCTGCCGCTACCGATCATCTTGGCATTGCGCAGCATGTCGAAGTTCTCTTCCTCCCACTTGAGGAAGTCGGCGTTGATGAGGTACTTCTCGGTGTTGAACAGGGAGTCGGAGTAGTAGAGCTCCCAGAAGGCGGTGCCACGCGTGCCCTGCATGAACAGGTAGTTGCGGAACTGCTCGCCGTTCATGGAGTCGGCGGTGATGCCGGTCCCCTCTTTGCCGTACACCGGATCGTGGTTGTAGATGTTGGCCAGCGGGAACTGGAACTGGTGGCTCTTGATGAAGTCGTAGTAGCACGCGTCACGGTAGGTGAGCATCGTGTTCATCTTGTCGTTCAGCAGGCCGTTGGTGAAGTCACCGCGGTCGTGGGTGCACTGCAGCCACACGGAGCTGGACCACTGCAGGAACCAGGGGCTCGGGTTCACATAGCAGGTGAGCGAAATCCACAGGTCGTCGATCTGCTCCTGGTCGGCCGTCTTCCAGACGTTCTCGAACAGGACGATCCACTTCTCCCACAGGTCGGTCACGTGGTAGTAGCCGTTGGGGCCGCCGTACATGTGGTGGTGGTTCTCGTCGTAACCAACGGCGCCCTCGCCCTGCTGGAACGCGCTGTACTGGCCGTTGTCGGCAAAGCCGTCCCACTTCCAGTAGTTGACGCCGTAGTCCTCCATCCAGGTCTGGGCCATCTCCTGGAACTTGGTCACGTAGCGCTGGTCGGCCACGTCGATGGAGCCGCCCGCGGCAGAGCCGTTGCCGGCCGCCTGGATGATGCCGGCAAGCTGGCCATAGTAGTTATAGCCGCCGCGCGGGCCGATCCACACGCCGAAGTTGGAGCCGAGCTTCTGCACCAGGTTCGACGACGGCGTCAGGCCATCGGGGAACTTGGAGTTGAAGGTCCAGAAGCCGTCGGTGTTGATGCCCTCGCCGTTACGACGGATGTCGTCGGCACCCTGTAGCTCGCCCTCGGTGGGACGGTAGTTGTTCCAGCCGTCGTCCACCACGTAGGAGTCGAGCGGACGCAGGGCGGTCTCGTTCAGGTGCTTGTCAACGGCCTTGAACGAGTCGAGGATGTTCTCGTCGTCGATGAACATCATGTTGTCGAACCAGGAGTTGTACTGGATGCGGAACTCGCTGGGCTTGGCGATGCTCTCGATGTAGGAGAAGAAGTCGGCCTGGATGACGTTCATGTCGGAGCCGTCAGAGCGCGTGGCGCCGCAGACGGTCTGCCAGGAGACGTACTTGCCGTCGGTGGTGAGCTGGTTGTCGCGCTCGAAGTCGGTGAAGTTCTTGCCGGTCCAGTAGCGGGCGCGGCCGAGGCGCGCGTCGCTATCCGAGACGATCTGCGTATCGGTCTCGGGGAACTCGGAGCCGAAGAACATGCCCTCGGCGTAGAACGGCTGACCGAGGATGGAGCGCTCAGCGGTCATGGACACCACGCCACCCTTGTCGGTGGGGATGGTCCAGGTATTCTTGGCGCCCTTCACGTTGAGGTGCTCGCCGTCGATGAAGCTGAAACGCACGTCCTTGTCGGTGGACTCGATCTCGAGCCACTTGCGCATGTAGTGGTCGCCGTCGTACATAACGACCTTCTGCGCCACCGTCACCTTGCCGTTGCCGAAATCAACCGGCTGGAAGTTGAAGGTGATGAGCTTGCCGTGCTTGGGCTCGCCGTTGATGGTGGCGTTCGTGTCCTCGATGGTGGGGGCACCGGTGAGGGTGAGGTCGGATGCCTTGATGGAGGGGGCCTTCACCGAGGGAACCGAGGTGAACTGCTCGGAGAACAGATCGATCTCGGCGCCGGCGGCGAACTTCTCGCCCTGGCCGTCGATCACGCGGATGCCCACGTAGCGCTTGTCGCACGCCTTCTCGAGGCCGAGGTAGATCCACTTGGCGCCCGCCTCGTCGCCCGAGCCGTACATGCCTGCGTAGGAGACGTCGAAGGTGGTGGAACCGTCGGCGCTCTTGAGCTTGTTGGCGTCGGAGAAGAGCTTGTCCTTGCTGTCGGCGGCGTAGACCTCGACCTTCTTCCAGTTGCCGTTGGCGGAAGTCGGACGAGGCAGGTAGCCCACCGTCTGGAACGCGGTGGTGGCGGAACCGCGGTCGAGCGTGATGTCAACCGGGAGCTTATTCACCGTTCCGGTGCCGTCGCCGTAATTGGAGTGCCAATAAGTAGAGCTGTTGCCGTCGATCAGAGCATTCGGACCGTCGCCGTCACCATTAGCACTGGAGGTTGTCTCGACCTTCCAGCTCTCGGCCTTCGTGGCCTTCTCGATAACCGACTTGCCCTTGGCGTCCTGAACATCGATCTCGGCGATGTTGGCAACCTTGCCAGCCATGTCGGTCTTCCAGTAATAGGAATCGGTAACTTCGAGACGCAGCTTCGAAGTTGTGACATCCGCATCCAGCTCGAGCGTCTGCTTGCCAGCGTCGGCGCCCTTCTGCAGGTTAAAAGTCTTAACATCGACCCACTTCGAGCCATCCCACTTCTGCACCTTCATGGCATAGATCTGCCCGGTGCACTGGTAGCTCGCGTTGGCAACGCGCGGGGTGTAGATGATCTTGCTGAGCGTCTTATCAGCACCGAAATCGAGCTCGAACCACGGATGCCCGCTTGCGGTTTCCTCGGAGCACCAATAGGTCTCGGGGTCACCATCGATGGCGTTTGTGGCGACCGCCTTTTCGCTCTGCATCTCGCTGATGCCCTTAACTGCGGTCCCATTGGCACCGCCAGCCTTGGGCTTCACGCTGGTCAGCGCGTTCTCAGGCTCCTGACGAACCTGCTCGGCCAGACCCTCGATGTAGAACTCCTCGGACCCGTCGCCGGGGGGGGGTGAGCTGGGTTTTGCCCAGCTTGTTGTCGATAACGCCAGTCTTGAGCTTGTTGCCCGCGATGTTGAACGTGCGACTGATCTCGTCGTTGCCGATGCTGACCGTGTCGCCGCTCGTCGATGCGCTGACGCTGCCGTAGCCAGCTGCGAATGCAGGCGGCGCGGCGAAGCCAAGCGCACCCACCAGAGCGGCGGCAACCGCTGCGGTGGTAAGCGTGCGTTTCCTCATGCGTTCTCCTCTCCACGTTCCGGGTGTCTCCGCTTGCCCCCTCTAGAGCATGCAGGCAGCATTCACCCAATGGTTTATCCTCCCTACGGTAGGGGAAGAAATCATCCATTCGATGTATGAATGGAGCACAGCCCGGCGAACGGTCGGTTTTCACCGGTAAACGGTCAAAATTGGTACCTACCAGTAAACCACTTTACCGTAATATAACCGGGCGTTAGATAAATTGGTTTGTTGGTTACTACCGATTTGCCATAGGCTCAAGCATGCATATAAATGCCGCTTTTTTGGTATATTTGAAGCGTATTTCCCTACGCTGATGCACGGCAATTTCGGCTCGGCGGGGCATCCCACCCAAACCGCAACGACGCCGAAGGCGCACGGGTTTTGCTCGACATGCTTCGCCCGACAGCGGCATTTCCCCACGCTCATGCACGGCGATTTCGGCTCGACGGTCCGGCCTACCCAAACCGCAACGGCGCCGGAGACGCTCAGGCTTGGCTCGACGGGTTTCGCCCGACAGCGGCGATGGCACGGTGCACATTGCCCCGCAGCTGCGACGGTGCAGTGCGGCAACATGCGCAGCAGGTTCCGCCCGGCAACCGTATCGGTACGGCACACAGAGACAGCATGCGCAGCAATCGTTTGGGATCCCAGCGCAATCCCGGGTTCGCGCGCTGTCCATTTGGAGACACAGCCGTAATCCCAGGTTCGCGCGCAGCCCGTTTGGAAGCGCGGGCGCAATCCTAGGTTCGTGCGCGGTCCATTTGGAGGTGCAGGAGCAATCCCGGGTTCGCGCTTCGTCCGTTTAGAAAACGAGGGTTCGCCTTTCGTCCATCTGATCCCCATTTTTGCTCTCAGATGGGCAGAAGACGAACCCAAAATCCTTCGATGGCAATTTGCCGAACCCTAGATTCCGGAAACCCCGCAACGAACCAAATTGAAAAAGGAAAAGGCAAGATGGGGTTCGCGCCGCGTTCATTTGGAGCCATGAACGGAATTCGGGGTTCGCACGCCGTCCATCTGGAGACACGAGCAGGATTCGGGGTTCGCACACCGTCCATCTGAACGCACAGGCGCGATCCCGGGTTCGTCTCGTATCCACCCATGTGACAAGGCAAAATCCGGGTTCGCCCCGTGTCCATCCAGATGGCAAAACAGAACAAAGGGTTCGTCTCGCATCCATCCAGGGGCCAAAAACGGCCCTGGATGTCCACGGGACGAACCAAAAAATCCTCAATGTCTCGGAAGCGAACCCGGGGTCTCGAGATGGCCACCGCCCAAGCCCCGGCCCCACGCCGCCTCTACAGCAGCGTGATCGTGAACGTCCGCTCGTCAACACCGCCGGCGGGCAGGACCGTGATGTCGCGCTTGTGCTCGAGTACATCGTCCTCGCTGGTCAGCGTGGCGTGACCCGTCCAGGGCTCAAGCGCCACAAACGGCGCCTCGCCCGCCGCCGACCACACGCCGATGTAGTTGAACCCCGGGAAGTCCACGCGCACGCCGTGGCCGCTCTTCGACCCGCGCAGGGTGAGCGTGTTGTCGGGCACGTGATCGAGCACGATCGCATCGAAGGCAAAGCTGTCGTGCGTCAGCGGCACCACGTCGGTGTTATCCACCGACACGTAGGAATCCTCGTAAGTCGCCAGGCCACCCTCGGCGATCTTGGGCGACTCGCAGCTCCACGGGCGGCTGAACACCAGCTCGTAGTCCTCGAACGCTTCGTCATCGGCACCCGGAGCGGGCACGTTGAACGCAGGATGGCCGCCCACCGAGAACGGCAGGTCCACATCGCCGGTGTTAGTGACCGTGAATGTCTGCGCCAGCGT
>CABRIF010000035.1 GCA_902470925.1 uncultured Collinsella sp. | reverse complement strand
TTCCTCTACGTCTCGTGGGCTCGGAGATGTGTATAAGAGACAGGCCCCACACGATCCCAAGCGACCCTACGCCGCCTTGGCCTTGCCCGTCGCCTTCGTGCCGTCGGCAAGTTTGGGCTTGAGCGCCACCAGCAGCGCCACCGCCACCGCGGTGCCGATGGCCATATCGACAGTGAACAGCAGCGGGTTGCTCGTCGCGGCGGCCACGATCATGCCGCCGTGGGGCACGAAGCACTCCACACCTTGCATGGCAGCAAGCGCCGCACCAACACCCGAGCCCACCATGATGGCCGGCAGCGTGTGCTTCAGGTCCTTCACGGCGAAGGGAATCGCGCCCTCCGTGATGCCGATCAGTCCCATGAAGATCGAGGTGACGCCGAGCTGACGATCGGCGTCATCGAACTTGTTGCGTGCGATGAGCGCCGCGATGCCGCACGCCAGCGGCGGAATGGCAACCGCCACGCGGAACGCGCCGTTGGGCATGTAGATGCCGGTGGTCATGAGCGCCATCGTGAACGTGGAGGCGGTCTTGTTGATGGGGCCGCCCATGTCGGCAGCAGTCATGATGCCGATCACCGCGCCCAGCACCACCGCCGAGCCACCCTGCAGGCTGCCGAGCACATCGGTGAGCCAGCCCATGAACAGGCCGAGCGGATAGGCGAGCACGTAGATGTAGACCATGCCGAGCACCAGCGAGGTCAAAATCGGTACGATCAGGATGGGCATGATGGTGCGGACCGTGTTGCCCACCTTCCAGGTCTTGGTCCACTTCACGAAGTACCCAGCGCACACGCCCAGCAGCATGGCACCCAGAAAACCGGTGGACACCGAAGCGCCATCGGCGGTGGTGACCGGGTTGTTCGCCAGATAGCCCAGCACGAAGCCCGGCGCCAGGGCGGGTTTGCCGCCCAGCGAGTAGGCGATATAGGCCGCCAGCACGGGAATCATCATCGAGATGCCCGCCATGCCGATGGTGTTCAGGCTCTGGAAGAACGGATTGGTCACTTCCATGCCCGTGTCGCCCGCCGTGCCCGTGGCGAGCGAGAACGCCAGGAACACGCCACCGATCACCACGATGGGGATGAAGTACGATACGCCGGTGTTGAATGCCTTGAGCAGGTCTTTGCCGATGTTTTTGAACATGTCGCGGCCCTCCCTTCGGTGCCTGCGCCTACAGCGCGATCAGTCGGTCGATCACCTCTGCCGGATGTGCGATGACCTCGGCCGGGTCGATCGTCAAAACCTTCCCCGCATCGGCGAGCTCCTCGAAACGCTCCTCGCCCTCGATGCCAATCGCCACGGCCAGCAGGGCGAAGTCGGCATCCTCCACGTCGTCGTCCTCAATCTCGTTCTCGATGCCCATCCCGCCCTGCGTCTCGCATTTGCATTCGATACCGCGCTTGGCGCATTCATCCTCGATGGCCTTCTGGGCCATATAGGTGTGCGCGATTCCCACGGTGCAGGCGGCCACGGCTACGATCTTCATGTCTACCCCTTTCGGATATGCACATCGTGCAGCTCGCAAGGCGCTTGGCACGGGTTCTCCGGAGCAGTTGCGCATCCGTGCCGGGCGCCTTGGTCTTTGTGGCTCCATTATTGGCCGCAGACGCGCAAAGGGAAACTGTTTTTCGATAAACGGGCAGGTCAGGTGCTATGAACACGTTTTTAGTTACACCGTTAACCAAACGTGATACCATGGGCTTCGACCACCTTTTCAAAAGTCAAGAACTATTCGTTTTTTTCGGCAGGCGGTCTGTTCGCAACAGCTTCGGGCGGCACGGCACGCGCTGTCCACGCAACGGGAGGGCACATGGCGCAATCACGACCCACCATCACCGACGTCGCGAAGCAGGCAGGCGTGTCCACCGCAAGCGTGTCCTACTATCTGAACGGCAAAACCGATAAGCTCGGCGCCAAGACGCAGCAGCGCATCGCGCGCGTCATCCGCGACACCGGCTATGTCCCGAACGCGCAGGCGCAGACCTTAAACGGCAAGGACACGCACGTCATCGCCGTTTTCATCCTGGACAACACCAACATCTGGGCGGGCAAGGTCTTAAACGGCATAGAGCAGGTCGCCCACGCCAACGGCTATCAAACCGTCGTGTGCACCACCAACTTCAGCGTCGAAACCGAGTCGATGTACGTCGAGAAGATGCTGTCGCTCGGCGCCGACGGCTTCATCATCCAACCGACCTCGAACTTCCGCGCCATCAAGGAACGCATCGAGCGTGCCGGCAGGCCGGTCATCTTCTACGACTGCGACCTCTACACCCTGGACACACCCTGGATCAAAACGAACCTGTACGACGGGGTCTACACCGCCATCACCGCCTGCATCGAGGCCGGCTACGAGGAGTTCCTCACGCTCGCCGCCGATACGACTCGCATGCGCACGCGCATGGAGCGCTTCCAGGGGTTTGCCAACGCGCTGGCGGCCCACGGCCTCACGTACCGTGAGCTGGCGGTGCAGCATGATACGCCCAGCGTGAGCGCCCTGACCGACCATTTCAAATTCAAGCTCAACCCAGCGCGCCGCACCTTGATCTTCGTGCAGAACCAATGGGCGCTCGCCCGCGTGTTTCGCGCGCTGCAGCCTATGGCCCACCTCATGCCGCACCAGATCGGGCTCATCGGCCTCAACGGCGACGAGTGGACCGGCCTGACCACGCCGAGCATCTCCACGATCATCGAACCCATCGACGAGGAAGGGCGCCGCGCCTGCGAGATGCTGCTGAGCCTGTTGGGCGGGCAGGCACCGGACGCGCCGCAGCAGGTGCTCGACTGCGCCATCAACTGGCAGGCGTCAACCAGCGTGCCGGCATAGGTGCTGCGACGGACGCAGGGGCGGCAGAACCAGCGGCGGATACGTCGGCGCGACAGGCCCAGCGGTACGACAGGCCCAGCGATCACCGCGGAGATGCGGCGCCCCCTTGCGGCGGGCGTGCGCGCCGCGCGGCTGCGGGCGCCGTACCCTTATGCGCATCGTTCTCCTCATGCGCGCCGTTCGCCCCGTACACCCGCAAGCCGCATACGCCCGTGTACCCCGTGCAAATTGACTACTCACGAGTAGTATACTTACGAGTAGTCAATCTGCACGCACGGAGGAACCATGGCCAAGCACTTCACCGGTCGGGAGCACGAGCTCTCGGAGCTGAACCGCCTCTATCGCAAAAGCGAGTTTCAGATGGTCGTCCTCTACGGCAGACGCCGTGTGGGAAAAACGACGCTCGCTTTTGAGTTTGCCAAAGACAAGCCGACGCTCGCATTCACCGCCAAAGTCCAAAGCGACGCCATGAACCTCGCTGATTTCTCCCGCACCATCAACGAGCACTTCGGCCTGCCTCTCGACACTGCATTTTCCAGCTGGGACCAAGCGTTCTCCTTCGTTGCCCGCCAGGCACGCGAGCAGCACCTGGTGTTCATCTTCGATGAGTTCCCCTACGCCGCCTCCGCAAGCTCCGGCCTGCTTTCGTCCTTACAGGCCATCATCGACCACCAGCTCAGCCACACCAACATCTTCTTTATCATCACAGGTAGCAACCAGGGCTTCATGGAAGAGAAGGTTCTCGGCGATGCCTCGACGGGCTCGGTTCGCGCGCTCGGAGAGAGAAACCCCCTCTTCGGCCGCAGAACCGCGCAGATCCATCTCGCACCGTTCAGCTATCTCGAAGCGGCGCAGATGCTCGCGAGCACGGAACCCGAGCAGCTCGTTGCATACTATGCCTGCTTTGGCGGAACGCCCTACTACCTCTCCATGATCGATGAGGATCAGACGCTCCTTGAAAACCTTGAGCGTCTCTTTTTCACCAAAGAGGGCCTGCTCTATGAGGAGCCGCTCATGCTGCTTCGTCAGGAGCTGCGCGAACCCGCCGTGTACAGCTCCATCCTCGACGCCATCGCCAACGGCGCGAACCGCCAGCATCAGATTGCCGACCGTGTGGGAGAAGAACGCACCAAGGTGGGCAAATACCTGCTTACCCTGCGATCGATGGGGCTCATCAGGCGCACCGCGCCCTTCGGGGAAAACGCACAGACCTCGCGCAAGGGCATCTACCAGCTTGCAGAACCCTGCTTCGCCTTCTGGTACCGCTTCGTCCAGAGGCACATAGACGCCATCGAGCAGCACGCCGGCAGCCTTGTTCTTCTCGAAACCCTCCAACCCGACATCCTTGCCACCTACACCGGCCATTGGTTTGAGGAAATCTGCCGCGCATGGCTCATCGATCAAGCGAAGCTCGGCGAAACGCCTTTTACCCCCACCGCATTCGGCTCGTGGTGGGGCGCAAATCCCGCGACACGCCAGCAAGAGGAAATCGATGTCGTGATCGGCAACCCGGTACGCAAACAGCTGCTCGTGGGCGAATGCAAATGGCGCAACCAGGTCAACGAACGAGAGGCGCTCGAGCTGCTCGCCGAGCGCGCCCGCCTTGTTCCCGGCTATGAGCAAACCTGGCGTGCGCTGTTCACCAAAGAACCTGTCAGCACCTCAACACGCGCGCGCTACGCAAACGATCGCGTGCTATTCGTTTGCGCCGAGGACATCTATCGCGACCGCTAGCTGGCGACTGCTAGCGGTTATGCCTGAGGTGCCTGCAGGAGCGCCGCGGGCGGAAAGCGCACGGTGATGCTCGTGCCCTCGCCCAGCTCGCTTTGCACCTCGATCGTCGCCTTGTGGAAGAGCGCCGCGTGCTTGACGATCGCCAGGCCCAAACCCGTGCCGCCGCGAGCTTTCGAACGGCTTTTGTCCACCCGGTAGAAGCGTTCGAAAATCTTGTCGCGCTCCTCCTCGGCAATGCCGATACCGGTGTCGCGCACGCGCACGAACGCACCGCCGCCCGGCTCCTGCCCGCAAGCGAGCTCCACGGTGCCCGCCGGACGGTTATAGCGAATCGCGTTGCTCGCCAGGTTGTAGACCATGATGTCGATCAGACGCGCCACGCCCTCCACCAAGGCCGGCTCGCACGCCAGCTCAAAATGCACGTCGGCGCGAGCAGCCACCGCCTCCAGACGTTGCTCGACCCCTTCCAACGTGCGCGGCAGGTCAACCGGCTCGCAGGCGCCCAGACTCGTGGCCGCCGTCTGCGCATCCCCATGCTCGGCCTCGTCCAGGTTCGAAAGCGTGAGGATGTCGTTCACCAGCGCGGTGAGCCGACCCGCCTCCTGGTAGATGCGCCACCCAAAATCGCGTTGATCCTCTTCTGCCTCCACCATGCCGTTGGCGATGAGCTCGGCGTATCCCGAGATGGCCGTGAGCGGCGTTTTGAGCTCGTGGGTGATATTGGCGGTGAACTCGCGCCGCATGCGGTCGTTGTCGGCCAGCACCCGCATCTGCCGCTTGAGCTCCTGGCGCTGGCTCTCGATGCGCTCCAGCATGGGCTCCATCTCCGCATAGGCCCGCTGCGCGTTGCGGCGCGGATGGTCCAGATCCACCTCGAGCAGGGGTGCGATGATTCGGCTCGATTCGCGGCGCGCCACTACCACCGACACCACCGCGCCGCCCACGGCGAGCAGCACCAGCGGTACGAGCAGCGTTCCCATGATAGCGAGGTAGCCGGCCTGCCCCTGCGCCAGGCGCACCACGCTGCCGTCGGCCAGGCGCACCGCCTCGTAGAGCATGACCTCGCCCAACGTGGAGCTCGGCCGCTCCGATGAGCCGTGCCCGTCCTGTTGCGCCTGCGCGACCTCGGGACGGTCCGCGTGGTTGCCCATGGCGGACGGATCTTCCTCGCTGTCGAACAGCACCGTGCCGTCCGCGGCGATCAACGTCACGCGCGTGTTGTCGATTCCCAGCCGACGCAGCAAGGTGGTGTAGCTCGGTGCCGTGTTGAGCGAAGCGGCCACGACCTCGGCCTCGTCGGCCAGCTCGGCGCGCGTGGCGCTTGCCAGCCGCTGCTGCATGAACACCGAGCCTGCCAGTGAGAACACCGCGATGAGCACGATGGAGATGGAGAACATGGTCACGAACACGCGGCTCGACAGGGAACGCTTGCCGCCTGCGGGCGCAGCAGCAGTTGCCTGGCGGCCCGCCGTTGGCTGCTCGCCCGCCGACCGGGAGCCGTCTGCCGTGCCGCCCGCGGCCGGGGCCTGACGCATGTCGCCTGCGGCCTCGCTTACCGCCCCGCGCGTGCCTGCGAGCCGGCGCTCGCCGCCCACGCTACTGCCCCGCCTCGGCAAGGCGGTAGCCTACGCCGCGCACCGTCTCGATCTGCTCGGCATGCGCGCCGAGCTTCTGGCGCAGGGTCTGCACGTGAACATCGACCGTGCGCGAGCCGCCGTCGAAGTCCCAGCCCCACACGCTTTGCAGCAGCACCTCGCGGGTGAACACCACACCCGGTTTGCGCATGAGATATTCCAGCAGGTCGAACTCACGCAAGGTGAGCTTGACCTCCTGGCCGTCCACCATCACCTGACGATGGCTCGGCACCAGCACGATACCGCCCACCCGCAGCGCATCGGTGACGGGCGCCTTCATCATGCCACCGCGACGCAGCAGCGCCCGGCAACGGCTCGTGAGCTCCATGAGGGAAAAGGGCTTGGCGAGGTAGTCGTCCGCGCCGCCGTCGAGCGCAACCACCTTGTCGAGCTCGGTGTCTTTGGCGGTGAGCATCATGATGGGTACCGTGGCCGTCTCGGGGGTTGCCCGCAGCCGACGCATGATCTCCAAGCCGTCGGTGTCGGGCAGCATGATGTCGAGCAGCACCGCGTCGGGCACGCGCCGGGCCACCGCCGCCTTGAACTCGCTGTCGCAGCTGAAGCCTTCCGCCTCCATGCCCTGCTGGCGCAAGGCGTACAGCGTGAGCCCGCGGATGTTGTCGTCGTCTTCAACGTAGTAGATCATGTGATGCCCCCTTTACGGCTCCTCATGTGCCCATTGTACCGCCCCGCGTTCCGCCGCCTCGGCGCGCCTCACGTGATGCGCTCGGCTTCGGTCCCCGCGTCGGGCCCCGGCTTCGTCTCGTGCGCGCTGCGTCTGGCTTCGGTCCCTGCGCAGCATCAGCTCCCGCTCGTGGTGCCCGCCTTCTTCACGTGGCGCCCAGCTTCAGCCCCTGTGCAACATCAGCTCCCACGCGCGGTGCCCTGTCCCTCTGCGTGCAGCGGTCGCCCCCTGCGCGCGGTGCCCGGTTCCTGCCCCTGCGCGCTGCGCTCTGCCCCGGCCCCTGCGTGCTACGCCCGACCCCGCGCTCGAGTCCGGGTTTCCCAGATGGTCCAGATCGCCGGGAACGAGGAGCGAAGCGCGCTCGGGCACGTGAGCGACACGTGAGCCGGCGGGCATGGCCCCGCTCCCCGGGTCCCCAGGTGCCACAGGTCGCCCCGAACGAGGAGGGCGCACGCCTTGCGTGCGGCGCCCGACCCCCGCGCCCGAGTCCGGGTTTCCCAGATGCTCCAGGTCGCCGGGAACGAGGAGCGAAGCGTGCTTGGGCACGTAAGCGACAAGTGACCGGCGAGATGGGGCATCTGGGGAAGCCGGAGGTGTTAGCCGAAACGACCGGTGAGATAGTCCTCCGTCCGCCGGTCTTTCGGCGCGCGGAACAGCTGCGTCGTGTCCCCATGCTCAACCAACTCGCCCAGCAGGAAAAACGCCACCGAGTCGGAGATGCGCGCCGCCTGCTGCATGTTATGGGTCACCACCACCAGCGTGTAGTCGCGCTTGAGCTCAAGCGCGAGCTGCTCCACCTGCACGGTGGACACCGGGTCGAGCGCGGAGGTGGGCTCGTCCATCAGCAGCACCTGCGGGCGCACCGCGATGGCGCGGGCGATGCACAGACGCTGCTGCTGACCACCAGACAAGCCGAGCCCGGATGCCTTGAGCTTGTCTTTCACCTCGTCCCACAACGCCGCGCGACGCAGCGACTCCTCAACCAGACCGTCGAGTTCCGACCGGCTCGTCACGCCCATGCCGCGCGGGCCGTAGGCCACGTTGTCGTAGATGCTCATGGGGAACGGATTGGGATGCTGGAACACCATGCCCACCCGCTGACGTAGCAGCACCGGCGGATACCCGTGATAGATGTCCTGCCCATCCAGCGTGATGGACCCCTCGATACGGCAGTCCTTCACGAAATCGTTCATGCGGTTGAAGCAGCGCAGCAAGGTGGATTTTCCGCAGCCCGACGGGCCGATGAACGAGGTGATCTCGCGCTCGGGGATGTCGATGTCAATCTGTTTGAGCGCCTGATGGTCCCCGTAGAACAGGTTGACCCCATGGGCGGCCAAACACACCGGGTGCGCCGCCTTTGCGGGGGGCTCCATCCCCAGTCCGGGCGTCTCCCCTACCTCGCGCACCGCCGCCTCGCCGGCCGCGCGCGCCATGATCCGCGCACTTTCCTCTGACGTTCGATCCACCGCTGTCCCTTCATTGTGATGCATATGCCCGTCTAGCATACGCAGCACGGTTCAGGACCCGGCAAGCCTTGCGTAAGGAAACGGTAAACTGCCAGCTCTCACAGGCCGCAGGTCCCGTGTCGAGACATCTTTCGATGCGGCCCCGTCTGGCACGGACAGCTCCAGGGTTCGGGTTTCGGCCGTCTACGCAACTGGGGTTCGGGTTTCGGCCGTCTACACGGCCTGTCCGCGCGGCTCGGGTTCCGGTTGTATCCGTCCGTGAAACCAGGGTTCGTGCTTCAGCCATCCGCGCAACTAGGGTTCGGGCTTCGGCCGTCCGCGAAACCAGGGTTCGGATTCCGGCCGTCCGTGAAACCAGGGTTCGGGTTTCGACCGTCCGCGCAACTGGGGTGCGGGTTTCGGCCGTCCGTGAAACCAGGGTTCGGATTGCATCCGTCTGGGGCCGTTTTTCGCCTCCAGACGAACCAAAGACGAACCCCGGATTCACCGATGGACAGAAGGCGAACCCTGGATCCGCCGATGGACAGGAGCCGAACCCTGGATTCGCGGACGGACCAAAGGCGCACCCGGGATCCCGCAGACGGACGGAAACCGAACCCAGGATCCCGCAGACGGACGTGATCTGCACCCGGGATCCCGCAGACGGGCGTGATCCGAACCCCGGATCCCGCCGATGGACAGAAGCCGAACCCTGGACCCGCTCATGCGCCAAAACCGCACCCGGGATGCGGCAGCAGCACGGAGTCGGGAGCCTGCAAGCACCGACAGCACGAAACCAGCACCGGCAGCGGAGACGGTCGGCCGATACAGCACAGAACGCCGACGGCCCTATTCGGCAGGAAGCTCGATCGTGGCGACCCTATTCGGCAGGGAGCTCGATCGTGAACACCGTGTGCTCCGGGGTCGATTCGCATGCGATGCTGCCACCGTGCGCCCCCACGATTTCCCTGGCGATCGCCAGGCCCAGGCCCGCGCCGCCGCGGTTGGTGGCCCGCGCGGCATCCAGGCGGTAGAACTTCTCGAAAATCACCTGCAGCTTGGGCGCAGGAATCGGATCGCCCTGGTTCTCGAAGCGGACCCGCACCACCTTGCCCGCGCGCTGCGCGTCCACCTTGATCGTGGACCCCTCATAGCTATAGGCGACAGCGTTCTTCATCACGTTGTTGAACACGCGCGCCATCTTGTCGCCATCGATCAGCACCGTCAGCCCCGGCTCGGCAGCAACCTCAACCTGTTTGCCCTGCTCGGTGAGGATCGGATAGAACTCGTCGGCAACCTGCGCGAGCATGAGCGCCAGATCCACGTAGCCGCGCGTCAGCACGATGTCGTGGAAGTCGAACCGCGTGATGTCGAAGAACTCCTCGATGAGGGCATCCAGGCGATGCGCCTTATCCAGCGCGATGCCGGTGAAGCGCGCCCGTTGCTCAACGGGCAGGTCCGGGGCCTCCTCGAGCAGCGAGAGATAGCCCACCACGCTGGCCAGCGGCGTCTTGAGGTCATGGGCGAGATAGGTGACCAGGTCATCCTTGCGGCGCGCCTCGTCGCGCAGGGCGTCGGCCACGGCACGCTCGCGGGCCCGCACGCGGTTCAAGGCACCTTCGACCTCCAGGTAGGTGCCATCAAGGCGCCCGAGCTCATCCGGATGCTCGATCAGACGGTCGACCAGATGGCGGGCGATCGCCTGGTCGGCCTCCTCCCTGCCCCGATCGACCCCGTAGTAGTACAGCGCGCGCCCCACGAAAAAGCTTGCGCACAGCGCCACGGCCAGCAGGAAGCCGCAGAACATGAACAGGTAATCGATACTCAGGTAGATGGGACCGACGCTGCCCACCAGCAGATTGCCCGCCAGCAGCACCAAAAACCACGCCGTGCCTCCGATGATCACCGCACGCCGCACCGACACGAAGCGGTCCAGCAGCACGTAGCCCGCAAACAGCAGCACGATGAGCAGCACGAAGTTGTTAAGGCCGACCACCGCCACCAGCAGGCACACGAGATCGACCACAGCCAAGATCCGGCTGTCGAGCACCACGCGCAGCCGCGAAATCAGCTCGTCGAGCGACTCAGCCGAGGACTGGCCGGGGTTCGTTGTTGAAGCAGAGGCATACGCCGCCGCATCGAATGCCGACATCGGAGATGATGCCGAGTCGGACGCAGCGCCGGAAGCGGAAGCGGACGGGCCGTGTGCGGATGCTGAGCCAGTTGAGGGCGTGGCAGCACCATGAGGGGTCGCGCCAAAGCCGGCGCGGGAAGCGGCGCTGCCATGGGACACCGAGTCGGAGGCAGAACCGGCGTGGGGAACCGAGTCGGAGGCAGAACCGGCGTGGGAAGCAACGCCACCTTGAGGGTTCAAGCCAAGGCCAGCGCGGGGAGCGTCACCGACATGGGACGCCGCACCGGAGGCAGATGACCCGCCAGCCGAAACGTCCGCACCGGACACATATGCCGAGCCGGACGGACCTCCCGCCGCCGGCCACTCCCCCGCCGCCCGGAACGCGGCAGTCGCGCGGTCCTCCTCTGCAGGCAACGCAGCATCCTCGAACGCCTCCGTGGGAACCTCCCCGTTCGGGCGGCCCGTCATGGGGTTGATGGGGGCCCGCTCGGCCCGCTTCATCCTCTTCTGCCAGCTCACGCTCACACGCACCAACTTCTATCGCATCGGCCCGCCGCCCGGATTCGCGCCCTGCGACCCGCCGCGCAGCAGACCTTCGTCTCATGCACCTTTGTCCAGTATAGAAAGGACGCCGGTCCATCGAAATGAAAGACTTCCTTAAATACACGTGACGAACGCCCGCGCGCCTGCGCCCCGTCGCCGCTATACCGCGCGCTACTCGAGCTCGAACGCTCCGGTGTAGAGCTGGTAGTAGTAGCCCTTCTTGGCAATCAGCTCGTCGTGCGTCCCGCGCTCGATCACCCGCCCGTGATCGAGGCAGATGATCACGTCGGAGTTGCGCACAGTGGACAGCCGGTGCGCGATCACGAACGTGGTGCGCCCGTGCATGAGGGCATCCATGCCGCGCTGGACGATCGCCTCGGTGCGCGTATCGATCGAGGAGGTCGCCTCGTCCAAGATCATCACCGGCGGGTCGGCCACCGCGGCGCGCGCGATGGAGAGCAGCTGGCGCTGGCCCTGGGAAAGCTGCGCGCCGTTGTCGGTCAGCAGGGTGTCGTAGCCGGCCGGCAGCGTGTTGATGAAGCCGTCGGCGCCCGCCAGCTTGGCGGCAGCGATGCACTCCTCGTCGGTGGCTTCGAGATGGCCGTAGCGGATGTTGTCCATCACGGTGCCGGTGAACAGGTTCACATCCTGCAGCACCACGCCGAGCGACTTGCGCAGGGCGCTCTTGCGGATCTTGTTGATGTTGATCCCGTCGTAGCGAATCTTGCCGTCGGCGATGTCGTAGAAGCGGTTGATGAGGTTCGTGATGGTCGTCTTGCCGGCACCCGTGGCACCCACGAACGCGACCTTCTGCCCCGGCGTCGCGTAGACCGATACGCCGTGCAGCACCGTGTGCCCCGGTTTGTAGCCGAAGTCCACGTCCACCATCCGCACGTCGCCCTCGAGCGGCGTGTAGGTCACCGACCCGTCGTGATGGGGATGCTTCCATGCCCACTGCCCGGTGCGCACGGGGCTCTCCGCGATCTCGCCGGTTGCCTCGTCGCGCGTCGCGTGCACGAGCGTCACGTAGCCCTCGTCGGCCTCGGGCTCCTCATCCAGCAGCTCGAAGATGCGCTTAGCGCCGGCCAGGCCCATCACCACGAAGTTGATCTGGTTGGAGATCTGGCCGATCTGCGCGGCGAACTGCTTGGTCATGTTCAGAAACGGCACCGCCACCGCGATGGTGAGCGGCAGCCCCGAGATGGACAGATTTGGGATCGCGTAGGAGATGAACACGCCCGCCGCGATCGCCACGATCACGTAGAGCAGGTTGCCCATGTTCATGAGGATGGGCATGAGGGTGTTCGCGTAGCTGTTCGCCGTGCGGGCGGCCTCCTCCAGCTCGTCGTTGATGCGGTCGAAGTCCTCCTCGGCCTGGCGCTCGTGGCAGAAGACCTTGATGACCTTCTCGCCGCTCATGATCTCCTCGACGTGGCCCTCGACGGCCGCCACCGCTCGCTGCTGGCGCAGGAAGTTCTTCGCCGAACGGCCGCCCAGAAACTTGGTGGCCGCCATCATGAAGATCGCGCCGGCGATGACCACCAGGGCCATCCACACGCTGTAGTACACCATGATGCAGGTCACGAACAGGATCATGAGCGAGGTGAACAGCAGCTGCGGGATGCTCTGCGAGATCATCATGCGCATGGCGTCGATGTCGTTGGTGTAGTAGCTCATCACGTCGCCGTGCTGGTGCGTGTCGAAGTAGCGGATAGGCAGGTCCTGCATACGGTCGAACATGGCGACGCGGAACTTCTTCAGCGAGCCCTGCGTCACCGTGGCCATGGCCTGCGTCCAGAACAGGTTGCAGCAGATAGCCAGCACGTACAGGGCGGCCAGGATCGCCACGTTCACCGTGATGGGGCCGGCCACCGACGCCCAGTCGCCCGAGCGCCAGCTCTCCTCCACGATGGTGAGGGCGCGCTCCATGAAGATGTTCGGCGCCGACTGCACCACCGCCTGCAGGATGATGCACACGATCACCGCAGGCAGCAGCTTGGGGTAGAAGCTGAACAGCATGCGGAGCACGCGGCCCGCGGTGCCCTTGTTGCCCTTGTAGCCGCCGCGGCCCGGCGCCTTGCGGCCGCCCTGCTTGCCGGCGGCGGGCTGGCTGGCGCCGGTGGCCTCGGTGCGCGCATCTGCCGCGGTTGCAGCGGCGCTCGTCGTGGTTGCGGCGTTACTCATGGGCGCTCACCTCCGTCTCAATCGTTTGGTCTTCGGCGGCCATCGCCTCATCGTGGCTCGCCTTGTTCTGCGAGGTGTAGACCTCGCGGTAGATATCGCTCGTGTGCAGCAGCTCCTCGTGGGTGCCCATCGCCGAGATGCGCCCGGCGTCCATCACGATGATGCGGTCGGCGTCCTCCACCGAGCTGGTGCGCTGGGCGATGATGATCTTGGTCGTGCCCGGGATATAGGTCTTCATCCCCTCGCGGATCAGCTTGTCGGTCTTGGTGTCCACCGCGCTGGTGGAATCGTCCATGATGAGAATCTTGGGATGCTTGAGCAGCGCGCGGGCGATGCACAGGCGCTGCTTCTGGCCGCCGGAAACGTTCGTGCCGCCCTGCTCGATACGGCTGTTGTAGCCATCGGGGAATCCGCTGACGAACTCATCCGCCTGGGCCAGCTTGGCCGCCTCGATGATCTCGTCATCGGTCGCCTCGGCATTGCCCCAGCGCAGGTTCTCGGCGATGGTGCCAGAGAACAGCACGTTTTTCTGCAGGACCATGGCCACCTGGTTGCGCAGGGTGTCCAGGTCGTACTCGCGCACGTCGCGGCCGCCCACGCGCACCGCGCCCTCCGTCACGTCGTACAGGCGCGGGATGAGCTGCACGAGACTGGACTTGGAGCTGCCGGTGGAGCCGATGATGCCGATGGTCTCACCGCTTTTGATGTGCAGATCGATGTCGCACAGCGAGGAGCGGGAGAGGTCCCCGGAGTAGGAGAACGTCACGTGGTCGAAATCGATCGAACCGTCGGCGATGTCGAACACGGGGTTCTCGGGCTCGTTGATCGTGGTGGTGGCGGTCAGCACCTCGCAGATGCGCTCGGCGCCCTCCTCGGCGATGACGATCTGGGCGAACACCATGGAGATCATCATGAGGCTCATCAAGATCATGAAGCCGTAGGAGATCAGGCTCGAGAACTGGCCCACGTCGATGAGCTGGCCTTTGGTGGAGATGATGGCGTAGGAGCCGATGCCAATCACAAACACGAACACGCAGTACACAGAGAAGTTCATGATGGGCTGGTTGAGGGCAAGGATGCGTTCGGCGTGGGTGAAGTCGACGCGCACCTCCTCGGCCGCGCGCTCGAACTTCTGCTTCTCGTACTCCTCGCGCACGTAGCTTTTCACCACGCGGATGCCGGAGAGGTTCTCCTCGGCCGACTCGTTGAGCGCATCGTACTTATGGAAGATGCGCTTGAAGATGGGGTGCACGCGGCGCACGATCGTGATGAGCGCGAACGCCAGGACGGGCACCACGGCCAAGAAGATAAACGACAGCCAGCCGCCCATGATGTAGGAGACCGTGAAGGCCATCACCAGCATAAACGGGCAGCGGATGGCGGTGCGGATGATCTGCATGAAGGCCATCTGCACGTTCTGCACGTCGGTGGTGAGACGGGTCACCAGCGAGCTGGTGGAGAACTGGTCGATCGTGGTGAACGAGAAGGTCTGGATGTTGCGGAACATGTTGCGGCGCAGGTTGCGCGCGAAGCCGCAGGATGCCTTTGCACAGGTTACACCGGCAGCGGCGCCGAACAGCAGTGACGCTAGGGCCATGCCGGCGAGCGCGGCGCCGTAGGTGAGGGTCACCGACAGGGTGGCACCGGACTTCACTTGATCGATGAGGGCTGCCGTCCCGAACGGGATCATGACCTCGAACAGCACCTCGCCGATCACCAGCAAGGGGGTGGCGATCGTCGCCGCCTTATACTCCCCGATGTTTTTCGCCAGGGTTTTAATCATCGAGCTCCTCCCAATGAGCGCGTATCTTATCCAACATGACGGCGAGCTGCTCCTGCTCGGCGTCGGTCAGGCAGGTGAAGGCCTGGTCGCGAAAGCGCGTGCGCTGGCGCTGCTCGCGCGCTGCGACCTCCTGCCCGCTGGCGGTGAGATGGATGGTGAGCTGCCGCCGGTCGTCGGGGTTGCGCGTGCGCTCGATGAGCCCCGAGGTCTCCATCTTCGCTAAGATCTCGGACAGCGACCCGGGCTTGAGGTCGAAGTTGGCACCGAGCTCCTGCTGCGCCATCTTGCCGCCGTGCTTGGCGATCAGGCAGATGATGGGCGCCTTGCCCGAGCGACCGCCCCCCTTGAAGTGCATGTAGTGGCCGCAAAAGCCCAGGCCCTTGATCAGATGGCGGGCGCGCGCCTGCTCGGGGGTGTCCGCTTGGACCACCGGGGCTGGCGCCGCGCCATCGTCCGCACACGCCGCCTCTCCCCGGCGCCGTGATGGATCGTCGGATTCCGTTCCATCGAACATCGCCGTGCTCCTTTCTTCCGTAAAAAACGCCGCCCGCACCCCGATACATCGGAGAACGTGCGGGCGGCGCCTCGCCTTGATACTGGTGTAGACCTGCCTAGGATAATTCGGTACCTCATCACTGTCAAGGTACCGAATTATCTTTTTTCACGACCCGGTGAGGGGGCGTGGTTCCGCCGAGAGCGCCGTCGACGCTGCGGCGGCAACTCACCCGCCCCGCTGCCCCAGCCCAGGCTCCGCATCGTCCCGACGTGACACGGACGGCGGGCAGCTTGTCGTACAATGGGCGCCGTCAACGTTTCGCTGGCGGCACGCCGTCGGCAACGCATCGCACACAGGGAGAACGCCATGCTCTTGGCTATCGATATGGGCAACACGCAGACCGTCTTGGGCCTGTTCGACGCCGACGGGCTGCGCCATGCCTGGCGCATGCCCACCGACCGAACGCTCACCAAAGATGAGCTGCACGTACGCCTGCTGGGCTATTTCCACAAGGACGGGGCCGACCTCGCCGGCGTGGACGCCATCGCGTTCGCCGGCGTGGTGCCGCAGCTCATGAACGAGTGGCGGACCGTCGCGCGCACGCTCGGCGCGCGCATGGTCGTCATCGGGCCCGAAACCGCCGCAGTCACCAGCATCCGCGCGAGCAATCCGGCCGAGGTGGGAGCCGACCGCATCGCCAACGCCACCGCGGCCGCTGCCTTCTACGGCTCCCCCAGCATCGTGGTCGATTTCGGCACCGCCACCAACATCGACGTCATCGACGAGGAGGGCCGCTACATCGGCGGCGCGATCGCCCCGGGTGTGCGCATCTCACTTGACGCGCTCACCACGCGCGCGGCCCGGCTCGCCAGCGTGCCGCTCGAAGCGCCCGCGCGCACCATCGGTCGCACCACGGTCGAGGCCGTGCAAAGCGGCACCGTGGTGGGGGCAGCCGCCATGGCAGAAGGACTCGTCGCCCGCATCAAAGACGAGCTGGGCGCACCTCACGCGCAGGTCATCGCCACCGGCGGACTCGCCGGCATCATCGCCGAGGCCACCGACGTATTCGACCATGTGGACCCGCAGCTCACCATCAAGGGCATCTGCGAGATCTACCGGCGCATGTGCGCTTAAGGGGCAGGAGCGTCGGCAGCAGGCGAGCGCGCTCAAGCGCGGCAAGCCCCTGCCGGAAGCGGCGGCGTGGACCTTGCCGGAAGCGGCGGCGTGGGCCCTGCCCCGCCGCAACGTCCCGCCCCGAGGCAGCTGCGGCGCATGTCCCGCAGCGACGGGCGTCCCATCCCATCCCGCGGCGAACGCAACCTCCCGGCGCTTCAAATGCCTCAGGGGCGGCAACGACCATACGGCCGCGCCGCCCCTGAGGCGCCACGGGGCAGCCAAGCCCCGCAAGATCCCTGTAGCCTTCTACATCGTCCCCAGCTCAGCCACCACGTGTCCCACGCGGTCCTCGGGTTCCTTCACGTCCACGCCCTCGTAGCGGAAGAAGCGCGCGGGGTTGTGCATGAGGTCCTCGAGCGGCACGAGCACGAAGTCGCGCTCGCCCAGGCCCGGGTGCGGCAGGCGCAGCTTGCTGCCGCCGTGCACCTCGTTGTCCATCCACAGCAGGTCGCAGTCGATCACGCGCGGGCCGTTGGGGCGCGCGCTCTTGGAGCGCGTGCGGCCCAAGGTCTTCTCCACCTTCATGAGCTCCTCGAGCAAGATCAGCGGAGCGAGCTCGGTTTTGATCTCGATCACGGCGTTGGCGAAGGGCTCCTGGCGCGTCTCGTAGGCAGGCTCGCTCTCGTAGATGCGCGAGCAGCTCGACACGCAGGTCATCGGAATCTGGGCGATGAGGTCGCGCGCGGCGCGGATGTTCTCCAGGCGCTGGCCCTTGTTGGAGCCGAGCGCCACGTAGGCGCGGCGCGGCTGCGGACGGGCGATGGCCCAAAACCCGTTCAGGAACTGGGCGAACCCGGCCACGTCGTGCACGCGCACGATGTTGGCGCCCTGCTCGATGGCGCCCAGGCATGCGCCGAATGTGGCGATGTCGCGATCCTTGGCGCTGCCGACCCCCGAGATGGCGCCCACGATGCGCTTGCGCGACACGGCGCAGAGGGTGGGATAGCCCAGCGAGGCGATCTTGCCCATCTCGCGCTGAATGACGATGTCCTCGTTGGCGTCCTTGCCGAAGCCCGAACCGGGGTCCAAGCAGATGCGCTCGCGGTCGACGCCCGCCTGGATGAGGGCGCGCGCTTGGTCGGACAGGAAGCCCATCACACGGCGCATGATCGGCGCGGAGTCGGGCAGGGTGAAGCGGCGCAGCTGCGAGGTGCGCGCGTCGGCCCCGGCGCGCAGGGCGGAGCGCGCCATGATGGCGGCCAGCTCGTCGCCGCTCGGAGCAGCGACCTCCTCGCCCGCCTCGGCCGCGGCGCTCAACTCGATCTGGGCCTCGGCGACCTCGCCGTCCTCGGCAGCTGGCGCCGCCTGGGCATCGGCCGCCTCGGAGCCGTTCGGCAGGTCCCCGAACGGCAGCTGGGGCTGAATCAGGCCCGCGGTCAGACGCTTCACCCCGCGCTTGCGACCGGAGGTGCCCGCCTTCGCGGCCTCGGCGGCCTCGCGCGCCTTTTCGGCCATGAACGCCGCCGCGGAGGTATCGAGCTGCACGGCGGTATGCGTGCGCGCCGGCTCGGCATCGCTCACCTCGCCGGCATGCATCACGATGACACCGCAGGTGCTCTGGCTCACGAAGTCGACCATCTTGGGGTCGGTGAAGCCCGTCACGTCGTTCACGATGGAGGCGCCCACACGCACGGCGGCCTTCGCCACGTCGACATGGCGCGTGTCGATGGACACCACCGCGCCGGCCTGCGCCAGCGCACGCACCACCGGCAGCACGCGCTTGGCCTCGGCGTCGGCGCTCACCGGCGTGAAGCCGGGGCGTGTGGACTCGCCGCCCACGTCGATGATGTCGGCACCCTCGTCGAGCATCTTCAGACCGTGCGCGATCGCGACGTCGGGGTCGAAGTTCTCTCCCCCGTCGCTGAAGGAATCGGGGGTCACGTTCAGAATGCCCATTATGCGCGGGCGGTCGAACTTCAGCTCGAATTTGCCGCAGCGCCAAACTTTTGAATCGCGTGCCATAGGCCCAAAGCTCCTCGTCATCCTCGCGTAACCGAATCGCGGCGCGCACCGGGCCGCCGCAGCGCAGGGCGCAGGAGCGCCTCGCATAGGTTCTCTTATTGTATCCAGACTTTCGCGCGGAAACGCACGGCGCATCTGCACTTCACCGATATGGTAACGGTATGATGCGAGCCCCGTATCGCCCAGCTCGAGCTCATGGACAACACGATGCCGCTGGATAACGGTATGATGTGAGTCTCATATCGCCCAACCGGTGCCGCCGCGCGGCGCCCGTATACCTTTGGAGACCCTATGCCTCAGATGTACACCCTTGCCTCGTGGAATGTCAACGGCCTGCGCGCCGTGCTGAAGAAAGACCCGAGCTTCATCGACATCGCAGACGCGCTCGATGCAGACGTGCTCGCCCTGCAGGAAACCAAGCTGCAGGAAGGCCAGGTCGAGATTGAGCTGCCGGGATACCATCAAACCTGGAGCTACGCCGAGCGCAAGGGCTATTCGGGCACCGCGGTGTTCAGCCGCGAGCGGCCCCTGTCCGTTCGCCGCGCCGACGCGGTGCTGGATGCCGGGCGCGCCGCGGGGCTTGCCGAGGAGGCCCTCGAGCTGGTGGCGGCTGCCGCAAGCGAGGGGCGCGTCTGCGCGCTGGAGTTCGAGCGCTACTGGTTCGTGGACGTATACACCCCCAACGCCCAAAACGAGCTCGCCCGCATCGACGTGCGCATGGCCTGGGATGACGCCTATCGTGCGTTTTTGAAGAGCCTGGAGACCGAGTCTGGCAAGCCGGTGGTGACCTGCGGCGACTTCAACGTCGCCCACAACGAGATCGACCTCAAAAACCCCAAGACCAACCGCGGCAACGCCGGCTTCTCCGACGAGGAGCGCGGCAAGTTCGGCGAGCTGCTCGACGCCGGGTTCACCGATACGTTCCGCGCGGCCAACCCCGAGCTGGAGGGTGCCTACAGCTGGTGGAGTTACCGGTTCAACGCCCGCAAGAACAACACCGGCTGGCGCATCGACTACTTCCTGGTGAGCAACGCGGTGGCTGACCAGGTGCGCGATGCCGGGATTCGCAGCGACATCTTCGGGTCCGACCACTGCCCGGTCACGCTGGAGATCGAGCTGTAAGGCAGGGC
>CABRIF010000034.1 GCA_902470925.1 uncultured Collinsella sp. | reverse complement strand
ACTTTACATAATATATATTATCTAGAATAATGGATTCTCCAGACAGGTCTATGAGGTTTGAGTCGCTCTAAATATAAACATCTCGACTTTCTACCATGGCGCTCATGGGGCGAACGGATCTGATACTGGAGTTCAGTTGCAACATAATCCAAAACAAATAGGTTGACCATCAGGCGCTGGAACTTGCCATAGGTCCAATCCCTGATACCGAACTTATGATGACAAACCGATGAGGACGGCCGTGATTCGCGGCCGTCCTCATCGTCACCTGTCCGCACATCTGGCGAGCTTGGACGCTCGGGTCAACTGACATGCAAACCGCGCACCCTTACGTGTCTATGCGAGCACTTGGACACGGCGGCGTCGGCGTGGCCATGACCCAGGTCAAGCCGCGCCAGTGTCAGGCATTGTCGATCAATGCGTCTCAAGGCCGTCCAGATAGCGATACGCGGCGGTTGCGGCGAGCGCGCCATCGGCCGCCGCGGTAACAACTTGGCGAAGCGACTTCGAGCGCATGTCGCCGGCGCAGTACAGGCCCGGCGTACGCGTCGCCATCATCTCGTCAGTCACCACGCCGCCGTCCGAGGCGATCTCGACATATGGGGCTACCAAGTCGGTTACCGGCGTCAGGCCGGCGAACACGAAGATGCCGAAACTGCCTTCTTCAAACTGCTCGGTGTGTGTTGTCCCATCGGCGTTATTGCGGAACTCAACCTCGCCAAGGAAACGGGAGCCTCCTACGCTCACAATACTAGTTTGGTACCTAACCGTTACATTCTCGCGTTCCATCAAGCGGTTGACGATGCCGCGGGATGCGCGGAACTCATCGCGCCGCACGACCATCTCCACGGAGTCGGCGATGCGCGAGAGATACAGCGCCTCCTCGCATGCCGAGTTACCGCCCCCGACGACGAAAACGTGCTTGCCGCGATAGAACATGCCGTCGCAGGTGGCGCAGTACGACACGCCCCTGCCCCGGAATGCGTCCTCCCCCTTGAAACCTGCAGGACGAGGGGTTGCACCCGTAGCCACGAGCACCGTGCGGGCTTGATACTGACCTTGTGAACCCTCAAGATGGAATATGCCATCATCATCGCGCGTGAGGGCCGAGATCGCATCGTAGGCCATCTGAGCGCCGGCGGCCTCGGCGTGCTGCTGCATGCGACTTCCGAGCTCGGCTCCGGAGATTTCCGGAATGCCGGGGTAGTTGTCTACAGTATCCGAGGTGGCGATCTGGCCACCCGGCATACCTTGTTCGATGACGAGCGTTGTCATGCTTGAGCGCGCCGCGTAGATTGCAGCAGAAAAACCGGCGGGTCCTCCGCCGATCACAATGAAATCGAAGATCGAAGTTGCCTCCATGGCAGAAACCTCCTGTACGTCGTTTCTCTGCTCTTACCCATTTGCTGGGTGTCCATGCAGGCTGATGCTCGCTACAATAAGCCTGTATGAACCGTCGCACCCAAGGAGCTTGCATGTCAACCGAGCTGGCCCAGCCCCAGCACATCACCGACTCGATCGATGAAGCTGCACGGCCGGTCATCACGGTTGTGCACGCATCGGTTGGCTCCGGGCATCGCGCGGCCGCCAACGCGATCGCGCAGGCCGTAGAGGCCCTTCGCGGCACCGAGGGCGTTCCCGAGAACGTGCGGGTCGACGTGCTCGACATTCTTGATTTCGGCCGCATTCATTTCGACGGCAACAAGACGGCGGCCGCCTTTACCGGGGCCACGCGACCGATTTACGATATCACCTGGCGCTATACGCTGACCGGCCGCCTGCTTTGGGGCGGCGGCTCCTCATGGTCGAAGGTGATGTTTCCGGCGTTCACCGCCAATGTTGAACGCGAACGCCCCCTGGCGATCGTGGCCACCCATATCGTAGGTGCAAACGCGGCGGTAGGCGCTCGCATGATCTGCAATCAAAGCTATCCGGTTGTTTGCGTTCCCACTGACTATGAGATCGAGGGCTGGTGGCCGCACCGGCAGGCGGATCTGTTCTGCGTCGCCACCGAGTTCATGGCAGAGACGCTGCGGCCGCGGGGTGTGAAAGATCCGGCTATCAAGATCACCGGCATTCCCGTCCGACAGGGATTCGAGGAGCAGCGTGACCGCGGGGCGTCGCTTCGTTCGTTTGGCTTGCCTGCCGACAAGATCGTCGTGCTCGTCATGGCGGGAGCGGCGCTGCCCCAGCCCTATGTGCGGTTCCGTGCCGCTATCGACGAGACGCTCCCCTATCTGCGCAGCTTCGACCACATGCATTTCGTATTTCTGCCGGGCAAGGACAAGGACTATGCCGAGCGCCTGAGGACCATCTTTGATGCCATGAAGCTCGACAACGTCACGGTGATGGATTATGTCGACAAGATGGCCGAACTCATGCAGGCGGCCGACTTGGCCATTTTGAAATCGGGCGGCCTCACGGTGACGGAATGCCTGTGTGCCGAGCTGCCGATGATCCTGCTCGGCAAATCATATGGCCAGGAAAAGGCCAACACTACCATGCTGACGTCGTTTGGCGCCAGCATGCACGCCACAACCTCGCGCGAGCTCATCATGCAGCTGCGTCACTTATACGATCATCCCGAGGCCCTGCGTGCGCTGCTGGTCAATGCGAGCGCGCTCAGGCGGCCGCAGGCAGCGCAAGATATCGTGCGCCACACCATGCAGCTCGCTCAGAAGCCCTGCACCCACAAGCGCCGCTTCATCGACTTCTACTGGGGAGGCAAGCCGGCGCATATTCGCTAGCGCATAGCTGCGTCGCAGCGCCTGCGGCCGTCCCGTCTTTAAGAAACGCGTGCGGGGCTTTGCATAGCGCAGAAGGGCGCCTCATGGGATGTGTTCCGTGAGGCGCCCTTACATGAGCGCTATTCGCTGCAGCTGAGCTGCAGCCGGCGTGCGCTACGGGTGCTAGGAAACCAGGAACGAGATGATAAAGGCAATCACGACGATCCAGGTGAGCAGCTTGATGTCACGTGCCTTGCCCAGGCACAGGCTGATCAGCACGTAGGTGATGAAGCCCAGGCCAATGCCGATCGAGATGGAGTACGTCAGCGGGATGCCGATGATCGTCATGAAGGCGGGGATGCCCTGAAGCGGATCGTTGAAATCGATGTCGCCCACGACGTTCATCATCAGAAAGCCCACCATGACAAGCGCGCCGCAGGTAGCCGGCGTGGCGATCATGCCGACGAGCGGCGAGAAGAAGGCGGCGATCAGGAAGATGATGCCCGCCACGACCGAGGTGAGACCCGTACGGCCACCGTCAGCGGCACCGGAGGCGGACTCCATGAACGTGGTGCAGGAGGAGGCGCCGAGCAGGCCGCCAAACCCGGCGGCGAGCGAGTCGACGATCAGGATGCGACGGATGTCCATGACGTTGCCCTCGTCGTCGAGGAATTCGCCCTGCTTCGCGACGGCCACGGCGGTGCCCATCGTATCGAAGAAGTCGGACAGCATGATGGAGAACACGAACACGAGCAGCGTCGGATTCAAAAACACCTGCACAACGGCCATGCCGGACCCATCGGCAGCCTGCTGGAAGGGCGCACCGAAGGTGGAGAAATCGGGAAGCTGGACGATGCCGGTGGGCAGCGACGTGACGCCCAGCGGGATGCCGGCGAGCGCCGCCACGACGATGCCCCACAGGATGAAGCCCTGTACCTTAAAGATGTAGAGAATGAAGGTGACGAGGACCGAAATGGCGCCGACCTGGAAGATCGGGTCGAAAACCGAGCCGAAGGTGACGAGCGTGGACTCATCGTTCACCACGATACCGCCGTTGATGAGACCGAGCAGGGCGATGAAGATGCCGAGGCCGACGGCGATCGCATGGCGCAGCGACACCGGCACGGCATCCATGATGGCCTCGCGCAGGCCGCACAGCACGAGCGCGGTGATGACGATGCCCTCGAGCAGAATGACGGCCATCGCCACGCGCCAGTCGCCATTGGCGGCCGCGGTGAGGGAAAACGCAACCACGGCGTTGATGCCCATGCCGGAAGCACAGGCGAGCGGACGGTTGGCGAACAGGCCCATGAAGATCGTCATGATGCCCGCTGCGAAGCACGTGGAGGTCACAGCCGCAGAAACGGGGACACCTGCCGCGCTGAGCAGCGAGGGATTGACGGCGATGATGTAGGCCATGGCGAGAAACGTCGTCAGGCCGGCGCGGATCTCGGTGCCTACCGATGAGGCGCGCTCGCTGATCTTGAAAAACTGATCCATTGAGAAACTTCTTCCCCTTGAGTTGTCAAACCTACTGGACACCGCTCGAGCCGAATCCGCTGGCACCGCGATCGGTTTCATCGAGCTCGTCGACTTCAGCCAGCCGCACCTGCGGCACCTGCTGGATAACCAGCTGCGCGATGCGCTCGCCGCGCTCGATGGAAACGGGCTCGTGGGCATCGAGGTTGATGAGGATGACCTTGAGCTCGCCGCGATAGTGGGCATCGATAAGGCCCGGCGTGTTGACGATCGAGAGGCCCCGCTTGAGCGCCATGCCGCTCCGAGGCTGCACGAACCCGGCATAGCCGTCGGGCAGCGCGATCGCGATGCCCGTGGAGATAAGCTTGCGCTCGAAGGGCGCAAGCGTTGCGGACTCGTTGGCGCGCAGATCGAGGCCAGCGTCCCCCTCATAGGCGTAGGTCGGCAGCTCGACGGCGGGGTCAAGTCGCTTAATGGATACATTCACAGTCGGCACGGGCATCATCACCTTAGCTTGTCGAGTTCCTGCACGAATTCATCCACATCCTGAAAGTCGCGATACACCGACGCGAATCGAATGTAGGCGACCTTATCAAGATTGGCCAGGCGCTTCAGGACCATGTCGCCGATATCGTGCGAACGCACCGTGCGCAGCGTGCTGCCGCGCAGCTCGAGCTCAATGTCATCGATGAGCGCATTGAGCCGCGGCAGATCGATGTCGCGCTTTGACGTGGCGCGCATCAGGCCGGCGAGCAGCTTGTTGCGATCGAACGGCTGCAGCGACCCATCGCTCTTCATGACCTCAATGGGATCTTCGCAGCGCTCGAACGTGGTGAAGCGATACCCGCACGCCGTGCACTCGCGACGGCGCTTGATGGCGTTGGTTGCATCCTGCATGCGAGAATCGATGACGCGCGTACTGCTATCGCCGCACTTTGGACAACGCATGACCCTCCTTTCACCTGGGTGGACCGAACCCATCAAGTGTACCATGCGCCCGCGCATCGGCCTGCGCCGCCGCGCATGGAAACAATCCGCATGCGCGGCGGCGTGGCGAACTCGAGCGAGCTCGTGATGCAAGCACGGCGAATGCAATCGGCTCCGAGCGGCACATGACCGCTGCGCACGTGCGCATCGTGGCACTGTGCTTACGCTTGGGGAACCATGAGCTGCTCCCCCGGGTGCAGCAGAGAGCTATCCAGATCGTTGAGCTCGCGAATGCGGTTCACGACCTCATTGGTCGACAGGCCGGCTATGGGGTACTCGCGCGCCAAGCTCCAAAGCGAGTCACCGGGCTCGACGTCAACCTGGATGCTCGGTGTTGCAACCGCGCCTAAGCGCGCCGATATGGCCTGCACGCCGAGCGGAATGGCGCATACCGAAACAAGGAGCGCCGAGGCGATAAACAGCGCTCGCGCAACAACGAGGCTCATCGGCGCGCACAAGGAGGTACGCGAAGGCGCTGCGTCCGGCCTCGGCTTCTGCAGCTGCTCGACGTGCTGCGGAGCAGTACCTGCGATCACCTCAAGCGTGCACCGGGCCGTCTCAGGGCGGGGCGCCAGGGCGCAGGTTCCATATACCAACGTATTGTTCGCCATTGCGAGCTCCTCTCGACTGCAAGCTGTTCGCGTACCGTTATACCGACCGGCTTGGACAAAAATCACTAGCCTTGGAACGAATGTTCGTGTATTATTATCTTCGAACAGTTGTTCCTGTCAACATAGTTTCGAACATATGTTTGTCAGGTGGAAAGGAGCAGACATGGCCCGCAAGATCACCAAACGCCAGCAGCAGATCTACGACTTCATCCGCTCATACCAAAAGGAGAAGGGCTATCCGCCGAGCGTGCGCGAGATGGCGGCCGCCGTAGGCCTGTCCTCCCCTTCGACCGTGCACGCGCACCTCAGCGCTCTGGAGGACCACGGCCTGATCAAGCGTGACGCCACCAAGCCCCGCGCGCTCGAGGTCTTCAACGCCGACGGCAGCTCCGTCAAGCTCGGCGGCGCCCCTGCCGTCGCGCCTGCACGCGGCACGGTGAGCCTGCCGCTTGTCGGCCGCGTTGCCGCGGGCATGCCCATCCTGGCGGAGCAGAACATCGAGGACACCTTCACGCTGCCTACCGAGATCGCAACCGACTCAAGCTCGTTCGTGCTCGAGGTGCATGGGGATTCCATGATCAACGTCGGGATCTACAACGGCGATTATATCGTCGTGCGCGATCAGAAGAACGCCATGAACGGCGAGATCGTCGTTGCGATGATCGACGGGGAGGCAACGGTCAAGACCTTTTATAAAGAGCGGGGCCGCGTGCGCCTGCAACCCGAAAACGATGCCATGGAGCCCATCTACGCTGACAACCCGGTCATTCTCGGCAAGGTCGTCGCCCTGATGCGCCGTCTCTAAGGGCCTCTATGAGTCGACAACGCACGCGCGTTGCAGCCCTCGACACCCTGCGAGGCTTCACCGTCATCTCGATGGTCGCGTTCCATACCGTCTACGACCTCGCCTATATCTACGGCGTATCCCTCCCCTGGTTCACGCATGGTCCTGTCCAGGAGCTCTGGCGCATCTCCATCAGCTGGGTTTTCCTCCTGCTGGCCGGATGGATGTGCTCGCTGTCGCGCAACAACGTTAGGCGCGGGCTTCTCTATGCGGCCTGCGCCGCAACGGTCTGGGCCGCAACAACCATCGCGGCGGTCGACACGCCCGTTTCGTTCGGCATCTTGTTTTGCATGGCGGGCAGCACGCTGGCGTTCGCTATGCTGGAGCGCTGCGCACCCACCGCCGTCGAACGCCGCGGCATCCCACTTGCCGTGGCGTTCGGCCTGCTGTTCATCTGCACCTATACCGTTCCACATGAACGTTATGCCATAGGCGGCCTGGCATGGCTCGGGTTTCCCGACCCTTCATTCGCCTCAGGGGATTACTATCCCCTCATCCCTTTTGGATTCCTCTACCTTTCAGGAGCCTGCGCTGGATGCGCCTGGCGCCAGGCGAAGCGCGTCTACCCAGGTTGGATGCGAAGGGATTGGGCGCCGCCTCTATCCTGGATCGGCCGACACAGCCTGGTGATCTACCTGCTGCATCAACCGGCTGTGCTCGGCGTGCTATCCATCGTGCTCCGTTGACGGCCAGAAAGCCTTGGCCTCTGTCGGGCACGCTGGGATACCCTATGCGTCGATGCGGTAGGCTTCCAATTGGGCAGCCATGCGGGCAGGCACCTTGCACACCATGGCTGTCGCCTCCGGACGATAGTCCTCGCTCAGCACGCGGCCCTGTTGCCGAACCTGTGCCGCAAGCTCACTGCGCCCATGGGGAATCGCAACCGACAGCAGCACATCGCCGAGTTCCGCCTCGTGCGCCAGGGCACGGTTGAGTGCAGCGATGCCGAGACCTTCGCATGCCGAGACCAATACCGCCTCCGGATTACGCGCCTGCAGCCGTTCGCAATCCGCCCCTTTCAGCAGGTCGATTTTGTTGTAGACCGTCAGGGCACGCCGCTCCCCCGCCCCGATCTCGGTCAGGACGTCTTCAACCGCTTTGAGGTGACGGCCGGCGTCCTCATCGCTTGCATCCACGATCTTCAAGATAAGGTCGGCATCTCTGACCTCGGCAAGCGTTGACTTGAACGAGTCGACCAGGCCGTGCGGCAGCTTTTGGATGAACCCGACGGTATCGGTGACGGTGACGGCTCGACCGCCGGGAAGATCAAGGGAGCGTGTCGTAGGATCGAGCGTGGCGAACAGCTTGTCCTGCGCGAGCACCGATGCGCCGGTAAGGGCATTCAGCAAGGACGACTTCCCCGCATTGGTATATCCTGCGAGGGCGATCCGAAAGGCGGGAGACGAGACGCGCTGGCGCGACTGGACGTCGCGCCTCAGGGCAACTTGGGCTATCTCGCGACGCAGGACCGAGATGCGCTTGCGGATCATGCGGCGGTCGACTTCGAGCTGGGTTTCGCCCTGGCCGAAACGACTTCCGATGCCGCCGCGCGTCTGCTCCTTGGCAAGGTGGCTCCACATGCCACGCAGGCGCGGCAAGAGGTACTGCAGCTGGGCAAGCTGCACCTGCAGGCGCCCCTCTCGCGTTTGCGCGCGCATGCCGAAGATATCGAGGATCAGCGCCGTGCGGTCGATGACCTTGGTGGACGTGCCGAGCGCCCGCTCGAGATTCGCCTGCTGAGAGGGCGTAAGATCGTCATCGAAGATCACGACATCGGCATCGACGCGCTCCACGAGCGAAACAAGCTCCTCGACTTTGCCGGAGCCGATGTAGGTGCGCGGAACCGCATGGTCGAGTCGTTGGGTCAAGCGTGCAACCGTTGTCGCTCCCGCCGTCTCGGCGAGGCGTTCGAGCTCGTCGAGGGAGCGCTCGAGCGGCCACGGCGCATCGCTACGGTCGATGCCCATGAGCACGGCGCGCTCGGGCACCGGAGCCGTATCGACAAGGAGAAATCGTCCCATCTTTCAGATACCTGCCAATCGTCGTATGTGCGCCGCGGCCGCCGTCGCGTCCATCTCGTCCATGTTGACCCACGTTATCCGGGTATCGCGCCGGCACCAGGCAAGCTGACGTTTTGCATAGCGGCGCGACCGCTGCTTGATCAGCTCAACCGCAGCTTCGAGCGTACAGGCCCCGTCAATGTAGCCGATCAACTCCTTATAGCCGATCGCCTGCATGGCCGTAAGCGCCTCGCGTGCGCCGCGATCGAGCAGGCCCAGCACCTCCTGCAACAAGCCCGTCTCCATCATGGCATCAACGCGCTCGTCGATACGGCGGTACAGCGCCGCGCGATCGCGCGTCAACGCAACCTGTACGCTGGGATAGACCGACGTGGGTGATGAGAATCCCTGTCGCTGCTGTGCGTAGGAAACGCCCTCATCGGCCATCTCGAGCGCACGGATCGTGCGCGTGACGTTGTGGGGGTGGATCTCGGCGGCGCTTGCCGGGTCTCGCTCAGCCAAAACCCGATGCAGACCGTCGGCGCCCAGTCGCTCGGCCATCTCGTGATAACGCGCGCGGCGCTCGCTGTCGATCTGCCCGGAAGGAAACCGCATATCGTCGATTGCCGCACGGATATACAGCCCGGTTCCTCCGCAGATAACCGGCGTGCGACCGGAGGCAAGCAGGCGGTCGATCTCAGCGCGCGCATCGAGCTGGTAGCGAGCGGCCGAATACGCCTCGCCGACCTCAACGATGTCGACCAGGCGCAACGGTACGCGCCGCTCGGACAGCGGCATCTTCGCGGTGCCGATATCCATGCCGCGATAGACCTGCATCGCATCGGCCGACACAACCTCTGACCCGAGCTGTTCGGCCAAACGATCCGCCACGTCGCTCTTGCCGCACGCGGTCGGACCAGTTATGACGATCGTAGGCGTCATCGGGGATCGCCGACCGGGCTTCCTGCAAGGTACCAGGTCTTGGCGCGGTCGATATGGACATCGAGAATCCGGCCGACCAGGTCGGACGCCACATATCCTTCTGGAATCGGAGCATGGACCGTCTGGTTCCAGGGGCTCTTGCCCTGCAGAATCGAGCTATCCTTCTTCGAGGTGCCCTCGATGAGCATCGGGACGGTTGTGTCGAGGGCGCGCTGGTTGTACTCGAAGGCCGAGCACTCGACCTGCTTAACCAGGCGATCGAATCGCGCCTGAATGACCTCGCGCGGCGTGGGGTCATCGATCTTCGCCGCAGGCGTGCCTTCGCGCTTCGAATAGATGAAGGTGAATGCCTGGGCGAAGCGCGCTTCCTCAACCAACGAGAGCGTCTGCTCGAAGTCGCGCCCCGTCTCACCGGGGAACCCGACAATGATATCGGTGGTGAGGGCGATGTCGGGAATGCGCTCGCGAACCGCTTGAACCAGCTCGAGATAATGCTCGCGCGTATAGCGGCGGTTCATCTGCTTGAGCACGCGCGAGGAGCCCGACTGAACCGCAAGGTGCAGATGCGGCATGACGGCGTCGACCTCCGCCATCGCGTCGATAGTCTCGGGTAGCAGGTCTTTGGGATGCGAGGAGGTGAAGTAGATGCGCTCGACGCCCGTATCGCCCACACGGCGCAGCAGCTCGGCGAACTGGGGCTCCTGCCCCGGCGCCCGGCCGAAGGAGTTGACATTTTGCCCCAGCAGGGTGACGGAGCGGACGCCTTGGCGCACCAGGCCGCGCACCTCGTCGACGACCTCATCCATAGGACGGCTTTTCTCGCGGCCGCGCACATGCGGCACGATGCAGTAACTGCAGAAGTTATTGCAACCGGTCATGATGGGCACCCAGGCATGATAGGGAGTTTCACGGTGCCAGGGAAGCTCGGTTGCCTCGCCGCTGTCCGTGAGCTCGCAGCGGACATGCCGCTCGCCATCGGTGAAGGCGGCAGCGAGAAGTTCCGCCACATGGGTGATCGAATGCGTGCCGAAGATGACATCGACGTTGTCGAGATTGGTGAGCAGCCCGTCGCCATCGCGTTGAGCGATGCAGCCGCCCACGGCGATGACCCGGCGGCCACTCGGCGACGCCGGCAGGCTCTTACACGATGAGCACTGCCCGTACAGGCGCGTGTCCGCCGCCTCACGCACGCAGCAGGTCATGAAGATCACGATGTCGGCGTCAGCGGGGCCCGCTGCCTCGAAACAACCGCACGAGTCGAGCAAGCCGCTTACGCGCTCCGAGTCATGAAGGTTCATCTGGCAGCCGAAGGTCCGAATGAAATACGTTTTACCGTGCAGGATATCCAAGGTGCTCATGTTAGCCAATCTGCCGAGAATCGTCGGATGCATCCAGGGCGGCGTCGACCGCATGTGAAAGGTGATGGACGTACACCGACAGCCGAATCGCGGTTCGGGATTCGCCGTTGATCAAAATGTCCGAAAACACCGGGGCGCAGGAGATATCGAAGCCGGCGGGAATCAGGAACCCGCGCGCAATCGCCATCGCCTTTATGGCCTGGTTGACCGCACCGGCGCCCACGCACTGCATATTGACGGGCACGCCGTCTTTAACCATGCCGGCGATCGCGCCGGCAACCGAGGCGGGCGATGACTTGCTCGACACCTTCAGAAATTCCATCTACGTTTCTCCAGCGAATGAACTGCGTTTATGCAAACGATTATGACTCTAGCGCATGCATCTGCACGCGACAAGAACTAACATTCTTCCTTGCCCAGATCGAACGTTACCGTGATGCGGTCGTGCATCACGCGAATCCTCGGCTCACGAGAGAGATTCAGGTAGTACCGGGAGGCAAGCTCATTGAAATCGCGCTCGAGACTGCGGGAAAACGCCTCCAGGTCATCGTGGGCGATCTTGAGGCCACGCCGGTCGCGGGCCAGGTCAATCGTTTGGGGAGCGCGCGGGCTCACATCGCGTTCGCGCAGCAAGCGGGAGGCGACGCTGCGCTGTGGCTCAATGGCTCCGGCGAGGATACGGTGCGCGGTGCGCTCCGACAGCTCAAGGCCGACAGACGCCGCGATACGGATGAAGTCGGCGGCGTCTCCGGCGCAGGCAAGCCGCTGCGCCACCGGAAGCTCCCCCTCATCATCGATGAACAGCAGCCGCGAGGCATCGAGCGAGGCCGAGGCACGCCGAAACAGGGTCGCCGCGATCTCGGTGGGCGATCCCACGTACACGTCGCAGCCGTGGAGCTCCTCGCACGCAAACTCGCAGACCGTCCGCAGGATGTTATGCGGGCCGCGCGCGCAGGTAAGATGGCCGGCTTCATCCTTTTCGACCTGCGGCCAGCTCGACTGATCGGCGCGCTCGGGAAGCGTTGAGGTATCGGCGACGACGCGCAGGGCAGAACCGCGCTGTGGGCCGGAAGCGACCACCTCGGCACTGCGAGCGTTCTGGCGAATCGAGAACAGGGCCATGCCGCGGCCGTGCACGCCCCAGCGGTCCATCTTCATCGACTCGAGCTTGGAGGTCACGCGGGCATCGAAGATGCGCTCGCGCATGTCGTCGGGCACGCCGCAGCCGTCATCGATGAACAGCAGGGTACGGACCCCGTCCTCCTTCGCGGTGGCAACGTAGATGTTGCGCGCACCCGCATCGCGCGCATTGCGCAGCATCTCGACCACGATGTCCTCGACATGCTGGATGTCGTGCTTCGCCTGACGCCGCTCCGCTTCGGACACGCGCAGACGAACAAACCCCGCGCCGAGGTTTTCCTCGACGCGGAGATTGCCCTCGCCCGCCATGGACGCAACAAAGGAGATAAGGTCGTTGCCGTTGCCCATGGCTACTTTGCGATATCGACAGCGCGGCTCTCGCGAATAACCACGACGCGCACCTGACCGGGATACTCCATCTCCTCCTCGATCTGATGGGCGATGTCGTGCGCGAGCACCGTCGAGGCGGCATCGGAGATCTTGTCAGGCTGGACCATGACGTGGACTTCGCGACCGGCCTGCATCGCATAGGTGCGCTCGACGCCCTCGTGGGAGTTGGCGATCTGCTCGAGCTTCTCCAGGCGCTTGATGTAGTTCTCCGCCGACTCGCGACGCGCGCCCGGACGGGATGCCGAGATGGCGTCGCCCGCCTGCACGAGCACATCGAGCACGGTGTTGGGATCGGTGTCGCCATGATGGGCCTCGATCGCGTGCACGATCGCGGGCTTCTCGCCGTAGCGGCGGGCCAGCTCGGCGCCGATAACGGCGTGAGGGCCCTCGACCTCATGGTCGATCGCCTTGCCGAGGTCGTGCAGCAGGCCAGCGCGCTTGGCGGTCACCACGTCGACGCCGAGCTCCGAGGCCATGATGGCGCACAGGTCGGCGACCTCGAGGGAGTGCTGCAGGACGTTCTGCCCGAACGAGGTGCGGTAGCGCAGGGCGCCGAGCGTCCGGACGATCTCGGGGTGCAGGTCGTGGATGCCCATGTCGAAGGCGGCCTGCTCGCCAGCCTCGCGCACGCGCTGTTCCACCAGGTCGGCGGCCTTGTAGTACATCTCCTCGATGCGGGCCGGATGGATGCGCCCATCGGCGATCAGGTTCTCGAGCGCCACGCGCGCCGTCTCGCGACGGACCGGGTCGAAGCTGGAGAGCACGACCGTCTCGGGCGTATCGTCGATCACCAGGTTCACGCCTGAGATCTGCTCGAAGGTGCGAATGTTGCGCCCCTCGCGGCCGATGATGCGGCCCTTCAGGTCGTCTGAGGGGATATGCACCGAGGTGACCGTGACCTCGGCGGTGTGGTCGGAGGCGCAGCGCTGGATCGCCAGGGAGATGATCTCCTGGGCGGTCTTGTGGCATTCAGCGCGGACCTGCTGCTCGGATTCACGGATGATCGCGGCGGCCTCGTGGGTCACCTCGCCGCGCACCTTGTCGAGCAGCTCCTGATGGGCATCCTCGCGCGTGAGCTCGGCGATGCGCTCGAGCTCACCGGTCTGGCGGACATAGAGCTCCTCAAGCTCACGGGAGCGGCGGTCGAGCTGCCCCTGCTGGCTCGAGAGCTGGTGCTCGCGCTTGTCCAGGGCGTCGTTGCGGCGGTCGAGTGACTCCTCGCGCTGCATCACGCGGTTCTCCAGCGCGCGAATCTCCTTCTTGCGCTGGACCTCTTCGGCTTCAGCCGCCTGCTTGTTTTGGATGATCTGCTCTTTCGCCTCGAGCAGCGCCTCTTTCTTCAAGGTCTCCGCCGTGCGCTTTGCATCGCCAATGACCTGCTCAGCCTCCGCGTGCGCGCCCTGGATCTTGGACTCCGCCTCACGGATGCTGTTGGTTTTGGCGTTGCGCATGACGAAGGCGGCGATCGCGGCACCCACCAAGGCGCATACGATGCCGATCATCACGAACTCCATGTTGTACTCCTTCAATGAATCATGTGCATGCAGCAGCGCCACCCGGCTCAGCGGGTGCCGCACATTTGCAGGTATGGTCCATCTTGAGAGATGTAGGCGAACAACCGAACAGAAACTATCGATTACGAGCTGCATCCAAGATGAGCCCCTGACAAACAAATGACATACCCATCCTACGGTGAACCGGGGGTTCTGTCAAAGCACGAACCGCGCAACGACGCATGACGGGGCACCGCGCCGGCCAACGAACGGACTTTGGCAGATCGCACTGCCGGACAGCGCGAAGCGAGGCCCTCATACCCTGCAGGCTATACTTGCGTCCGGCGCGCTCCGCCACCCCATGCGCCCGCACCTTGCGCAGCCCGAATGCGAGATGCAGGCGGGCTGCGCAGCACCCTCCCCGGACAGCCGAGAAAGAACCCGCGCCGCACACGCCGCGGTGCCTCAAGCGCGATCTTGCTCGCCCTCGAGTCGCATGCGCGCCGCTCGAGCGGCAACGGCGTAGGGGAACCCTTTGGCCATAAGATGGCGGATGAACTTATCCTGCGCGCGGGCGGCGGGCACCGATTTGCGCTCCAGCAGCTGCAGCGCGCGCTGCAGGTCGTCGTCCTCGTCGAAAAACGCCTCGGGATAGCCGGCGAGCTCGCCGACATCGACTCCGCGGCGGCGAAGCTCCAGCTCGATCTTGCGCCTCCCCCATCCGCGCCGCTTGCGCTCCTCGATGAAATAGGAGGCGAACCGCGCATCGTTCAGAAAACGCATGTCCTGGGCGCGCTCGATGGCAGCATCGATCTCCTGCGGCCGAAACCCGTAGGAGGCGAGCTTGGTGCGCACCTCCTGAGCGGCGTGGTCGCGCCGTGAGAGTATCTCGGTCAGCATCGTGAAGCACACGCGACCCTCGAGCGCGTGCAGCGCGTCGAACGCCTCCTGCTCCTCGCGGGGCAGGCCGAGGCCCTCCGCCTCGAGTGCGCGCGCAGCGCGCACGGGGACCACGACCTCACGGACGCGGCCCCCTTCAACGGTGCATGAGACCTCTGCCATCGGTTTTCTGCCGGCCGCCGCAGCGCGCGCCCGCGCGGAGGCATCCGGCAGGCGCACCGACACGTCGGTCATCTGCAGCGACATGCGATCCCCTTACCCAAGTGGGCTACGCGGCGTCGCCGGAGGCGTCGGCAGCCGCGGCGGGCTCCACCGGAACGCCGGTGGACTCGTCGTCGAACTCAAGACCGCACGCCACGCGCACCTTGTGCTCGATCTCCTCCATCAGCGCGGGGTTCGTGCGCAGAAACTCCTTGGCGGCCTCGCGACCCTGCCCCAAGCGCTCCGTGTCATAGGTGTACCAGGCTCCGGACTTCGTGACGATGCCGTAGTCGACGCCCATATCGAGCACCGACCCCTCTTTGGAGATTCCCGTACCGTACATGATGTCGAACTCCGCCGAACGGAAGGGCGCGGCGACTTTGTTCTTGACGATCTTGGCGCGCACGCGGTTGCCGATGACCTCATCGCGATTCTTCAGGCTGTCGATACGGCGGATGTCGATGCGCACCGAGGAGAAGAACTTGAGGGCGCGGCCGCCCGTGGTCGTCTCGGGATTGCCGAACATCACGCCGATCTTCTCGCGCAGCTGGTTGATGAAGATGCAGGTGGTCTTGGACTTGGAGAGCGAGCCCGCGAGCTTGCGGAGCGCCTGGCTCATGAGGCGGGCCTGCAAGCCCACCGTGGTGTCGCCGATCTCGCCCTCGATTTCGGCACGGGGAACAAGGGCTGCCACCGAGTCGATCACGATGACGTCGATGGCGCCGGAGCGCACGAGCATGTCGCAGATCTCGAGCGCCTGCTCACCGGTGTCAGGCTGAGAGATGAGTACCTCGTCGATGTCCACGCCGATGCGCGCGGCATAGGCCGGGTCGAGCGCGTGCTCGGCGTCGATGAACGCAGCGACGCCGCCCATAGCCTGGGCCTCAGCCAGAATCTCCAACGACAGCGTCGTCTTGCCCGAGGACTCGGGCCCGTAGATCTCGATGATGCGGCCACGGGGCACGCCACCGATGCCGAGGGCGGCGTCGAGGGCGAGGGCCCCGGTGGGGATCGCCTCGACCTCGAGCTGCGGCCCGCCGTCTCCATAGCGCATGATGGCGCCCTTGCCGAACTTCTTCACGATCTCAGCCGTGGTGACGTCGATCATCTTATCGCGGTCGGCACCGGTAGTGCGCTCGTGGATCTGGCGTGCGGGTCCTGAACTTTTTGCCATACGTTCCTCCTTGCAGGTGTGTCCCCACCATAGTATGCGAACAGGCGTTCGCGGTCAACACTGATGTAGAAGATCGTATCGGCACGCCCTTGCCGACAGGGCGCCTCATGTCCGACAAGATGCCTGCAAGCGCCTGACAAGGTTCCAACAAGCGCAGTTCAGGGGCCGGAAGAAAACGCGACAGGACCGCATGCGCCACCGCAGGCTCCAGAAAGTCTCCAAATATACCGTCAATCCAAGCCGCTCGGGGCATGAAGCAAGCCCGGCAGCTGCACTCCAGACACGGGAGCCGACCGCGAACCACCCGGCAGACACGGGAGCCGACCGCGAACCACCCGGTAGGCTCGGGAGCTTCGCGGTGAAACAAAGGGGCCGGTCAGATCTACCCCAAGCGCTCGAGCATCCAGGCGAGCGCGGTGCGGGCGGCGGCGCGGCGCACCTCATTGCGTCCGTCGTCAAAGGAGTAGCGGCGCACCTCGACGCCTCCCTCATCGACAAGACCGATGTAGACGGTACCCGCCGGGTCGGCCGCGGTGCCGCCGTCGGGGCCCGCGTACCCGGTGAGGCTGACCGCCATATCGGCGCCGATCAGGCTCCGCGCGCCGCAGGCCATCTGTGCCGCGCAGCTCCGGCTCACGGCCGTCTCGCGGGCGAGCATCGCCGCGTCCACGCCCAGCACCCGCTGCTTCACCTCGTCGCAGTAGGTCACCGCGCCGCCGCGCAGCACCACGCTGGCGCCGGGGACCTCGGCTATGAGCGCCGCGACCAGCCCCGCCGTGCACGACTCCGCGGTGCACACGGTTGCGCCGCGCTCTGAGGCGCGCTCCACCAGGCGCCGCGCCAGCTCATCGGTATCCAAGCGGTCCATATGGCCACGCCTCCCCTATACGCGGAACACCACGTGTCGGGCGTTCCAGAAATACTGCACGCCCGACACGACCGTCAGGACGACCGCCGCGACCATGAGCAGCTCGGCCACGGTGCCCAGCCCGACCGCCGCGATCGAGATGGCTGCATTGCCGCCCATGCCTTCCAGCGCAATCGCGAGCAGGTAGGCGCACAGCGACACCATCGTCGTCGCCGTCTTCCACTTGCCCAGGCTGTCGGCGGCGATGACCTCGCCGGCGGCACCCGCCACCATGCGCAGTGCGCTGACGAGGAACTCGCGCAGCAGGATGATGAACACGAACCAGACGTTGACGTAGCCGTGCTCGAGCAAGATCAGCAGCGCGGAGAACACGAGCAGCTTGTCGGCGATGGGGTCGAGGAACTTGCCGAAATCGGTGATCTCGCCGCGGGAGCGCGCGAGGTTGCCGTCGATCTTGTCGGTAAGGCTGAGCAGCGCGTACAGCACGAAGGCCACGAGCGCCCCGATCCAGGCCGCATCGCGGCCGGAGGTGGCATCGAGCCCCATCTGGGCGAACGACCACTCGCTTGCCACCATGAACACCGGGATGAAGGCGATGCGCACGCAGGTCACGATGTTGGCCGGCGTCCAGATGCTGGTGATTTCCTTGCCCGCTTTATTGGTTGCCATATCTATCCCCTACGCCTCCACCACGTGCCCGACCAGCTCATAGCAGAAGCTGTCGGTGAACTCAACGCGCAGGATGTCGCCCACGCTCGCCTCGGTTGCATCCAGATGCACCGCGCCGTCGGAATCGGGCGCCTGGAACCAGGCGTGCCCCACGAGCTCAGGGCCCTCGTCGCCCTCCTCGATGCCGTCCACGATCACCTCGGCGACCTCGCCCACATGCGCGGCCGTAGCCGCGAAGCCAAGCGACTCGGCCAAGTCCATGGCCGCCTGCGTGCGCTCGAGCTTGACGTCCTCGGGCACCTGGTCTTCCATGCGCGCGGCGCGGGTGCCGTCCTCCTGCGAATACGGGAACACGCTCGTGTAGTCAAACCCGTTGCGATCCATGAAGGCGAGCATCCGCTCGGCCTGCTCGTCGGTCTCGCCCGGGAAGCCCACCAGGCTCGTGGTGCGGATGACCATGCCGGGGATCTCGGCGCGCAAGCGCTCGAACAGAGCATCGAGCTCCTCTTCGGAGCCGGTGCGGTGCATGGCGCCGAGCACCTCGGCCGAGCAATGCTGCACCGGGATGTCGATATAGGGCAGGATCTCGGGCGTGTCGCGGATGGCGGCGATCAGCTCGTCGGTCATGCCCTCAGGCTGCAGGTAGAGCACGCGCACCCACACGCGCTCGGGGCGCACGGCCGCCGCCACGGCAACCATGAGCTGCGCCAAGGTGACGGGACCGTCCGCACCCTCGGGAAAATCGGTACCCCAGATGCCGGTGTCCTGGCCGATGAGCACGATCTCGCGCACCCCGCCGGCCACCAGCTCGCGAACCTCGTCCAAGATTTCGGCAGCCGGGCGCGAGCGGTAGCGGCCGCGAATGTAGGGGATCGCGCAGAAGCTGCAGAACCTGTCGCAGCCGTCCGAGATCTTCACATAGGCCACCGCGCCCTCGACGGTGCGCTTGACCTGCGGGATGAACGGCAAATCGGCACGGGAGACGCCCAGCACGCCGTCGACGACGCCCACGATGGCATCCTCCTCGTCCGTGCGCACAAACGCCGCGACCTCGGGCAGCTCGGCGGGCAGGTCGGAGCCGTAGCGGGACGGCACGCAGCCGCACATGACGATCGGCATGGCGCGGACGCCGTCTTGCGCCTCCTCGGCGAGCGCCAGCGTGCACTCGATGCTTTCCGAGGTGGCCGACGCGAGGAAGGAGCAGGTGTTGACGATCGCGAGATCGGCGTCTGCCGCCTCGGTGGCCTCGCCATACCCCGCCGCGGTGAGCAGGGCGCGCATGCGATCGGTGTCGACCTCGTTTTTAGCGCAGCCGAGCGTGATGTAGAGAATGGAGCCGTGGCTCATGGACGATCCTTATCGGTAGTTGGTGAACTGCAGGGGCTGGCCGAAGTCCTGGCCGCGCAGATACGAGATGACCTGCTGGAGCGCATCCTTGGAGGCGCTGGAAACCCGGAGCTTGTCGGACTCGATGGTGACCTTGACCTTGAGCTTGAGGTCCTTGACCTCGCGGTTGATGCGCTTGGCCAGGGGCTGGTCGATGCCCTCCACGATGCGGCCGAGCACGCGCACCGTGCCGCCCGAGGCGGCCTGCGGGTCGTCCCAGTGCACACAGGAGATGTCGACGCCGCGCTTGATGAGCTTGCCGTTCAGCACGTCGATGATCTGGCGGGACACGAAGTCGGCCGGCGCGTTGATCGTGAAGAGCCCATCGCCGCGCGAAAGCTCGATGGTGGCGCCGGACCCCTTCAGGTCGTAGCGCTGGGTGAGCTCGCGCGCCGTCTGCTGAAAGGCGTTGTCGACCTCCTGCATGTTCACTTCGGACACGACGTCGAAGCTGGAATCTTTCGCCATGGAAAACCTCCTGGTATCTCCCCTATTACTGTGCGGACTATTGCTGTGCGGCTGTCTGGCCGCCGGCGTCGCTCGTATCGGTGCTCGCCGCATCGCCAGACTGATCGGCGGCGGCGGTGTCGGCGCTATCGGTTTGCTGCGGCGCGGTGATCGTAACCTTGCCCACGCCGGACACCTTGGTATCGTAGCGCACCTTCTCGCCGTTTTTCGTCACCGTGACGTCGCTGGGCTTGTCGGTGGTGATCTCGATCTGCTGGGTCACGGTGAACTCCTGCTCGAAGGGCCCGACCTCCTGGGAGGCCAAGACCGATTTGCCGTCGAGCTTCACCTCGAGCCAGGCCACCGTCCCCTTGCCGGAGATCGACACCTTCACCACGGTCTCGGTAGGCTCGCTATCGGCGGCGTCGCCTGTGGCCGAGCCATCGGAGGAGGTAGTGTCGGCAGCTGCGGCGTCGTCTGCGGCGGCATCGTCGCCGCTGTCATCGGACGAATCGTCGGACGCGCCGTCGTTCGAGATGTTCTTCGAGGAGGTCGAGGTGTCTGCCTGCGCGCTGCCCTGCGCCGGCGATGCAGCCGGGGCGCAGCCGCGCATCACAAGCACGGTGAGTACAATCGCGATGACGATGAGGCCGATGGCGCCACCGATCAGCAGGCGCGGGTCGAAGGCAAGCGGGGCGGGCGTCTGCCGGGAAGGGCGACGGCCGGGCCTGTCTCTTATACACATCTCCGAGCCCACGAGACGTAGAGGAATC
>CABRIF010000033.1 GCA_902470925.1 uncultured Collinsella sp. | reverse complement strand
ACTGTCAGCTGTGTGCCACTGTCAGATATGTACGACTGTCAGCTGTGTCAAATCGCATGCACGGGCATGCATGCGCAAGAGAAGATTCCCCAGGTAGAAGTGATGACGGAAGACAGGATATGTATCAGCACCTCATGATAACGCTGCCAAATCGTACATAGCTGACAGTCGTGCACAGCTGACAGTAACCATCCAGGGTCTCCAGAGCGCCGTCAGCCCGATGCACACAGCCGACAGCCGCACGCCGTTGGCGACGCGGCCCATGCCTACCCACAACTAGGCCCTCAGCCATCGGGGACATGCGCAACCGCCAACCCGTGCATCTCCGGCAATCGGCCACAAGCACTCGCCCTTCGCCACGTTTCGCCAGCCCCACATGCGATCCAAACCATCAATACGGCGGCTCTTCCCTTCCACAGGAAGCCAGCTCAGGCCGCACCGACAGCCGCTGTCAACCGCCCCGCAATGCGCCTCACCAGCCAATGGCTTCCATGATGGCAACCACGGTGTCACACGCTTGTTCAAGCGTCATGTCTCCCACATAGGGATACCTATGGGCATATGCCATCCACCGGCCCTGCATGCTGGCATCATGCACAACGCGCTCCATAATCTCACGATAGCCACCCATGCCCGCCTTCGTGGCGCGCCTTTCCGCTGTAGCCGCAAGAGCGTCTTTGAGCACGGCGGGATCCATCTCATCCCGCCTAGCGAGCCAGAGCATATGCAAATCGTAATAGTCGCGCGGGCGCGTGTTGGCAACATCCCTGCTGATTACAGTCTCGAGCTTCTCGGCCAGTATGGTTGCAAGTGGATAGGCCATAAGCGAGAGCGCACGTTCATCAAACATGAGCGGGTATCGATACTCGACGGCATCGGGAGTAATCCTGTCGCCCGTGGTTGCATCCACGGTGACCGGCGAGCTCATCTTTTCATACACAGCCGCCATATGAACCCGAATGCCAGGATATTCATCCGCCTCCCGTATGTCCTCGACACGCACGAATTCAAATGCAAAATCATCTTTCACGCTCACCGCGGCAATTTCGCGGAACGCTCGCTCGGCATTCTCGTGAGTCAACGCGAAGCCCCGTACGGTTGTGTCGAGGTCCTTGGTACTGCGCTTGTCAACGCCCACCAGCGAGCTGATAAGCATTCCCCCTTTGATGACCACGCAGTCGCGCCAAGGCGAAAGCGATATCCGCTCAAGCAGGCGCTCAAGCAGATAGTTCTGCATCACGAGCTGCGGAGGCACACCTTCCTCTTTTGCCTTGTTACGGATGAGCGCCTTGAGCTGCATCGCGTTCTTCGTTCTCACAGAAGCACCTCCAGGTAGCTGCGTATCTTCTTTTCCACGCCGAGCTTGCGCGCATATCCCAGCAGCTTCTGAATGTTCCTCCCGCTGCTGCGCACGTACCGCCTCATCGCAGGATTGACGACCTGAATGTCTACAAGACGTCGCCCGCGGACGGCATCGCAGAGCGTGCGCTCGAGATCGTATGCCTCAACATCATTGCCGTAGGCGGTTTTAACCACAGTGAGCCCCAAGTCAAGGACGTCATCAGCGCACGTGCGCACCCTGATGTCTGCCTCGCGGGCCTTTGTAGCCCGATACGAACGCGGAAATGTCATAGCAAGCTGAAACGGCGTTCGATCCGTGTATCCATGAAGGTAGAGAGCGGTGTCGTCCGAGAAGATGCCTTTGGGAAAGCGGAGCTGCGCCGCCAAAAACTCGTCCTCCCACGCGGTGGCAAGACAGTAAACGCCACGCTGTACCCGCTCGAGCTCCCCCGCCTTCACCATATCGGAAATCCGCGCTCGTGGAATACCCGCGGCTGCAACCTGTGCCGACGTCACCATTCCACCGTTTTGTTCTGCCAGATCGACGATTCCCTGCACGCCAACCACCTCCCACGCGTCTGATTCTACTTAAAATTTTGTCATATTAAGTCGATTTAGACAACTGAAGAGGTTTGATTTCTCGCAGGTCTGTCAGGTATGTACGACTGTCAGCTGTGTGCCACTGTCAGATATGTACGACTGTCAGCTGTGTCAAATCGCATGCATGGGAATGCATGAGCGAGGAGAGGTTCCCCAGGTAGAAAGGCTGACGGAAAGAAGGAGATGTATCAGCGCCTCCTGGTAGCGCTGCCAAATCGTACATAGCTGACAGTCGTGCACAGCTGACAGTAGCCATCCAGAGTCTCCAGAGCGCCGTCAGCCCGATGCGCGCGCAACCGGCAAACGCGCACGGCCGAAAGCGGCCATCCGGCACCTCCAGCACGCCGGCAACCGCGCACGGCAGGTGCTCCAGCTTGCAGGCCCGCATGGCCCGGAGCAACACGCGCCCGACACTTCGGCCTGCATGCCCGGACCGGCCCCATCAGCGCGCCCGGTCCGCAGCAGCGTGCGCAGTTGACAACCATACGTAGCCGGTAACGCAGCCCATTTCTGTCCAGCCCACAGCAGCGCGAGACGAGTATGACAACTCGTTCGCCTGATGAGACCCGCAACGACATTCAACCGACAACAAAGCGAGCTGGACAATCATACGCAACCGACTACTCCACGTGCACGATCGTCATGCTGCCCTGAATGCACGGAAGGTTGCCGGACTAGATTTGAAGAAGAAATTGACAATCGAAGCCAAATCGCACAGCTGTCACAACCCCAGAGCCGCCGAAACGAGATGGGAAGATCGGAGCAAACTCGGAACAGCCAAGATGATTTAGACAGCAAAACAAAGATGGAACAGGCGAAACGAATTACAAGTGGCCAAAAAACGGAGCTGCCAGCATTGGGGCGAAGAGCGTTTGCGCATGCCTATACACCAAGTGCATGTAGAAACACCCGCCCTCTTCTCCGGGTGCAGCAAAGCAGTCAGCCGAGCTTCTTGGCAACTCCGCGCTCGCTACGGAGGCGAAAAACGTCGAGGCACATCGAGCATGAATGTGAAGATAGCTGGCAGCAGCCTTTTCGGCAGACGAAGCACGTCGCAACCGCCTTCTGATCGCTGAGCGCCTAAAGCGGGTCGCAATCTTCGCTAAGAAGCAACGGACACTCGTCACGCTCTCCGGGCCCTGATATCGGACGAAACAATGAAGGCGGGTACAGAAAGCAACAGAACCCGACCCGTGGCGAGGATATGCCGCGAAAGCCCGTTTGCAAGAGGCTCACGGGGCATCCTCTCGGTGAAGGAAAGGAGGCACCTGCTTTCCCTGCCCTCCGGCGAGGACGGGTTCGGGCAGCGCCCGCATATGGGTCAAGGGACGCGTCCCTTGCGGGGTTCGGGGTGGAATCCCGAGGCCAAATCACAGGAATGATTTCAAATATATATGGACATGGCAAACCCCCGACCATAAGGCCGAGGGCTTTGATTTTGTGTCTACCAGTATGCTATTTGACCGCGCCACAAGAGCAGGTATAACGACCTGTATTTACAGTTTCATCCCAAGCCTCACTTACAAGAGTCTGAACTTCTTCATACCACTCATTAGAGATAATAATCTGTTTATTAGTGGTATATGACTCACATGTTTCGCTACTCTCTAGGTGTTCGACAGCATGTCCATCAATAATTGCTCCACAAGAATTGCAAACGGTATGATACTCAATTACCGCAGGATGATAGATTTTATCAGTCCGATATTGCGCATCGTGATGGACAACGGTGGTCTCGGCAACCCAGTTATGGGTATGCTGCGGCTTGCTCTCGCCCCCGCTGTTATTCGAGCCGCCGGAACTGCCGTTGGAGCCGGAGTCCCCGCCTTGGCTCTGGCTGGATGAGCCGCCGGCGGGGGCGCTGCCATTGCCCGTGCCTGCTTCGTCCTTGCCGTCGACTGGCTTGGATTCCTCGGCCTTCTGGGTCTCCTCTTCCACCTTCTTCTCGTCGGCGTTCTGGTTTGCCTTGAGGTTGGCCTTCACGGTCTCGATGACCTTGGTACCGTTCTCGCCGGAAAGGGTCCCGTCGCCCTTCTTCACGGCCTCCGTCACAGCCTCCGCGACCGCATTGAGGTCATCCGTGGATGCGTCGGCGGCCTTCACGGGCTTGAAGGTGAACGGCAGGGTCCCCTCCCCGTCGCCCTTCTCCCCCTTCTTCACGGTCTCCGCCTTCACAGCCGTCTCGGCGGGCACCTCGTAGATGGAACCGTCCTTGTTGACCGGCGTGATGAAGGACACCTTGTAGTCTCCATCGGCGGGAACGTCCAGTTCCACGGCCACATTCGCGTCGTAGGCGTGGTAGTAGTCGACCTTCTCGTCCTCGTTGACGATATGCGCGATGACCGGCGACGACTCGCCCTTCACCCACCCGTCCGCCTTGGCTCCGATGCAGATGACCTGCCGCTCCTGCTTCTCCACCTGCTGCACGGGAGGCTTCGCGTCCTGAGGCTCCCGGCTCATGGCATACCATGCCCCGCCACCGATAAGGGCGAGTGCCAGAAAGCCTCCGAGTCCCGCCATGACCACCTTCTTCTTTGACACCTCGCGCCCGAAGAGGACGATGGTGCCCTTCTCGCCACCCTTCTCGCCCTCGGCTGGGACGCGCGGCATCTGCTGCGTGCCCGTCTCCTGCGCGCCCCGCCTCGAAACATTTCCTTCTTGCATGACCCGGCCCTGATCGTCCTGATCCTGCTCATCCTGCCGCTTATCCTTATCAGAATCCCTTTTATCTTCCATCATTCACCTTTCCCCTCTGCGTTCCAACGAACGATTGTTGTATATAGTCCGTTGTTACAAATACAACAATAGCTGAACTTGATGGCATGGACACGCAGATTCAGACATCATTCGGCATCCGCTGCAAAGAACTCCGCACCGACATGGGGCTGAGCCAAGAAGGCTTTGCCAACGCCATAGGCATGGACAGGTCGTACTACGCTTCAATTGAGGCTGGCAAACGTAACGTGACCCTTCTCAATATGAAGAAGATCTCCGATGGTTTCGGTGTATCGCTCAGCGCATTCTTTGATTCCGAATTCTTCTGAAAATAGAGCCGCTTTCCACGGCTCGCCGACTGCTTGGGCACATCCCAGCTCGCAGTTGGACCAAAACACTTCGAAGCCTTGGATGCGGTCCAAGCCATCTGCAGCTGTTGGCCGTATACTTGCGTGACCGTCGACTGTGCGCCAACAGCCTACCGGCAAACTTCCGGTTTCCGGACCACTGTTGCCAGCCGCACGCGATCGTCGGTCCTGGCCCGGGATGTCGACCAAGCGCAGTCTCGTCGACTTTGCGCCTCGCCTGCCGCCGACGGCCGCGCGCGGTCGTCGGCCTCTCACCCGCGGTCGCCCGCCACGTGCCGCCGCCAACCGCGCGTCCGTGGCTGCCAGCCGCGCGCGATCACCGGTTCTGCGCCCCGACAGCCACTGTCAGCTGTGTGCCGCTGTCAGATATGTACGACTGTCATCTGTGTCAAATCGCATGCACGGAGATGCATGGGCGAGAAAAGGTTCCCCAGGTAGAAAGGCTGACGGAAAGAAGGAGATGTATCAGCGCCTCCTGGTAGCGCTGCCAAATCGTACATAGCTGACAGTCGTGCACAGCTGACAGTAGCCATCCAGAGTCTCCAGAGCGCCGTCAGCCCGATGCGCGCGCAACCGGCAAACGCGCACGGCCGAAAGCGGCCATCCGGCACCTCCAGCACGCCGGCAACCGCGCACGGCCGACAACCCGGTGCACGCAAGCCGGCCTCGCGTGCTTCGGCGGAACGCATGCCAACGTCAAGCAAGCATCCAAAGAACCGACAGCCGCCACCTGCCACCCCAGAACGCCGTCAGCCCGATGCGTCCAGCCGGCAGTCCGACACGCGCCGCAAGGCTGAACTCCACACGCGATGCCGCGGCGTCGATTCTCACCCCAATTTCACCCCTTTATATGGATCTGGGCGCCTAAAAAAGCAAAACAGGTCAGAGGAATCAAGCCTCTGACCTGCGGAAATACTGGTGCCCCCGATACGATTCGAACGTACGACACCCGCTTTAGGAGAGCGGCGCTCTATCCCCTGAGCTACGGAGGCATTGCCATAACGCGACGCCCTCACTCGCTGCGGAACAACACCGCCGCCGCATGAGAACGCGCGCTCAGGATATTCTAACGGTTTTTTCCAAACAGTGACAACACGCCGCTTGTAATCACGTCAAAGAAGCTCAGTGAACGCAGCAGCCGGTCGGCGGGTACGTGCTCGCGCATCGCGCGGAGCGTCGCCTTATTGTCTCGCGTGGAGAAGGAGAAGGCCGTTTCGCTCCCCTTCACAAAGATGGCGAACCGCGCAATGCGCTTCCCGCCAAACAGCACCGATGCCGCCACGCGGTCGATCTCGCCCCACGGAATCTGGATGAAATCCTCGGGATTGCGCTCGTTGTAGAACTCGAAGGCCGCATCGCCCAGCATCACGGCGCCATACGTCGACAGCCCGTGAAAGGACGTTGCGCGCTCCGTGTAGTACACCGAGCTGTTCTGCGATTGTGCCACGGCGATGCCCCCGCTTTCCTTCCGCTTGTAACGCTAGCTTTCTGCCGGCGGCGCTGGGTTCTCGCGCGCGGGTTCTCGCGCGCGGTGTCAGCGCCCGCCGGAAACGCCGGCGCCCGCCCCGGAGCATCATTAGCTTCCGAAGCGAGCGTCGGCACCAGTCACAGCGGGACGAGGCTCACGCCGAACTCATCGAGCAGGCGTCAAACACTCAGCGCGCAGCGTGGCGCACCGGATTGACCCCGTCCCCAATCGCACACGTCGCGCGCACCGGATTGAACCCGTCCCCAATCGCGCATGGCGCGCACCTTACATGATGCCCAGCAGACGTCCCGCGATGCCTACGGCGAACAGGGCGACGATGATGGCGATCGGGCTGACCTTCTTCTTGAGCAGATGGCAGCACAGAAGCGTCAAGCCAACAGCCGCCAGCCCCGGGATCAGCTGGTCGAGGTTCTGCTGCAGCGTGGTGACCTTGGTCACATCCAGGCCGGTGGCCCCCAGCGTCGAATACTGGGTCAGTGCCTGGCGGATGCCCTCGGTGCCGGCCGGCAGGTTCGCCCAATCGATATAGGCCCCCGCCGACTGCTGCACACTGGACACCACCGGCGTGAACGAGATGCTCACCCAGCGCTGGACCAGCGAGCCGATGATGAACATGCCCAAGATCGATGCGCCCTCGGTGATCTTGCCCATGAGGCCGCCCGAGAGGTCCTTGGTAATCGAGGTGCCCACCTTATAGCCGAACTCCTGCGTATACCACAGAAACGCGATGCGGATGATGTTCCACGCGAAGAAGAACAGAAGCGGTCCCACAATGGATCCGCCCAGCGCCAGGGAGGCACCCAGAGCGCCGATGATCGGACGCAGGGTGAACCAAAACACCGGGTCGCCCACGCCGGCCAGCGGGCCCATCATGCCCACCTTCACGCCCTGGATCGCCGCGTCCTCAACGGGCGCTCCGTTGGCGCGGTCCTCCTCGAGCGCCAGGGTAACGCCCATAACCGGAGCCGACACATACGGATGCGTGTTGTAGAACTCCATGTGGCGCTTGAGCGCCGCCGCGCGATCCTCTTGGGTGGTGTAGAGCTTCTTGATGGCGGGGATCATGGAATAGCACCAACCGCCGTTCTGCATACGCTCGTAGTTCCACGAGCCCTGCAGGAACTGATGACGCATGCACACGGACATGCGGTCCTTCTTGGAAAGCTTGATCTTGTCTGCCATAGTCTGTGCCCTCCCTTCCTTACTCGTAATCGTTCAGGATGTCGCCGAGCGGATCGCCGGTGCCGCCACCGCCACCGCTGTTCTTGGCAACTTCTTTGAGGCCCAGATACAGCAAGGCGAGCGACAGGCCGATGACACCCAACGCGATCAAGGTGAACTCGGACACGGCTGCAAACACGAAGCCCAGCGCGAAAAACGGCCAGACCTCCTTGGTGGCCATCATGTTGATAACCATGGCGTAACCCACGGCGGCCACCATGCCGCCGCCCACGGTCATGCCGCCGGACAGCCATGCGGGCATCATGTTCAAGGCGCCGGTCACCGCATCGGGCGACACGAAGCACAGCGCCGCCGCCGGGATGGCGATGCGCACGCCCTGCATGAGGATGGCGAGCACGTGCCATGTCTCGATAGCACGGAAGTTGCCCTGCTCGGCAGCCGTGTCCATGGCGTGGACGATGGGGATCGCCAGCGTGCGGCAGATCATCGTGAGGAACAGACCGGCCACGGACAGCGGCACGGCCAGTGCGATGGAAGCGCTGATGGCGGTCGCGGAATCGCTGGTGCCGCCGTCGAGCGCCAGCACCATGATGATCGCCGAAGCAACCGAGGCCAGCGCCGCGTCGGGTGCCACCGCGGCACCCACGTTGGCCCACCCGAGCGCGATCATCTGCAGCGACCCGCCGAGCATGATGCCCTCGGTGAGATGCCCGGTCACCAAGCCGATGAGCGTGCAGGCCACCAGCGGCTGATGAAATTGGAACTCGTCCAGAATGCCCTCCATGCCGGCGAGCAGCGCAATGAGGACGATCAGGACGATCGAAACTGCTGACATGTTCCCTCCTCTATGCCTGAGCGGCCAACTCGGATTTGGCCTTCTTGATCATGGCGTTGAAATCGGCCGCCGAATCGGCCGGCACCTTGCGGACGTCGAAGGTGATACCCTTGGCTGCGAGCTTCTCGAGCGTCTCGACGTCGTCGTTGTCCATGGCCACCGCGTTGGTGACCACGACCTTGCCCACCGAATGCGCCATCGAGCCCAGGTTCACCTCTCGGATGTCCACGCCGCCCTCAACCGCGCGCAGCAGGTCCTGCGGCGTCTCGAACAGCAGCATGGCCTTCGTGGCGCCGAACCTGGGATCCTTCGACACCGCGATCATCTTGTCCACGGGGATCACGTGCGCCTTCACCCCCGGGGGCGCCGCCTCGATGATCATGGATTTGCGTAGGTCATCATGGGACACGGAGTCGGAGACCACGATGATGCGGTCGGGATTGGTGGTCTTGGTCCACGTGGTGGCCACCTGGCCATGCAGCAAGCGCGTATCGATGCGCGCGAGAACGAACTTGATATGGCCGTCTCCCAGCACCGTTCCCTCGGGAATGGCGCCCGCAGGAGCCGCGGCGGCTGCCGGCGCGGCAGGCGCGGCCGCCGACTCCGGTTCAAGCGACTCGGGCTTGACGCGCACGCCGTTGCGAGATTCGGCAAAGACATGGGCGGCGATGTCGTGCGCCGTCTTGGACGCATCGAACCGTGCGGTGTAGACTTCGACCAGCATAGGCAGGTTCACGCCCGTCAGGATCGCCCACGTAGGATGCGAGCTTGCCAAGCCGCTGATCTGGTTGAACGGCGTACCTCCCCACAGGTCGACGAGAAACAGCGTCTCCTCCGGATTGTCGAAGGCAGCGACCGCATCCTCCACCTGCTGGCGGAAATCATCCGGCCCCATGCTGGGCATGAGGGACACCGTGGCCACGTTCGGCTGCTCGCCGAACACCATGGAGCCGGTCATCTTGAGACCGTTTGCCAGATCCCCATGGCTTGCTAGCACGATGTTTACCATCACACAACCTCCTTTGTTGCTACACGTTTTACACACAACATGGAGGAATTGTAGGACTCGAAAACGCACGATTCAAGTTAATTAGTACGAAATGGGCGTACAAAACTGCATACGGTTGCACATTATTTGTATGACACCGCGTAACGTTCGATAACATGCGTATAGGGAATGCGCTTTATCGATTTTGAAACTTTCAACGGGAGCACACGCCGCCTCAACTTGGCGATGGAGCAGGCGAGCCGGAAGTGAGACGACTCAAGCCCCGGCGGCGGTGCCGGGCCGGAAGCGACGTGCCCCGGCCCTGCCCCCAATCGCGCAACGCAACGCACCGGATTGACCCCGTCCCCAATCGTGGGCACCAGTCACGGCGGGACGAGCCTCACGCCTGGCTCATCGGGCGACCATCAAGCACTCAGCGCGCTCGCGCGCACCGGATTGAACCCGTCCCCAATCGCGCACAGCCTGGCGCTGTGGCCTTTACGCGAACTGGCTGCGATAGAGCTCCGCGTAGGCTCCGTTTTTGGCGAGGAGCTCCTCATGGGTGCCCTGCTCGATGATCGTGCCCGCACGCATGTGCAGAATCAGGTCGGCATCCACGATGGTGGACAGCCGGTGCGCGATCACAAAGCTCGTGCGCCCGCTCATCAGGTTCTCCATCGCCTGCACGATCGCCTGCTCGGTGCGCGTATCCACGCTCGAAGTCGCCTCATCCAGGATCAAGATCTTCGGGTTGCACAGGATCACGCGCGCGATGGTGAGCAGCTGGCGCTGCCCCTGGCTGATGTTCTCCGCATCGTTTTCCACCCGCGTGTCGTAACCGTGGGGCATCGTGCGCACGAAGAAGTCGACGTGCGCCATCTTCGCCGCCGCCACGATCTCCTCGCGCGTGGCATCCGGCTTGCCATAGGCGATGTTCTCGGCGATCGTCCCCTCGAACAGCCAGGCATCCTGCAGCACCATGCCGAAGTTCCGGCGCAGGTCGGCCCGCGCCATGGCATGGGTGTCGACCCCGTCCAGCGTGATGCGGCCGCCGTCGATCTCGTAGAAGCGCATCAGCAAGTTGATGAGGGTCGTCTTGCCCGCACCGGTGGCACCCACAATCGCGATCTTGCGCCCGGGCTCGGCCCGGAAGGACACGTCGCGCATGAGGGGCTTGTCCGCATCGTAGCCGAAGCGCACGTGCTCGAAGGCCACCGCGCCGGCCACCTCATGCGGCAGCTGCGCGGCCGCGGCGGGCGCCGGATCGGGCTCGATCTCGGGCTCGTCCATGATGTCGAACACGCGCTCCACGCTCGCCAGGGCGTTCTGCAGCGTGTTGATGGTGAACGACAGCTGCGTGAGCGGCTCAGACACCTGGTAGATGTACTGGAAGAACGCCTGGAACACACCGAGGCTGAGCCGACCGGCCACGAGCATGCCGCCCGCCACCACCGCGATCAGCACCTGCGACAGGCGGATGATGAAGCGAATCAGCGGGCTGATGGCGTTGGTCACGAAGTCGGCGCGACGGCTCGCCACCGCCAGATGCTCCGCCAGCTCGAGCACCTCCGCCGAACTCGCCTGCTCGCGGTTGAACGCCTTGATCACCAAACGGCCCGAGTAGGCCTCCTCGACCGCCGCCGTGAGCCTGCCCACATAACGCTGGCGCTCGGCCGCGAGCTTCAGCGTGCGCTTGGACACCAGCTGGGTCACCAGGCACGAAAAGGCGGCAAACACCAGGAAGATGCCCGTGAGCACCAGGCTGTAGCGCCCCATCATGACAAGTGCGCCGATGATGGTGCCCACCGCCGTCATGAGCTTGAGCAGGCCGGTCTGCATGACCTCGGACATCTTATCCAGGTCGTTCGTGGTGCGACTGACCACCTCGCCGGGCTTGTGCGCATCGAAGTACGCCAACGGCAGGCGATTCAGCTTCTCGGCGATCTGCCGACGCAGCGAAAGGTTCAGCTTCTCGGCAAAGCCGGCCATGACAAAGCACTGCACCGAGTACAGCGCACACGCCGCGGTCCACACGCCGAAGTACACCGCCAGCTCGCGTCCGCCGGTATCCCAGCCAATCGAGAACGTGCGGCCCTCTGCGAACGCCTGCTGGACGCTTGCCCAGATCACGTCGATGACGCGGGCGCTGAACGCGGGCGCCGCCACATGGAAGCCGGTGTAGAACACAATGGCCACGATGACCACGGCAAAGCGCCAGCGCTCCCCGCGCGCGGCCTCCCACAGGCGCCGCACGGTACCCCAGGTGTCGCGCGGGACCTCGAGTTCGTCACCGTCCGCCGAGGTGGCGTCGATGCCGTCGCCCGCGAGGTCACCGGCGGCACCTGGCGCCGCATCGGGGTGTGCAGCAGCCATCGGCACCGCGCCCGCCTCGGTCCGCCCGGCTGCGGAGCCGGATTGCCCGGCCTCGGCCTTGGCCGCATCGGCCTCGGTTGCGTCGGCACCGGCGGCAGTGTCGACGCCGTCCGCGTCACTTCCGGTCGTATCGAGCAGCTGCTTCAGCTCTTGCTCCTTATCCTTAGCGTCCCTCGTCATCTGCATCACCGCCTTTCATCTGCGACTCGGCGATCTCGCGATACACCGTGCAGCCCTCCATGAGTTCCTCGTGCGTGCCCATGCCCGCCACGCACCCGTCCTGCAGCACCACGATCTGGTCGGCATGCAGGATGGTGCTGATGCGCTGGGCGATGATGAGCACCGCCGCATCGCGCGTCTCGGGCTTGAGCGCCGCCCGCAGCGCCGCATCGGTCTTGAAGTCGAGCGCTGAGAACGAATCGTCGAATATGTAGAGGTCGGCGCGCTTCATGAGCGCCCGCGCGATCGACAGGCGCTGGCGCTGGCCGCCCGAGAAGTTCGTGCCGCCCTGCGCCACGCGGGTGTCGAGGCCGTCGGCCAGGTCGAACACGAACTCGCTTTGGGCCACCGCCAGGGCATGGCGCATCTGCTCCTCGCCCGCCGCCTCGCTGCCGTAGCGCAGGTTGCTCGCCACGGTACCCGAGAAGAGCCACGCCTTCTGCGGCACGTAGGCGATGCGCTCGCGCAGGCCGTGCTGGGTCATCGTGCGGACATCGCGGCCGCCAAACGTCACCGCGCCCTGCGTGGCATCGTGCAGGCGCAGCAGCAGCTTCGCGATGGTCGACTTGCCCGAGCCCGTGCTGCCGATGATCGCCGTCGTCTGGCCGCGGCGACAGCTGAAATCCAGGTCATGTAGGGTGTCCTCGTCCGCATCGTCGAAGCGGAACGACACGCGCTCGAAGGCGGCCACCACCTCGCCCGAACCGGGCGCCGGTGCCGACTCCGCGATGATGCTTCGCTTTGGCTCAACCGCCGGTGCCGCAGCACCTCCGGCAAGCGAGCGCCCCGCGGCATTCGGCTCATCTGCCGACCTGTCTACCGGCTCATCTGCCAGCCCATCTGCCGACCCGTCCACGATGCTCGGCGCCTGCTCGATCACCTCGCCGCAGCGCTGCAGGCACACGAGCGCGCGCGGGACCATGAGCGCCACGAACTGGGCCATCATGATGTAGAACATGATGATCATCGCGTACTCGATCACCGCCGTAATGCTGCCGATCTCCATGGCGTGCACGCCCACGCGGTTGCCGCCCAGCCACAGCAGCGCCACCTCGGCGATGTTCATGAGGCAGAAGGAGAAGCAGTCCACGCCGGCGAAGATCCAGTTGACCTTGATGGCGGCGTCGGCGTAATCGGTGAACACGCGGCCGCAACGCTCCTCATCCTGCCGCTCCTTGCCGAACGCGCGGATCACGCGGACGCCCACGAGGCTCTCGCGCAGCACCGTGTTCATGCGGTCGATGAAGCCCTGCATGCGCTCGAAGATCGGCGCGGCGCGGCGGACGGCCAGCACGGCGAACACCATGACCACGCTCACCACCGCCAGCAGCATCAGGCCCATCTGGCCGTCGATCTGGAAGGCGAGCACCGTGCCCATGACGCAGATGATCGGCACCGGCAGCATGGCCTGCGTGGCGAGCATCACCGTCTGCTGGATGACGTTCACGTCGTTGAGGGTGCGGGTGATCATGGAGCCGGTACCGAAGCGCTCGAAATCGCCGCCCGAAAAGCCGAGCGACGCGTCGTAGACCGCCGTGCGGATGTCCTGCCCCACCTTGGAGGCAAGCCGCGCGCACAGGTAGTTGCCCAGCAGCGCGCCGCCGCTCGCACAGCAGCAGGCCACGAGCATGCGCAGGCCCTGGCTCGCGATGAAATCGGTCGAGCTCGCGCCCACCGCCTGGTTCACCATGCCGGCGAGCATCGTGGGCACGTACAGCGTGCCCGCCACATCGAGCACAAGCGCCGCCAGCGTGGCGGCAACCAGCCCTTTGTATCGTCCCATAATCCTGAGCAGCAGTTTCATACACGGCCCTCCTCGCCCTGTATCACGCTCTGTGCGCCTTCGCGCGCATCGGCGCGCACGCCCGTCTGCGCCGCATCGACTGGCACGGCGTGCCCAGCCGACGTGTCCGCAGACGGCGCTCCGCCTGCAGCCGGCGCTTCGGCACCGGCTGGCACGGCGCGCCCGGCCGACGCTCCGTCCGCAGCCACCGCCTCATCCCCAACCGATGCGCCCGCGGCAACCTCGGCTCGCGCGCGATCGAACTCCGCACTCAACGCCGTGGCGTACTTGGAAATGGTTGTGAGCATCGCCTCGCGCTCATCTGCAGCAAGGCCGAAAAACGCACGCCCCTCGGCGGCGATGGCCGGCTGGATATAGCGCTGCGCGAACGCGCGGCCCGCGTCGGTGAGCGAGACGCTCTTGTTCTTTCGACTTCCCTCGAGGTAAGCGTACGCAATGAGCCCCTTGCCCTCCAAGGTTTTGAGCGCCGAGTTAATGGTTTGTTTACTGAACGACCACGACACATTGAGCTTTTTGATGGATACCGCGCTGTCCGCGCGATGCAGCTCGTAGAGCATCCAGAACGCGCTGGTAGAAAGCCCGCAGTTATGTGCCACCTCGTAGTAGAGCCGGTCGACCGTGCTGTAGAGGTAGTCGAGCTCGACCGGGCATACCGCCGTCTCCGGCGCAACCTCCCGCGCGGCCTCTCGCACGGCGCCCCGCTCCGCGTCCTTGCCCTGTTCGCATGTCGCCATAGGCGATTCCTCCCATCCTGTTGTCGCATGAAAAAATAATCCGAAATCGGACAGAAAGCAGGTTAGTCCGACTTCGGATTATTGTCAACAACAAACACCGGGTGTTCGAGAAGGTTGTCAAGCTTGGCGACCGCGCGCTTCGCCCGCCCTACGCCACGCGTGCCTCGGCGGCCTCGGGCTCGCAAGCGCTCTCCTGGGGCGCTTCGGGTCGGTGCCACCCCTCCTGCACCGACTCGTAGAACACGGCGCTGGGCGTGAGGTCGTGGATGCTCTTGCCGTCAAGCCACGGCAGCTCCACCAGCTCAGGCAGGGTGGTAACTAGCTCGCTGCAATCGCAGAAGCGCCCGTGCCCATTCAGGCGCTCGCAATCCTGGACGCGCCAATATCCGTCGGTGTGGGTGACGTAGTATTCATGGCCGGCAATGTCCATGAACACGCGCGTCTTTGAGCGCAGGTACGGCAAGAGCGCTTCGAAATCCAACTCGAGCTCCTGCGTGGCCTTCAATCCCATGATCGACTCCCATCACTCGCGCGCTCGGCGCCGTGGACGAGCGCATGCATAACCGTTACCTTCATCTTTGGCGCGACGTCCACTTCACGCAAGGAAAAGTAGGCAGACGGTCGATTTCATCGAGCAACGGTATGCATAGAGGACGATTCATGATGAATAGGCGGTATGGGTACGCTATCGGAGGTCGAAGAGGTAGTGCCGCCAGGCCCGCGCCTTAGTCCGGCAGCCGCGCTCGCTTCGGCACGCGCCCCCGAACCCTCGGTCAGCCGCAGGCGGCCGAGAGCCGCCCGCCGAACGTAGCATGCCGAGAGCCTGCCGGCCGCGCAGCGCGGACTCACGTTGGGCCTGCCTTGCGAAGCCGCGTCGCCTCACCTGTTCCGTGGTCGTCCCGCCAGACCCGCGCCATCGAACCCGAAACACCGTGCGGGCCTGCGAGGCCGAATGCCTCGCAAGCCCGCACAGCCGATGCGACCTCTCACCAGCCAGCGCTACCAGATGCCCAACAGGTGCTGCATGCCCAGGCTCACGGCCGCGATGCCCACCCAGCAGCAGAAGCCCATGAGGATCGGCTTGCCACCCGTGCGCACCAGCTTGACGATGTCGGTATTGAAGCCGATCGCCGCCATCGCCATCACGATGAAGAACTTCGACAGCTCCTTGATGGGCGCCGTCACCGCAGCAGGAAGCGCGAACACCGTGGTCACCACGCTGGCGAGGACGAAGAACAGGATGAAGGTCGGGAACACCTTCTTGAGGCTGAACGAGCCCGTGGCGGACGTGCCCGCGGCTGAGCCGGCCGCCACGGCGTCCCTGGCGGAGCCGGCCTCGGTACCCATGGCGCCCCCTGCCGCAGCGCTCCTGGCCACCGCAGCACCCGTGGCCGGCTCCGCCGCAGCGGACGCCCGACGCGCGCGGAAGCTCCGCCACAGCGCCAGGCCCAGCGTGATGGGAATGATGGCCAGCGTACGCGTCAGCTTCACAATGGTGGCGTGGTCGAGCGCGTTCGCGCCCGGGTGCATGCCGTCCCATGCCGAGGCTGCCGCCGTCACCGAGGACGTATCGTTCACCGCCGTGCCCGCGAACAGGCCGAAGCCATCGTTGGTGAGCCCCAGCGCGCCACCCAGCGCCGGGAACACCAGCGCCGCGATGATGTTGAACAAAAAGATCACGCTGATGGCCTGCGCAATCTCCTCATCGTCGGCATCGATCACCGGCGCGGTGGCCGCGATCGCCGAGCCGCCGCAGATCGACGACCCCACACCCACGAGCGTCGAGATCTTGCCCGGGATCTTGAGGGCGCGACACAGCACGAACGAGATGATCAGCGAGGTGCTGATGGTGGCCACGATTACCGGCAGCGACGTTGCGCCCACCTGCGCAATCTGATTGAGGTTCAGGCCGAATCCCAGCAGGATCACCGCGTACTGCAGCACCTTCTTGGAGGTGAACTTCACGCCGGGCGCCGCGGCGGCGGCCACCTCAGCGCGACCGCGCAGCACCTGCGCCAGCACCATGCCGAGCAGGATGGCGAACACCGGACCGCCCACCACCTCGAAGCTCTTGCCGAGCAGCCACGACGGAACCGCTATCACCAGGCACAGCGCCACGCCGCGCCACATATCCTTCGCATCCTTGATGAGTTCCATGGGGGCAATCCTTTCCCGCAACAGCACGTTGGTCGGCAACACGAGCGCGCAGCCATCGGCGAAGCCGCGGCCGCGCTTTGGGCGCACCCGCAGCCGGGCTGCCGGGATGCCGCACCTCTGCACACGCCGCCCCGGACGGCTTTCCATCATAGGAAACCAATATATAATTGTTCCTGCTATTATGCTTATCGTTCTATAACGTTTCGTTATGCACTGAAGGAGCATCGTGCTCGACTACCGCGTCCATACCTTCCTCGCCGCATATCGCGCACGCAGCTTCACGGAAGCAGCGCGCGAGCTGCACATCACGCAGCCCGCCGTCTCCCAGCACATCAAACATCTCGAAGCCGAAATCGCGCGGCCGCTTTTCGACACGCGCGGGCGCACCATTCGCCCAACCGCCGCAGCAGACCTGCTCTACCAGCGCCTTTCCGTCATGGCGAACGACGAGGCGCGCCTGATGGCCGAAATGGCCCAGCTCGACGCGGAAACCGTACGGCCTCTGCGCCTCGGCTGCACCCGCACCATCGCCGACTACGTTGCCCCGCGGCTGCTCACCGCCTACGCAGCCCGCCACCCCGAGCAGCCCATCTCCGTGCGCTGTGACAACACGAGCGAGCTGGTCGCCCGCATCAACGCCGGCGATCTGGACGCGGCGCTCGTCGAGGGCTCGTATGACCACCGCGCGTTTGATGGCGCGACACTTTCCCACGAGCCGTTTGTAGCGGTCGCGGCCCCGAGCATTCGCGGCTTCGGCCCTGGATGTAAGGCCATCAAGGGCCTCCTTGCCTGCCCCCTCATCGTGCGCGAGACGGGATCTGGCAGCCGCGAGATCCTTGAGCGCAACCTCGCCGCGCGCGGCATCGCCGTTGAGGACTTCGCCTCCGTCACCGAAGTTGCGAGCATCCCCATCATCAAAGAGCTCGTCCGCGCCGGAAGGGGCATCACGTTCATCTACCGCGTCGCCGTCGAGGAGGAGCTCCGCCGCGGCGAGCTCTGCGACATCACGCCAGCAGATTTCGGCATCGAGCACCCCTTCGACCTCATCTGGCAACGCGGCAGCATCTACGAACCCCGCTTCCGCGCTTTCCTCACCGAGCTTGCGCGCTGATCTCCTGCCCGCCGCTCGGGACAGATCGCGAAACGTGCGCGGCGACGCTCCGCCGGCTACTCCACCGTCACGCTCTTGGCGAGGTTGCGCGGCTGATCTACATCGCATCCGCGCAGCAGCGCCACCTCGCGCGAAAGCAGCTGCAGCGGCACCGTGGCCGTGATGGGAGAGAACGCATCGCGCACCTCCGGCACGTAGATCACATGGTCGGCGATGGCGCAAATGTCCTCGTCGCCCTCCGTGGCCACCACGATGATCTTCGCCCCGCGCGCCTCGCACTCCTTGAGGTTGCTGACCGTCTTGTCGTAGGTGGCGCTCCTGGTTGCCACCGCGATCACCGGGAAGCCCGGGTCGATCAGCGCGATGGGGCCGTGCTTCATCTCGCCCGCGGCGTAGGCCTCGGCGTGCAGATAGCTGATCTCCTTGAGCTTGAGTGCGCCCTCGTTAGAGATGGCCGCTCCCATGCCGCGGCCCACGAACAGCGCCGAGTGCGCATCCTTGCAGGCGCGCGCCGCCTCGCGCACCGCGTCCTGCTGGGTGTCGAGAATCCACTGGATCTGCTCGGCGGTATCGCCCAGCTCGTGGAAGAGCATGCGGATCTGGCCGGTCGTCAGCTTGCCCTTGACCTGCGCCAGCAACAGCGACAGCAGCGTCAGGCTCACCACTTGGCCGATGAAGCTCTTGGTGGAGGCCACTGCGATCTCCTTGTTCGCCTTGGTGTAGATCACGCCGTCGCTCTCGCGCGCCACCGGGGAGCCCACCACGTTCGTGATGCCGAACACCTTGGCGCCCTTGATGCGCGCATCGCGAATCGCCGCCAGCGTGTCGGCCGTCTCGCCGGACTGGCTCACGGCCACCACCAGCGTAGAGGGGGTGATGATGGGGTTGCGGTAGCGGAACTCGCTGGCCGCCTCCACCTCGCAGGGGATACGCGCCCAGCTCTCGATGAGGTTCTTGGCAATGAGGCCGGCATGGTAGCTCGTGCCGCACGCGATCACATATACGCGATCGACCAGGTTGAGCTCCTCGAACGTCAGGCCCAACTCGTCGATGTCGAGCTCGCCGGTTGCCGCCAGGCGCCCCACCAGCGTATCGCGCACCACGCGCGGCTGCTCGCAGATCTCCTTCATCATGAAGTCCGGATAGCCGCCCTTCTCAGCCATGTCGAGATCCCAATCGATATGGGTGACCTTGGGCTGAATCGCGCGCCCGCGCTCGTCGGTATAGGTGATGCCCTCGGCCGTGAGGCGGGCGAACTGGCCATCCTCGAGCACCACGACGTCGCGCGTGGCGTCAATCATCGCAATCACGTCGGAGGCCACATAGCTGCCTCGCTCGCCGCGGCCGATGATGATGGGGCTGTCCTTGCGCGCGACGGCGATGACACCGGGCTCGTCGGCGCAGGTGGCAGCCAGGCCGTAGGCACCCACCACATGCGTGCATGCCTCGCGCACGGCGGCAATGAGGTCGCAAGATTCGCCCGTGCCCACTTCGATTTGGACGTACGCCTCCTCGATCAGGTGAGCGAACACCTCGGTGTCCGTCTCGCTCTTGAAGTGATGGCCGCGCGCCTCCAGCTCCTCGCGCAGCTCGGCGAAGTTCTCGATGATGCCGTTGTGCACGATGGCGATGCGCCCGTCGCAGCTCGTGTGCGGATGCGCGTTTGCCACCGACGGACGGCCGTGCGTGGCCCAACGGGTGTGGCCGATACCGCAGGTAGATGCCAGGTCGCGGCCTTCGAGCTCGCTCTCCAGGCCGCTCACCTTGCCCACGCGGCGGAACACGTCGAGTGCGCAGGCGCCGTCTTCGATGCGCTCCAGCGCCACGCCGGCCGAGTCGTACCCGCGGTACTCAAGACGCTTGAGTCCGCCAATGAGGATGTCTTTCGCCGCATCCTGGCCTGTGTAGCCAACGATTCCGCACATACCTGCACCTTTCGCTCTCGGCGGCAGCAGCGGCCGCACCGGTTTCGACCGCCTGCATGCACGCCGCTTGCGAGCGGCGCCGCGCAGGTAGCCGTTTGGTTCCCCGAGCCCGTACACGCCTCAGCGATACCAGGCCGCGTTGTATTGTACCGAACGCACCCTGCTGACCTTGTTCAGCTGGTATGGTTTCAACAAGACCACATCGGCGCGGTAAAGTGCGCTGGTGGCGGGGCATCGATGCGACGCGGGGCGCGGGGCGCGGCACCGCAGCCCGCTGGACGCAACGGTTCGACGCGGAGAGCAACAGCCTGATGTGGAGCGAGGCGATGCAACGTCCGGAACGAAACGGTCCGGCGCGAAACGAGGCGAACTGACGCGGGCACGGCAGTCCGGCGCGGGATGGGATGGCCTGCCGCAGGCCGCAACGGTTCGACGCGGAGCGTGGCGCTGCGGTCAACGGCGTATCCCGGCCCCGCCTTCCCCCGGCTCTGCAGGGGCATATGACCAGAACCCATAGATCTGTCTCTTATACACATCTGACGCTGCCGACGATACTCCTTGTGTAG
>CABRIF010000032.1 GCA_902470925.1 uncultured Collinsella sp. | reverse complement strand
GTGTCGGATGCGCTGCCCCCGATGCCGCATCCGGCACCAAGGCAGACACCAAGGCAGCTGCCAAGACCGGCAGCGCATCCGACACCGCATCCGGCACCAAGGCCGGCACCAAAACCGCTGCCAAGACCGGCAGCGCATCCGGCGCCGCATCCGGCACTAAAACCGCCGCCACGTCCGGCAGCGCGTCTGGCGCCAAGGGCGGCACCAAGCCTGCCGCCACCCGTAAGCGCAGCCGCTAACCTGCACTCCCACCCCCCTCGCGCGCGGCCCGGTTCCGCTCCTTTCCGGGCCGCGCGCATCCCTATTCATCGAGGCCCCATGAAACTCATCCATAACTCCCGCCTTGCACGCTACCGCCAGCCGTTTGGCGCGGTCGTCGCCGGCACCACCGTGACCCTCACCGTCGGCGTCGAAGGCGCCGATGCGAGCTTTCTTATCGCCAACGTGCGCGTCTGGGTGGACGGCGAAGGCGAGCACATCGTCGAGATGCACCCCGGTGCGGACAACACCCTGACCGCCGAGCTCGCGTGCCCGGAACCGCAGCTCATGTGGTACCGGTTCCACGTATACGGCACGGACGGGTCCCGCCTGACGCTCGGGGCGCCCGAAGGGGCCACCGGCGGCGCGGGTGTCACCTACCCGTACGAGGAGGCGCCCTCGTTCCAGATCACCGTCTACCGCCATCGCGCCGTCCGCCCGAGCTGGTACGAGGGCGGCATCGTCTACCAGATCTTCCCGGACCGCTATCGGCGCGATGCGGCCTGGCGCGCGCGGACGGAGGCGGCCCTCGCCGAACCCCGCCGCGGACCCGCGCGCACACTCGTTGATGACTGGGAGCGCACCCCCACCTACGACCGGGCGCCGGACGGCTCGATCGCGAGCTGGGATTTCTACGGCGGCTCGCTCGAGGGCATCCGGGGCGACCTGGCACGCCTGGCGGGCATGGGCGTGACCGCGATCTATCTCAACCCCATCTTCGAGGCGCAGAGCAGCCACCGCTACGACACCGGCGACTACCTGCGCATCGACCCGGTCCTGGGAAGCGAAAAGGATTTCCGCGCCCTGTGCGACAGCGCGCGTGAGCACGGCATCTCCATCATCCTGGACGGCGTATTCAACCACACCGGCGACGATTCGGTGTACTTCAACCGCTACGGCAACTACCCCGGCACCGGCGCCTGGCAAAGCGAGGACTCCCCGTGGCGCGACGCCTTCTGCTTCCACGAGGATGGCAGCTACGATTGCTGGTGGGGCATCGAGAACATGCCCGCCCTCAACGAGCGCGACCCGGCCGTGCGCGAGCTGCTGCTGGGCGAGCACGGCGTGATCCGCACCTGGCTGCGCGCCGGGGCGCGCGGCTGGCGGCTCGATGTTGCCGACGAGCTCAGCGATGAGCTGATCGCCGCCATCAAGCAGGCCGTGCTCGAGGAGCGCCCCGACGGCCTGCTGCTGGGCGAGGTCTGGGAGGACGCCTCGAACAAGGTGAGCTACGGCAAGCTGCGCCGCTACCTGCTCGGCGACGAGCTCGACTCCGCCATGAACTACCCGCTGCGCGACCTGATCTTGGGCTTTCTGCTGGAGGGCGAGACCGCCTGGCAGGCAGCCGAGCACATCGAGACGCTGCGCGAGAACTACCCGCCCGAGGCCCTCGCCTGCGCCCTCAACCTGCTGGGCAGCCACGACAAGCCGCGCATCGCCTCGGTGCTGGGCGGCGGTCCGGACGAATCGCAGCTGCCCGAGGACGAACGCGGGCGCTGGCGGCTGGATGAGACCTCCATGGGCTTGGCGAAGGGCCGCTTCTGGCTGGCGTCCCTCATGCAGATGACCTTCCCGGGCGTGCCGTCCATCTACTACGGCGACGAGTACGCGCTGGAGGGCCTGTCCGACCCGGGCAACCGCCGCACCCTGCCCGAGCCGGGCGACATCCGCGATCACGACATGCTCACCATGGTCCGCAACACCGCCATGCTACGGCGTGCGCTGCCCTTCCTCGTCGACGGCACCCTGGAGGCCTTCGCCGTGAACGACGACGTGCTCGGCATCAGGCGGCGCTCCGCCGACGGTCAGGTGGCCACCCTGCTGGTGAACCGCAGCCGCAGCGCCACGCGCACGGCGCGCATCCCGCTCGATGAGGCGCACGGCCTCGATGTCATCTCGGGCACCGACCTCACCCGTGCAGCCGACGGCTGCTGCGAGGTGCGCCTGTGGCCGCTGGGCTCGGCGCTCGCCTACACCGCCCCGGCCCGCCGCCTGGGCAAGCCGCTCACCCGCGGCGCCGGCATCGTGTGCCACATCACCTCCATCCCCACCGACGACGGACGCCCCGGCACCCTGGGCGCACCGGCGCTGCGCTTCATCGACCACCTGGCGCAGATGGGCATGACCTACTGGCAGGTATTGCCGGTCAACCCCACCGACAGCTTCGGCTCCCCCTATGCGGGACCGTCGGCCTTCGCCGGCGCGGCGGCGCTGCTCGAGGAGACGCCCGCCCAGCTCAAGCACGGCTTCCTGCGCTTCAAGGAGCAGGGAGGCTTCACCAGCCCGGCGTTCTTCGGCTTTGCGCAGCGCAACGAGGCCTGGCTGGACCCCTACTGCGCCTTCATGGCCGTCCATGACGCCCTGGATGGCGCGCCGCGCCACAGCTGGCCTGCGGAGCTGCGCGCATACGACGTGGCGATCTTCGCCGACACGCGCTTTGCCGAACGCGCCCGCTACCACGCCTACCTGCAGTTCCGCTTCGATTGCGAATGGGGCGAGCTGCGCGCATACGCCCATCGCCGCGGCATCCAACTCATCGGCGACATCCCCATGTACGTCTCGGACGACTCAGCCGACGCCTGGAGCGAGCCGGAGATGTTCATGCTCGACGAATCCGGACACCCCCGCGAGATCGCCGGCGTGCCGCCCGACCGCTTCGCCAGCGACGGCCAGGTGTGGGGCAACCCCACCTATCGCTGGGACACGATGCGCGCCGACGGCTACGTGTGGTGGACCGAGCGCCTGCGCCGCGCCCTGGCGCTCTACGACTGCGTGCGCCTCGACCACTTCCTGGGTTTCCAGAGCTACTTCGCCATCCCCGCCGGCGGCACCGCCGCGTGCGGCCAATGGCTGCCCGGACCCGGCATCGAGCTGTTCGAACGCGCGGCCGAAGCCCTCGGCGAGCTGCCGATCATCGCCGAGGACCTGGGCCTGCTCACCCCGGCCGTGCGCGCCCTGCTCGCCAGCTGCGGCTTCCCCGGCATGGACGTGGTCGAGTTCGCCGACAACGACGTGCGCGAGGCTGTCTTGCCCCATCGCAACCACGTGCTCTACACCTCCACGCACGACACCACCACGCTCGTCGGGTTCTGCGAGCGCAGCTTCTGCACGCCGGGCGACCTCGAGCAGGCGCGCTACCTGGCCGGCGAGATCTGTCGCCGGGCGCTCGCTAGCGACGCCGACCTCGTCATGCTGCAGCTCCAGGACATCTTGGGGCTCGGTGACGAGGCGCGCATGAACACCCCGGGCACCGCCCGGGGCAACTGGGGCTGGCGGGCACAGGAGGCCGACCTGGCCGCCGTCGAGGCGCGCATGCGGGCCAACATGATGGAGGCCGGGCGCATCCCGAACACGGGCGCCTGATCGCGGTGCACAAAGCCCGGCGTTTCGGGTACAGTAACCTGCGTACAAAAACATACGCCCGCCGAGACGGTTGTTTCGGCGGGCGTCTTCACGCGTCTGAGCAAAGGTGGACAACCATGGCACGCTATGATTACCGCTGCACGTCGTGCGGCAACGTCTTCGAGGTCGAGCACGGCATGACCGAGCGCCCGGAGGTGTCCTGTCCGGCCTGCGGCAGCCGAGCCGACAAGGTGTTCAACGCCAGCGGCATCAAGTTCGAGGGCAGCGGCTTCTACAACACCGACATGCGCGGCGGCAGCTCCTCAACCAGCGCCACCAGCGGCACGGGTGCGCCCAGCAGCGCGGGCGCCGAGGCGGGCTGCGCCTGCGACTCCTGCCCGCACAAGGAGCACTAGCCCTCAGCCGCATCCTCAGCTGCGCACGAAGCGGGCGCAGAAGTGCCCATCGAAGGCGCCGGGGGCGGGCAGCGTCTGGAACATCCCCCGCGCATCCTCATGGGCGCCTATGAGCGCACGAGCCTCCGCATAGGCGTCCCGAGCATACAGCGGCGCGCCGGAAACCGGCGCGAGCGTGAACGCCGCGCCCTCCGCACTCGCCAGAAACGCCTCCGCCACCTGCTCGTTTTCCGTCTGCAGCACCGAGCAGGTGGCGTAGATGAGCTCGCCGCCGTCCTCCACGCGCCGAGCCGCCTCGCGCAGGATCGCCAGCTGCAGGCGCGGCAGGCCGACGCGCACCTCAGCGGGCTGCAGGCGCCATACGATCTCGGGATGTCGCCGCATAGTTCCGGTACCCGAGCACGGCGCATCCACGAACACGGTGGCGAAGCGCCGCGGCGCAGCTGCCGCCGCGTCGAGGGCGGCCAGCGCGGCATCGAGGTCCGTGGCATCCCCGGCAACCGTCTTCAGCTCCCCGAACCCCGCCGCGCGCATGCGCTCGGCATTGAGCGCGCACTTGGAGGCAGACAGGTCGAGCGCCACATGGTCACGCGCCCAGCCAGCACGATGCGCCTGGGCGGCCATGATGAACGTCTTGGTGCCCCGGCCGGCCCCGATCTCCAAGCTGCTGCCCGGACGTGTGGCCGCGCCGGCGATCAGCTGCGCGGCCAGGTCGGATGAGACCGCCTCTGCTCGCTCCAGGGCGCCATCCGCCATCAGCAGCGCCGCATCGCCCACGCGCACGCAACCCGGATAGGACAGCTCGGCTCCTGTATCCGCCCACGCCAGCCGCGACAGGTCAGGTGCAGGCACAGCCATGTGAACGGCTTGGGGGGCAGCCTCGAGCTGGGTGGCGAGCAATGCGGCGCAGGCGTCCTCACCGCGCGAGGCGGCGACCTCGTCGGCCAGCCACACCGGCATACCGGCCGCGCGCGCCCGCGCGACGCTGCGGCGACGCTCGGCGGGCACATCGCAGGCATCCAGATACTCTGCGCGTGCCTCGGCCACCCGGCGCAGCACGGCGTTGGCCAGCCCGGCCGCGCCGCGCGCCACGCTGCGGGCGAGCTCCACGCCCTGGCTCACCCCCGCGTGCACCGGAGCCTCGAGGTACAGCAACTCGAACGCAGAGAGCCGCAGCGCCCAGCGAAGCGCGGGCTGCACCCGATCGGGGCGAGCGAGGAAACGGTCGAGCAGCTCGTCGGCGCAGCCCAGGGTAGCCGTAGCCCCCAAGGCAAGACGCAGCGCGAACGACCGGTCACGGGCATCGAGCGCGGCCGCATCGGGAGATGTCGCGAGGACATCGCGCACGTAGGCGCCGTGACGCTGGGCCTCGATGAGAGCCGCCAGCGCGCACCGGCGCGCCGGGGCGAGCGCGGCAGCCGACCGCGACCGACGGTGGCCCGACCGCGTCACGACAGCGCCTGCCACGTCAGGCTCGCCCCACGCTGGCCGGCCGCCCAGGCGGACGCCTCCATCGCGCGCTTGCCGTCCGGCTTCACCGCGCACAGTTCGAAGGTGCCGTCGGCACAGCCCAGCCATACACGGCCGGATGCCACCGCAACGTCAGCCGCCGCAAGCGCCGGGGCATCTGGGGCCGCCTCGGCGGCGGCCATGATGCGCACCGGCTTGCCCGCCAGCACGCAACGCGCCGGGGCCGCATCGGACGAGGCCAGCACCCGGGAGACGCACGCGTGCGCCGACATGCTCGGGTCCAGGCGCATCTCGGCCTTCGTCACCTTCGCCGCGTGCGTGACGAGCGCCTCGTCCTGCTCGGTCCACACCGCGCTGCCGTCTGCGAGCGTCGGCAGCGTGCGAACCAGCAGGTCGGCGCCGAGCTGCGCCAGCTCGGCGGCGAGCTCGTCGGTGGTTTTGCCCGCCACCGTGCAGCTCGCCTGCGCGCAATAGGCTCCGGTGTCCACCCCGTGCCCGATCCGCATGATCGACACGCCCGTCCGCTCGTCACCGGCCAAGATCGCACGCTGGATGGGCGCCGCGCCGCGCCAGCGCGGCAGCAGCGAGGCATGCACGTTCACGCAGCCCAAAGGCGCCATGGTGAGCACCTCGTCGGGCAGGATGCATCCGTAGGCGGCCACGCAGAACACATCGGCGGCAACCGCGGCAAGCCGCTCCAGGACCGCGGCGTCGATGCGGCTCGCCTCCACAACCGGCAGGCCGAGCCGCTCGGCGGCCGCCTTCACCGGAGAGGGCTCCAGGCGGCGGCCGCGTCCGCGCACGGCGTCCGGACGGGTGAGGACCAGCGCCACCTCATGCGCGGCGGCAAGCGCCTCCAGCGAGGGCACCGCGAACTGCGGCGTGCCCATGAACACAACTCTCATCTGCATACGCTCCTCATCATGCGCGAACCTCTCGGCTGCGCTCGGCGGCTATTCGGTCTCCCCCGGCTTGGCCCCGCGGTCGAGCGCCTCCTGGTAGTGGCGCATGGCGGCGATGCGGCGCGCCGGCTCCAGGCGCTCGAACATCGTCACGCCGTGCAGGTGGTCGATCTCGTGCTGCAGGCACACGCAGAACAGGTCGCCGGCCGCCTCGTAGCGCATCAGCTCGCCGTCCAGGTCGTAGGCCTCCACCACCACGCGGTCGGGGCGACGAATCTCGCAGCTGATGCCGGGGATGGACAGGCAGCCCTCGTTGAAGGGCACGAGCGTGTCGGACTGCTCGACGATCTGAGGGTTGATGAGCACGAAGGGATCGTAGTCGGCGCGCGACTGGTAGGTCGTGTCCACGATGGCCAGCTGCAAAAGCTCGCCCACCTGCGGGGCCGCCAGACCGCAGCCGCCGTTGTCGAACATCTCATCTTTCATGCGCGCCACCAGCGCGCGAATCTCGGGCGTGATCTCCTCGATGCGCGCGCACTCCTGGCGCAGGCGCGGGTCGGGGGACAAAACGATACCGTTGACTTCCATGGAAACCCTTTCACAGCTTTCTGGTATATCTGCCCTATACTACCCGCTTTTCACCGCCTTTCACCCGTCGGCACGCATCCCGGCAGCAGCCCGCGCCGGGTGCAGGCTCAAAAATCATGCCGAGGCCGCAGCGGAACCGCGCTAGATGGGCACCTCCCGGCGCCAAAGGCGGCTTTCCGTCCGAGGCGGGTGTCGCACCCCCGAAGGCGGGCACAACCGTTCCTCGCCACCGGCACCGCGGCCCGCAGGCACCGGACGCGGCGCGAAGGAGCGGGGCCCCGGGCGCCTACATCAGGTCGTAGGGGTCCACGTCGACCGCAAGCGAGATGCCCGTGCGCGACGGCACGCGCCCCACCGCAGCCGCCACCGCAGCCGAGATGGGATAGTCGAGCGGCGCCTTCACCAGCACGTGGAACCGCCAGCGATCCTTGGCCCGCTCGACCACGCAGCTCGCAGGACCAAGTACCTGCGGTGCCTGCATAGGATCGCCACCCAAGGCATCGACGATGCCCAGCTCCGCACGGAGCGCCTCGCCCACGCGCATCGCTTGCTCGCGGCTGGCACGCTCGTCGGCGCCCCACACCAGCACGCGCGCCAGCCGCACGTACGGCGGATAGCCCGCCTCGCGCCGCGAGCGCCCATCATGGTGGGAGAAGATCTCCCGGTCATGGGCGGCCACCGCGCGGATAGCCGGCTCGTCGGGCATGTAGGTCTGGATGATGACCCGACCGGCGCGCTCGCCGCGGCCGGCACGGCCGGCCACCTGCTCGAGCAGGTCGTATGCCCGCTCGCCCGCGCGGAAGTCCGGCATCTTGAGGGCGTAGTCGGCATTGACGACGCCCACCAGGGTGACCTCGGGGAAGTCGAGGCCCTTCGCGATCATCTGCGTGCCCAACAGCACCCCGCGCGGAGCCGCGTCGAACTCCTCGAGCAGGCGCTGATGCGCCCCTTTGGCGCGCGTGGAGTCCGCATCCATGCGGATCACCGGCACCTCGGGCCCCAGCAGCTGGCGCAGCGCGTCCTCCACCTGCTGCGTGCCCAAGCCCATCTTGGCCAAATACCGGCTGCCGCAGCGGGGGCATGCGCTGCCCACCTGCGGGTAGGGCCGTACATGGTAGACCGCCCCGCAGGTATGGCAGGCAAGCGTGTGGGTCCGCTCGTGGTAGGTGAGCGCCGTGGAGCAGTGCCGGCAGGTGGGGACGCACCCGCACTCGCGGCACATGAGAAACGACGCGAACCCGCGCCGGTTGTGGAGCAGCACCGCCTTCTCACCGCGTTCGACGGTCTCGAGCAGCGCGTCGTGCAGGGGCCGGGAGAACATCGAGCGGCTGCCGGCGGCGAACTCGCGTCGCAGGTCGGCTACGACGATGCGCGGGAGCACCGAGATGCCGGGGCGTTCGGGCATCTCGACCCGCTGCCACGCCGCACCCTCATACGAGCCCCTCCGGCAGCGCTCGAGCGCCTCGGCCGAGGGCGTGGCCGAACCGAGCACGAGCGGGCAGCCCGCCAGGCGCGCCATGCGGGCCGCGACCTCGCGCGCGTGGTAGCGCGGGCTCGATCCCTGCTTGTAGCTCTGCTCGTGCTCCTCGTCGATCACGATGAGCCCGAGGTGCTCGAGCGGGCAGAACAGCGCCGAGCGCGCACCCACCACCACCCGAGCGGCGCCGGAGCGCACCATATCCCACTGGTCGAGCCGCTCGCCGGCCGACAGGCGCGAGTGGAACACCGCCACCGCGTCGCCGAACCGCGAGCGGAACCGCCCGACCGTCTGCGCGGTGAGCGAGATCTCGGGCACGAGCACCACCGCGGTGCGGCCGCGCGCCAGGGTTCGCTCGATGGCGGCAAGGTAGACCTCGGTTTTGCCCGAGCCCGTCACGCCGTCGACGAGCACCACGTCCCCGCGCCCTGTCTGCGCGGCCTGCCCGATCGCGGCCAAGGCGCGCTGCTGGCCATCGGTGAGCTGCGCCGGCGCCTGCGCGGTGGCCGAGGACAGCGTGGTGGCCTGGCCGCCTCCGCGCCAGGCGCGGCGCTCCTCCACCGTCACCAGCCCGCGCGCCGCAAGCGCGCGGATGGCGGCAGACATATCGGTATACAGGGCGTTCAGCTCATGGGTTGTCACCGGTCCGCAGGACAGGGCCTCGACAAGCTGGCGTTGCCGATGCGCGCGCGCCGGCGGCTCGAAGGCCCGTCCCGCCTCGGTAAGCGAGACTACGCGCACGTGCGCGGGCGCGGGGCGGCGCATCTCGGCGGTGTAGCTGCCATCCGGCGCGCGCACCACGCGCGGACCGGCGCCGGGGGGCAGAAACAGCCGCAGGCAGTCGGACAGAGGCGCCACATAGGCGGCGCTCATCCAACGGGCCAGCTCGGCCGCCGCTGCCGTGAAGGCGGGCTCGGCGAGCACCTGACGGACGGGGCGCACGCGGTGCGCGTCCAGCCCGTCGGTGCCGTCGAGCTCGGACAGGGCGTCGGCGCAGGCCACGACGTAGCCCGCCTCCACGCGGCGGCCGAGGGGTACCAGCACCGTCGCTCCCACCGCGACCTGCGCGTCGAGCTCTGCGGGCACCGCATAGGCGAACGGCTCGGTGAGGGCGCGCGCCGGAATGTCGAGCACCACCGAGGCGAACCGGGCCGGGCGCGCCGACAGGACGTGCCGCCCCGCCACATCCGCCGCGGGCGCACCTTCCTCGGACACGGATGCCTCCACGCCCTCAAGCTCGGAAAACAACGACTCCTGGGTACCCATCTGCGCGCGCCGTCGGCCCTACAGCCCGCAGGCCGCGCGCAGCTCGTCCACGCGGTCGCAGCGCTCCCAGGTGAAATCGGCGTCCTCGCGCCCGAAATGGCCGTAGGCGGCCGTCTTCTCGAAGATGGGGCGACGCAGGTCGAGGTCGCGGATGATCGCACCGGGGCGCAGGTCGAACACCGATGTCACCGCGCGCTCGATGGCCTGCTCGTCCACCTTGGCCGTGCCGAAGGTGTCCACCATCACCGACAGCGGGCGGCTGACGCCGATGGCGTAGGCCAGCTCGATCTCGCAGCGGTCGGCCAGCCCGGCGGCGACCACGTTTTTCGCCACCCAGCGCGCCGCATAGGCGGCCGAGCGGTCCACCTTGGTGCAATCCTTGCCCGAGAAGGCCCCGCCGCCGTGGCGGCCCATGCCGCCGTAGGTGTCCACGATGATCTTGCGGCCGGTGAGGCCGGTGTCGCCCATGGGGCCGCCCACCACGAAGCGGCCGGTGGGGTTCACGTAGAGCTCGGCGCCCGACCAGTCGATGCCCGCCGCGGCCATGACCGGGGCGATGACGTGGGTGCGCATGTCGGCCTCGATGAGACCCATGTCCTCGATCTCGGGCGCGTGCTGGGTGGAGATGACGATCGTCTCCACGGCGACGGGCGCCCCGTCCTCGTAGCGCACCGTCACCTGGGTCTTGCCGTCGGGGCGCAGGTAGGCCAGGGTGCCGTCGTGACGCACCGCGGCCAGGCGCTCCGCCAGGCGGCTCGCGAGATAGTGCGGCATGGGCATGAGCGTGGGCGTCTCCCGGCTGGCGTAGCCGAACATCATGCCCTGGTCGCCCGCGCCGATGAGGTCGAGCGGATCGGTGGTGCGACCGGCCTGGACGTCGAAGGACTCGTCGACACCGGCCGCGATGTCGGGGCTCTGCTCGTGGATCATGTTGATGACGCCGCAGGTGGTACCGTCAAAACCGTACTTGGCGCGGTCGTAGCCGATGCGGCAGATCACGTCGCGCGCGATCTTCTGCACGTCGACGTAGGCCTGGGTGCGAATCTCGCCGGCCACGATCACCGAGCCGGTGGTGACGAGCGTCTCGCAGGCGCAGCGCAGCTGGTCGAGCCGCGCGGGGACCCCGTTGCAGTCAACATAGCCGGAGCGCTCGAGCTCCAACTCCTTGGCGATGATGGCGTCGAGGATGGCATCGGATACCTGGTCGGCGACCTTGTCGGGATGACCCTCGGTGACCGACTCGGAGGTGAACACGAAGCTGCGGGGTTCCTGGGTGGAACGAGTCTCATTCGGCATGAAATGCCCCTTTCATGGTAATGCCCGGCGACCGTTACCATTCCGCCGAGCCTGTAACCCAACTAGTATAGGCATCCACGTGCCTCCCTCAACGCCCCGGGCCTCCCCACACGGTATTGACGCAAACGCAACCGAAGGGGCCGGACGGCGCGCTCCGCGCAGATACTTGGTAGAATCTGATGGCAGTACGCGAGGTGTGCCCATCGCCCTCATCCATACGGAAGGGGGTGGTCGTTATGTCAAAAGCGATTCTTCTTCTGGCCATCGTCACCATCCTGGTGATCGTGGCCAAAGCTTAAACTCGTTTCTCGCACAAAAACGACTCCGGGCCGCCCTGGCAAACGACCCGGAGTCCCGTGTGCGAGACTGTTTTGATCTCACACCACTTCGATCGAATGCTATACAAGAGGGTGAGCCTCGCGTACTCCATCATAGCACAACGCAGATACCGGCAGGCATCAAGGGCAGGAGGTATCCATGGGAACCGATGCGAACCGTCGTGAGCAGGCCCCGGGGCCCGCGGCGCTCCCCCGCCGCATCGCCGTCGTCTCCTTCGGTGCGGACGCAGCGCGCGCGGACGCAAGCGGCGCCGACGATGGGATGGCCGCGCGCGCCTGCCGCCTCATCCTCGATGACCTCGCCCGTGCCTGCCGCGTCTACAGCGCCCACGACGCCGCAGGCGACCAGGCAGCACCCGTCGTGGAGCGCTTTGAGCTGAATGCCGCGATGGCTGCGGGAGACGAGCGGCTGCGGGGTGCCGACGCCGCCGACACCTGGGTTATCGGCACCGACGCGGCCGACGCCGATGCCGGCGGCACGTGCGCCGAGCGGCTGGCAGGGCTTCTGCGCACCGCCGGCAGCAGGCAGGCGCGCGTCTACGCCGTCGCCGTCTGCGCGGGCGACGACCCGCAGGCGGCTGTCCGCGCCCTCGACGCGCTCATGGCCCGCGTGCAGGCCGCGGGCGCGCGCCCCTGCGGCGGCATGGCGGTCCCGCGAGCGTACGAGGTGGCGGCGGCCTTTCCCACGGCGCGCATGGGGAGGAGGCGGCGTCGGCTGTCCGAGGCGACCGACCGCCTCATCCTCGCGCTGCGCTGCGGCCAGGATGCGGGCACCCTCACCGTGCGACCCTGCACCCTGCGCGCCCTCATCCGCCGGATCGCACAGCGATAGACCCCGGTGCGCACCCAGGTGCGAGCGCTACAATCTCATGCGACGGGCACCGGGATGAAAAGAGGACCATGGCAGAGCACAACCCCTCGCACGCGCCGGCACACGCGCACGCAGATGAACGCACGGACGCGGGCCTGCCCCTGATCGACGCCGCCGGCGCCGCGGCCACCCGGATCGAGGACGCCGACACCCTACGAGCCGTGCACGCCCTAGCGCACGCCCACGGCACCTTCGCCGAATCCTATCCCGGCGGCATCGTAGGCGCCCTCGCGCTGCCCGCCGAGCGTACCTCGAACACGGACCCCTGCCGCCTCGGCTTTGTGCTGAGCCATGGCGCGCTGACCCTCATCGACGTCGGCGCCCCGCACGCGGCGCTTGACGAGGCCGTATCGGCGGCCGCAGCCGCAAGCCCGGGCGGACGGGCCCTGCACGAGCTGATCCGCCACCCGCTGCGCCATGACCTGGACCGACTCATCGCCATCGAGGATGACCTCGCCCGCATCGAGGCCGCGATCGTGAAGGGGCGGAGCGACGCGCACGGCTCGGCGCGGATTTTGCGCATCCGGCGCGACCTCATGCGCCTGGATGGCTTCTACCAGCAGGTCGAGGCGCTGGCAAGCGATGCCGCCCAAGACGAGTGCGGGCACATGACCCGCAGCGAGCGCCGCCTGTTCGCCACGTTGTCCCAGCAGATGGAGCGCCTGGAGGCAAAGGCGGGCTTTCTGCGCGAGTACTGTATGCAGCTGCTGGAGCTCCGCCAGGCGCAGGCGGCCGAGCGCCGGGAGTCCACCAACCTCTACCTCACCGTCATGGCGTCCGTGTTCGTTCCCATCACCACCATCACCGGCTGGTACGGCATGAACTTCACCAACATGCCCGAGCTCTCCTGGGAATACGGGTACGTGACCGTCATCGCGCTCAGCCTGGTGGTCATTGCCCTGGAGCTGGCGTTTTTCAAGTGGAAGCGGTGGCTGTAGGCGCGAAGGGGGCACCGGGGTCCCGCCTGCCGCAACACCCGCCGCGACCACAAACCCCGCATTCCGCACCGCCCGTGCCCCCGCGCCGGTGCGGAATGCGGCCTGCGGTGCCGGCCGCATCACCTCGCCTCCTGCCCTCAAGCGCCGCGCCCCGGCGGCGCCGCGCGATGCCGTATAATGGCAGGCACGCAATCGACCCAACCCGAGGAGCACCCACATGAGCTCATCTGTCCGCGTTCGCTTCGCGCCCTCGCCCACCGGCAAGCTGCACATCGGCGGCGCCCGCACTGCCATCTACAACTGGGCTTTCGCCCGCGCCAACGGCGGCACCTTCATCCTGCGCATCGACGACACCGACCCAACCCGCTCCACCGAGGAGAACACCCAGGTCATCCTGCGCGCCATGCGCTGGCTGGGCCTCGACTGGGACGAGGGCCCCGAGGTCGGCGGCGACTTCGGCCCCTATGCGCAGACCGAGCGCCTGGAGCTGTACCGGGCCGCGGCGCAAAAGCTCTGGGACGCCGGGCGCGCCTACCCGTGCTTCTGCACGCCCGAGCAGCTCGCCGCCGACCGCGAGGCCGCAGCCGAGCGCAAGGACCCCTTCCAGGGCTACCAGCGCCGCTGCCGCGACCTCACGCGCGAGCAAGCCCAGGCCCGCATCGACGCCGGCGATCCGTACGTCCTGCGCATCAAGGTGCCCGAAGACCGCGGCAACGTCATCATCGACGACGCGGTCCACGGCGAGGTCGTCTTCGACGCCAAAGAGCTCGACGATTTCGTGATCTTCCGCTCCGACGGCACCCCCACCTACAACTTCGCCACCGTCGTGGACGACGCCGCCATGGGCATCACCCACGTTATCCGCGGCGATGACCACCTCTCCAACACCCCGCGCCAGGTCATGGTCTACGAGGCCCTGGAAGCGCCGGTGCCCACCTTCGCCCATATCTCCATGATCTTGGGCGCCGACGGCAAGAAGCTCTCCAAGCGCCACGGCGCCACCTCCGTGGAGGAGTACCGCGATGCCGGCTACCTGCCCGACGCCTTCGTGAACTATCTGGCGCTGCTCGGCTGGTCGCTCGACGGCGAGACCACCGTGATCCCGCGCGACGTCCTGGCGAGCCGCTTCAGCCTCGATCGCATCTCCAAGAACCCGGCGACCTTCGACCCCAAAAAGCTCGACTGGATGAACGCCGAGTACATCAACGCGATGGACGACGCGACCTTCGCCGATGAGATCATGCTGCCCGAGCTGCTCGACGCCGGGCTGATCGGCGAGGGGTTCGAGGCCGATGAGAGCTGGGTGGACGCTCTGGCTGCCATCGTGCGCCCCCGCACCAAGATGCCCGCCGATGCCGCCTCCGTCGCAGCCCCGGTGTTCGCCTGTGCCGACACCCTGGCATACGACGAGAAGTCTGTGGCCAAGGGCCTGGCGAAGGAGGGCATGGGGGCCGTGCTCGACACGGCGCGCGCCGCGCTGGCGGCCCTGGATGCCGGCGCCTGGACGGCCGAGGCGATCGACGCCTCCCTCGAGGAGCTGCCCGAGCAGATGGACGTGAAAAAGCGCCTGTTCTTCGGGGCCGTGCGCGTGGCGGTGTGCGGCAACATGGTGAGCCCGCCGCTGGGCGCAACCATGGCGCTCATCGGCCGCGATGATTGCCTCGCCCGCATCGACCGCGCCCGTCCGATGGCGGGATAGTCGGTCTGTCCGGCCCTGCCCCATGTCCCTCTCGCTCAGCTTCACTTCGTTCAGAATCGCTCGAGGGACATGGGGCAGGGCCTACGTTGACTCACTCGTGCCATCGGGCGAGCGTGGTCACCGCGGTGCAGAACCGTCGCGGCGATTCGCTACGCTACCTAGTTGTTGTGATGTTTACGGCCGCAAATGCCTCTTTCTTGCCCCGCGGCCGGTCGAGCAGGAGGAGCTATGCCCGTAAAGCCGCAGTCGTTTGCCACCACCTCGGCGTTTGAGATCTTGGGGCCCGTTATGGTCGGGCCGTCGTCTTCGCACACGGCCGGCGCCCTGCGCTGCGCGCAGGTTGCAGCGAGCCTGCTGGAGGGGCGCATCGCCTCGGTGCGGTTCACCCTCTGGAACAGCTTTGCCCACACCTACCGCGGGCACGGCACCGACCGTGCGCTCGTAGGCGGCATCCTGGGGTTCGACACCGACGACGAGCGCATCCGCGACGCGTTTGCCGCAGCCGATGAGCGCGGCCTTAGCTACACCTTCGATATCGGCGGCGATGACCCCTCCATCCACCCCAATACCGTCGACATCCACCTGGAAAGCGAGCAGGGCGCCACGGCCGAGGTGCGCGGCGAGAGCCTCGGCGGCGGACGGATGCGCATCAGCGCCATCAACGGCGTGCAGGTGGAGATCTCGGGCCTGTACACCACGCTGTTCGTCGCGCACCGCGACGCGCCCGGCGCACTGGCGTCGCTCACCGGCGCGCTGGCCCACGCGCAGATGAACATCGCGTTTTGCCGCACGTACCGCACCGAGGCGGGCGGTCAGGCCTACTCGGTGTTCGAGACCGACGGCGCGCCGGGTCCGACGGTGCTGGCCACCGTGTCCGCACTCGACCTGGTGAGCTACGCCACCTTCATCGAGCTGCCGGGTTCTGCCGCCGCGCTGCTTCCGGGCACCTCGGTGCCCGACCTGTTCGACAACGGCGCGCAGCTGCTCGACGCCTGCGCTCAGCTTGAGCTCGACCTGGGCGGCGTCATGCGCCTGCGCGAGGAGCGCATGGCCGGCGCCGAGCGCGCCCGCAGCCAGATGGAGCGCGTCATCGACGTCATGCGCCAGGAGACCGCCGCGCCGCTCGCGCATCCCCAGCGCTCGCTCGGCGGCTTTCTGAACGGCGAAGCGAAGGCGGTGCACGACGCGCCCGCACCCCTCGCGGCGACGCTTATGGGCGCGGTGCAGACCGACGCCGTCGCCCGCGCGATGGCGGTGCTGGAGCGCAGCGCGTCGATGGGCGTGATCGTTGCCGCCCCCACCGCCGGATCGGCGGGAGTGGTGCCCGGGTGCGTGCTGGCGGTCGCCGATGCGCTCGGACTCGCCGATGCGCAGGTGGCCGACGCCCTCTACGCCGCTGCAGCCACGGGCCTGGTGCTCGCCACCTCCGCCTGCGTGGCGGGGGCCGAAGGCGGCTGCCAGGCCGAGGTGGGATCGGCCGCCGCGATGGCCGCAGCCGCCCTGGTGCAGATGCTGGGCGGCACGCCCGCCCAAGCGCTCGACGCGGCGTCGATCGCGCTGGGAAACCTGCTCGGCCTGGTCTGCGACCCGGTGGGCGGCCTGGTGGAGGTCCCTTGCCAGAACCGCAACGCCATCGGCGTGGGCGCCGCCTTCTCGGCCGCGCAGCTGGCGCTCTCCGGCATCGGCAGCCTCGTGCCCTTCGACGAGATGGCCCGCGTGATGCTTGAGGTGGGCCATGCGCTGCCCGCCAGCCTGCGCGAGACCGCGCGCGCCGGCATCGCGGCCGCCCCCAGCGCGCGACGCGCCTGCGCGGGCTGCCACGCCTGCTCCTAGCGGGCAGCCCGACGGGGTGCACGCACCCGCGCGCATCGGCGGTTCTCCGCGCGGGGCACGCCGTCGACGCCGCACGAACCGTCGACGCTGTCCATGCCAACTGCCTTCCGGCCGCCAACACGCGGCCATCCCGGCTTTGACACCCGGTACAAAGCCGGATATACGTGACGATGCCGTCACAGGGACGCCCATATCCCCCGTGCGGCCGATTGTGTCCGCGCGGGCAGGTATAATCGCTGCGAAGCGAAAACCACCGGCCGCCGGCGCGCGGCCCTGCATCCAGGAAGCCCACACGCGTATGAACAACGAGACCACCTCCTCCGGTACCGATTCGACGCAACAGATCCCCTCCCTCGCGGACCTGCCCCGTATCGGCGCGGCGGCACCCGCCCCCGCGCACGCCCGCGGCGCCCACAGCGCACCCGCCGCCCATGGCAAGCGCGGCGCCCGCACCGGCGGTTCACGCAAGCCGCGGCGCGGTGCCCTCATCGCCCTCGGTGTCATCGTCGCGCTGCTGGCTATCGTCTACGCAGGCGGCGTGGTAGCGTTCTCCAACCTATGCTACCCGCGCACCTCCATCGCCGACATCGACGTCTCCTGGAAGAGCCGTGCCGACGCCGTCTCCCAGGTGAAGACCGCCGTCAAGGACTACACCTTGACCGTCGAGGGCGACGGCTTCTCCTGGACCTTCACCCCCGGCTCCAGCCAGATCGTCGACGCCGAGGCGGCCGTGGATGCCGTCATCGGCGCCAACGAGCCCTTCGCCTGGCCCGTGCGCCTCATTCAGGCGCTCACCGCCGGTGCCCGGCACGCCGCCGGCACCACCTCCCTGCCCGACGACTTCGACCAGGACGCCTTCACCGCCGACCTGGGCGCCGCGATCGACGCCTTCAACGCCAACCGCACCGGCACCTTCGACGCCGCCGGCGCCTACGACGAGTCCACCGGATCGTTCACCGTCGAGCGCGCCCGCTCGAACCAGAAGCTCGACCGCGACACCATCGTCGCCGACGCGCTGGAAGCCGTCGCGTCCTTGAGCCACACCCTCACCCTGGACGAGGACAGCTTTACCCCGCTGGCCGGCGGCGCCACCGACGAGCAGCTCCAGGCGGCCTGCGATGCGGCCAACGCGCTGATCGGCACCAACGTGAACCTCACCATGGGCGGCACGAGCGTGGCGACCCTCGATGGCGCCCAGCTCGCGCAATGGATCACCTTCGACGCCGCGCTGAACCCCACCCTGAGCACCGACCCGGTCACCGCCTGGGTGCGCCAGCTCGCCACCACCCTCGACACCGCCGGCACCACGCGCACCTACACGCGTCCGGACGGCAAGCAGATCAGCGTCTCCGGCGGCAGCTACGGCTGGATCACCGACGAGGCGGCGCTCGTCCAGAAGCTACAGGAGGCGGTGGCGAACAAGCAGGTGGGCGACATCGAGATCCCCACCAAGCAGACCGCCGACGCTTTCCGCGGCGCGGGAGCGGCCGACTGGGGCGCCTACATCGACATCGACCTCAGCGAGCAGCACGCCCGCTACTACGACGCCTCGGGCAACCTGCTGTGGGAGTCCGGCATCATCTCGGGCAACCCCAACAAGGGCAACGGAACCCCTACCGGCGTCTATGCCATCCGCTCCAACAGCGGCGGCTCCACGCTCATCGGCAAGACCGACCCGTCCACCGGAGAGCCCGAGTACAAAACGCCCGTCAACTACTGGATGCCGTTCGTGGGCAACGCCATCGGCTTGCACGACGCCAGCTGGCAGGCGTCCTCGTCCTTCTCCAACCCCAGCGCCTACCTGTCCGTGGGCAGCCACGGCTGCGTGAACCTGCCGCCCGCCAAAGCCCAGGAGCTCCATAACCTCATCAGCGTGGGGCTCTGCGTCGTCGTGCACAACTAAGGAGGCCCCATGCCTGCGCGCATCCTGCTGGTCGAAGACGACCCGCTCATCATCGAGGCCCTCACCGAGCTGCTCGCCCAAGGTGGCCATAGCGTCGAGCACGCGGCCACCCAAAACGCCGCCATCGCCGCCGCGGTGCCGGCGCAGGGCCCCTGCCCCTTCCAGCTCGTCCTGCTCGACATCTCGCTGGCGCAGGGCAACGGGTTCGCGGTGTGCGCCGCCATAAAGCAGGCTTCGCCCGCCACCCCGGTCATCTTCCTCACCGCCTCCGATGACGAGTTCAACACCGTCACCGGCCTGCGCATGGGCGCCGACGACTACATCGCCAAACCCTTCCGGCCCCGCGAACTGCTCGCGCGCGTCGACGCCGCGATCAGGCGCTCGCAGCCCTCGGCGCGCACCGTCTGCCTCGGGCCCTTGCGCGTCGACACCGAGCGCGCCCATGTGGAGCGCCATGGCGAGGAGATCGCGCTGTCGGCCCTCGAGTACCGCCTGCTGCTGCTGTTCGCCACCAACCCCGGCAAGCTGATCACGCGCGACATGATCCGCGACGCCCTCTGGGACGACGCCGGCACCTATATCGAGGAGAACACCCTTTCGGTCTACATCAAGCGCCTGCGCGACAAGATCGAGGACGACCCTTCCCATCCGCAGCTCATCACCACGGTCCGCGGGTTGGGCTACAAGACGCGGGAGTAGCCGATGGTATTCCGCAACCCCGAGGTCCGGCGCGCAAGCGCGATCGCCGTGCTGCTGGGCGGGGCGTGCGCCGCCCTCACCGGGTTCTTGGTTGCGCGCGCCGACGCCTCCGCCGCACCCACCGTCGCCGCCGCCGGCTGCGTCGCGGCCGCCGTCTGCGCTCTCGTCCCGCTGCTTGTTGCCACCCGCGCCCGCTACCGAGCCATCTCCCGCATGTCCGACCGCCTCGACGCCGTGCTCAACGGCGGCCGCTCGCTCGACTTCCGCTCCATCGGCGAAGGCGAGCTGTCCATCCTGTCCAGCAAGCTCGACCGCGTCATCACCCGGCTCGACGCCACCGTGGAGGAGCTCGAGTGCGAGAAGCGCGCGCTTGCCGATGCGCTCGCCGACATCTCCCACCAGCTCAAAACACCGCTCACCTCGATCGCTCTGTCCACCGAGCTCATCCGCACGCGCCTGGCGGAAGCCGAGGCCTCACCCGACCTCATCGAGCGCGTGCGGCTCGTCCAGCGCCTGCAGGGGCGCGTCGAGGAGCTCGTGGCCACGCTGCTGACGCTCGCCCGCATCGACGCCGGCGTGGTGAAGCTCACCCGCATCCCCGTGCGGGCCGGCGCGCTCGTCGACGCTGCCACCGAGGCGCTCGCCATCGCCTTCGATATCGCCGGCGTCCAGCTCGAGCTCGACGTCGACCAAAAGGCTTCGTTCACCGGCGATCCGAACTGGAGCGCCGAGGCGTTGGGCAACGTGCTCAAGAACTGCTTGGAGCACACCGGCGCGGGCGGACAGGTGCGCATCCGCGCCTGGGAGGATGCCCTGGCCTGCCGCCTGCGCGTCACCGACACCGGCGGAGGCATCGCCGATGCGGACCTGCCGCATATCTTCGAGCGCTTCTACCGCGGCCAGGCGCGGGCGGGCGAATCATCCGAGGTGAACCCCGCCGGCATCGGCATCGGGCTCTCGCTGGCCAAAAGCCTTGTGGCCGCTCAAGGCGGCTCGCTGTCCGCCTGCAACCGAACAGACGAGACGGGCGCGGTTATCGGCGCGCAGTTCGACTTCGTCTTCTTCAAAGCCGTCGTCTGATGCCCGGCGGGCCGCCATCGAGCCGTATGGGATGTCGGCCCGGGCCTCGGCTCGCCGCGGCGACGCCTCGCCCCGGACAGCTCGCCCGCGGCAGCGCACCCCCACCGGCGCTTTGCGCACCTGGCTCGACGAGCACACCGCATACGCCGGCGGGCCGCATGCCCCGCGCCCTAGCATGACGGGTTGATTTCCAACCTTAGCGAAACACTTCAGCCGTCTTCGGCGTCTCCGCACTC
>CABRIF010000031.1 GCA_902470925.1 uncultured Collinsella sp. | reverse complement strand
AGATTCCTCTACGTCTCGTGGGCTCGGAGATGTGTATAAGAGACAGGTACGGGCGTGCCGCCGCGTGTGCGCCGACGTGCGTGCGCCGGCGTCTTCGCACCCGCGTTCGACCTGCGCCGGAAGCCGGCTCCCGGCGCCCCGTCACCATCTGATTCGCGCTCCTCGGGGCCTGCGGGTGCCGGACACGCTACCATAGATGGGATTGGCAGATTTTCCATCTGAAAGGTGACGGTATGAATCAACCCGCTCAAGCGGTCATCGGCGTCGACGACCGCGTGCCGCCGGCGCGCGCCATCCCGCTGGGCATCCAGCACATGATGAGCATGTTCGGCTCCACGGTGCTCGTGCCCGTCTTGACCGGCCTCGACCCCAACGTGGCCATCATGTGCTCGGGCATCGGCACCATCTGCTACCTGCTGGTGACCGGCAACAAGATCCCCAGCTATCTGGGCAGCTCGTTCGCCTTCATCAGCCCCATCATCGCCGTGGGCGCAACCCGCGGCCTGGCGGCGGCGATGTCGGGCGTGATCGTGGCGGGCCTGGTGTTCCTCGCGGTCGCGGGTATCGTCAAGCTCGTGGGCACCGGTTGGCTCGACCGGCTGCTGCCGCCGGTGCTCGTGGCGTCGGTCATGGTCGTGATCGGCGTCGGACTGTCGGCAACGGCGGCCAACATGGCGTTCATGGAAACCGACGCGTCCGGGGCCTCGGTGTTCTCGGGTGTAGGCGCGCTCGTGGCGGCTATCACCCTGTTCTCGGCCGTGGTGTTTTCCGGCCGGCGCGGCATCGTGGGAACGGTGCCGGTGCTGTTGGCCATCATCGTGGGCTACGCGGTGTCGGTGGCCCTCAACATGGTCGATTTCGAGCCGGTCGCCCAGGCGGCTTGGATTGGCCTGCCCAGCATCAGCATGCCGGTGTTCGACGCGGGTGCCATCGCGCTCGTGGCGCCGGTGGCGATCGTGGTAGTGATCGAGCATATCGGCCATCTGCTCGCCGTCGGCGAGATCGTGGACCGCGATTACCGCGCCCTACTGCCGCGCTCGCTTGCCGGCGACGGCCTGTCCTGCGTGATTTCCGGCTTCCTCGGCGGCCCTCCCACCACCACGTACGCCGAGAACATCGGCGTGATGAGCGTGACGCGCGTGTACGCCACCCAGATCTTCTGGTATGCCGGCGCCTTCGCGCTGGTGGTGGGCGGTTTCTGCCCGAAGCTCGCGGCGCTCATCAACTCGATTCCCAGCCCGGTCATGGGCGGCGTGTGCCTGCTGCTGTTCGGCCTCATCGCCTCGAACGGCCTGCGCATGCTCGTGTCGAACAAGGTCGATTTCGACATCAACCGCAACCTCATGATCGCCTCGGTCGTCATCATCTTGGGCGTGGGCATGGAGACCTCGGGCATCTCCATCCCGTTGGGCGATTACACGCTGCCCGGCATGGCCACCTCCACGCTCGTGGGCATCTTGCTCAACCTGGTGCTGCCCCAGCCGCCAGCCGACGCGACGGCTAAGGAGACCGGTACAGCGGCCGGAAAGACCGATGCGACGACGGAGGGCGCCGCGTCGTAGGGTTTGGCGTCAGGCGAGCCCGCCGGCGCGGTTCGTATGGTGCCGCTTCGCATGGCGCCGGCGGATACAACACACCTCCCAGCACCGGGGGCCGCGATGCGCGCTCCTGCCTGCTGGGAGGTGTTTTCGTGCCGCGGCCTTCTGCTGCGTCTGCGGATGCTCGGGCCGGTCGGTGCTCGCATCCGCCGTACGCATAGGCGACCCCGTTACAGCTCGATGATGCAGATGAACGTGTGCGCATCGGGGGTTTCGATGCGGGCGCGGCCCCGATGCGCCTCGGCGATGGCGCGCACGGCCGACAGGCCGATGCCCGAGCCGCCGGTTGCGCTGCTGCGGGCCTCGTCGGCGCGGTAGAAGCGCTCGAAGAGCCGGTCGAGGTCGCCGGTGGGAACCTCGTCGCAGCGGTTGCGCACGCTGATGCGCCGGTGCCGCCCTGCCGCGGTGAGGGTGAGCTCGATGGTGCTGCCCGGGCTCGCATAGCGCATGGCGTTGTCCAGCAGCAGCTCCGTGGCCTGCCCGATCGCGGCGGCATCGGCGTGTGCGGCGAGGTGCGGCTCGATGTTCACGGCAAGCGCCCGGCCCGCCGCCAGCGCGACTGCCCGATAGGGCTCGGCGGCGGCAGCCACGGTTTCGGACAGGTCGATCGAGGCGAGGTCCAAGGCGGCGCCCTCGTCCATCCGGGCGAGCAGCACGAGCCGCTCGGTGAGCGCGCTCAGGCGCTCGACCTGCGTATGGATGCTCGCGGTCCATTCGCTGGCGCCCGACGTCAACTCAACGACCTCGCAGGAGGCGTCGATGATCGACAGCGGCGTCTTGATCTCGTGGCTCGCGTCGGTGATGAAGCGCTTCTGCTTCTCGTAGCTCTCGGCGATGGGCCGCACCGCCACGCGCGCAAGGCCCATCGTGAGCGCCAGCACCAGCAGCCAGCCGATGGCGCTCACGCCGGTGCTGGCAACCAGGAAGGTCCTGAAGGTGTCCAGGTCGCGCGAGCAATCCAAGAACACATAGAGGGTCGTGCCCGCCTCGGCCGTCTCCTTGTCCGCAGCGTCTGCCGCATCGCTGCCGGTTTGCGAGCCGTCGGCCGTCTCGTCGGCCACCGTGCCCGCATCGGCCGCCGTGCCCGCGCCGCCCGCCGTGCCCGCATCGGCTGCCGAGGCGCTGTCCTCATTTGCCGTGCTCGCATCCCCCTGTACGGCCCGATACCGGTAGCTGTCCTGAAAGCCCTCCTGCGACCCCGCTTTCGCCAGGGCCTTCGCCCAGCTTGCCGCTTGGTCGGCATCGACGGCGGCGATGTGGGAGGTGTCGGTGTCCACGACCGTGCCGTCGGCGTCGAGCGTGACGGTGAAGAAGCGCGTCTCGAACGGCGTCTCGGGCGAGAGCTTGCCGGGACCGTCGGGCGCATTCCCGGAGGCTGCCGCCTCGGCGGGTGCGGCGGTGTCCTGACCGGGCTGCGGCAGGCTGCCGTTGTGCGCGGCGATCAGGTCGAGCCGGCGCTCGGCTTGGTCGACGACGTTCAGCCAGTTCGCTACGTTGATGGCCGCGATGATGCCCGCCAGCACGATCGAGACCGCGAGCATGGTGGCGAGGATGAACTTGCGCCGCAGGCGCCGGGCCATGTTCATCGCGCACCGTCCCCGGCGGCCTCGATGGTGTAGCCCTGCCCGCGAGCGGCGCGGATGCGCACGTCGGTGCCGCACGCGGCGAGCTTTTTGCGCAGGTAGGAGATGTAGACCCATACGACGCTCGCGTCTTCGGGGGCGTCGTCGCCCCATACGGCGAGCAGCAGTCGCTCCGTGGCGATCTTGGTTCCCGGACGGGCCATGAGCTGCTCGAGCAGTTCGAATTCGCGGTTGGAGAGGTGCTCGATCCCGTCTGGGCCGGCGAGCGTGCGTGCGCTGCGGTCGAGCCGGGCGGTGCCCACCACGAGCGCATCCCCTGCGGCGGTGACGGGGCGCGTGAGGGCGCGGATGCGGGCCATGAGCTCCTTGGCGGAAAACGGCTTGGTGAGGTAGTCGTTGGCGCCGGCATCGAGGCCGCAGACCTTGTCCTCCACCTCGCTTTTGGCCGTGAGCATGATGATGGGCACCTGGATGCCGCGCGCCCGGGCGCGCCGCACCACCTCGATGCCGTCCATGCCCGGCATCATGATGTCGAGGATGGCGGCGTCGAAGGAGCGCTCGGTCAGCGCCGCCAGCGCGCTGGGGCCGTCGAGGACCGCCTGCACGCGGTAGCCGCTGTGCTCGAGTATGGTGACCAGCGCGTTGGAAAGGGCCTGTTCGTCTTCGACGAGCAGCAGCTGCATGGCGTCTCCTTGGGGCATAGATCCGTTTCGCGGCCGTTTCGGCATCTGTGACATGGCGCACCGGTGCTCAACAAGGCCGCCTTCGATGATACCTCCGGCGTCTCGCCCGGGGGCAAACCTAAGAACTTCCTTAGCAGCGCGGAGGGGAGGTCGCGTCCTCGCTGGTCGTACCTGAGCGCAACCTTAGGGTTGGCGCGCGGCGGCATCGGGGTGCCGTTCGGGGCGGTACAAAGGTGGTGCAGCGCGCACGTTCGGACCGGTACCCGGGCCTGCGCGCCGCACGAGCCCATACGCGTCGGCGCGTCTGCGCGCCGGCGTCGATGAAAGGAAGGTACGTCCATGGATTGGCGAGACGAGAGCACCCACGCGGCGATGGCGGGACAGGTGGTGGAGGGCGGCGCTGCGCGAGCGGGCGCGGGGTCTGCCGGGTCGGTTGCGGCAGCGTCCGCCTCGACCGCCTCGGATGCGGCGAGCGCTGTCGGCACGGCGGCGCCCGAGGTGCCGGCGACGGCTACGGCGCAGGTGTCTGCCGCGACGGGAGCGTCGGCGGGCTCCGGCGCCGCCCCGGCAGCCACGCCGCGCATGCCGGATGCGGCGCAGACCGCGACTGCGATGGCAGGCGCTGCTGCCCCGGCGGCGGGCCGACACGCGCCCGGCGCCGGGCATCTCGATGCGGCGTCGGTACCCGAGGTGTCGCGTGCGGCGACTCCGGACGGGTCGGCGCAGCAACCGGGCCCAAGCGCGCCTGCCGCCAGCAGTTCTGCCGCCAGCCCGCTCGCCCGGCGCACGCTGGTGCTCCTCGGGGCGGCGGCGCTCGTGTGCGGGCTGGTGGGCGGCGTGATCGGCGGTGTGGCCGCCTCGGCCATGGGGCTGGGCGCGCAGGCCTCCGCGTCGGCGTCGGCTGCGGGCCCCGGCTCGCAGCAGGCCGGCGGCATGGGCGGCACCGGCGGCGCGGGCACCGGGCCGGGTGCGACGGACGGCACGGACGGCGCCTCGGGCGGCTCGACGTCGGCTGACGGGGCTGCGCAGGATTCCGGTACGGCCCCGGCGGACAGCGCCGGCGACACTGAGTCCGGCACGGACGGGGCGACAGGAGATGTCTCGGGCGCGCAGGCGGACGGGAGCGAGAGCGCCGACACCGCATCATCGACTACGACGACCACGGCGGTCGCGCTGAGTGCGGGCGCCGCCACGGGTGCCTCGGCAACCCTCATCGCATAGGAAGGTGATTCATATGGCAACCATACGACCGAATATCCTTGGCGGCGCGGTGCATGCCACCGGCGAGCGGGCAGCCGATCTGCAGCTGGTGGGCACGGCGCGCGAGGTGGATGTGGGCATCGTGGTCCCCATGTATAACGAGCAGGTCGAACTCGGATCCTCGATCATCACGCTCGTGGAGCATCTGCGCTCGCTTGCGGGAAGTGCCGCGGCCTTCAGCTGGTGCGTGGTCATCGCCGACAACGCGAGCACCGACCGCACCTGGCAGCTGGCTTGCTCGCTGGCCGCATCGTATCCCGACGAGGTCCGCGCCGTGCGCATCCCGCGCAAGGGCCGCGGCTACGCGCTCAAGTGTACCTGGCTCGCCAGCCGAGCGCGCGTGCTCGCCTATATGGACGTCGATCTGTCCACCGACATCGCCCAGATTCCCGAGCTGGTGCTGCCGGTGCTCGACGGCGCGGTGGACGTTTGCTTCGGTTCGCGCCTGCTGCCGGCCTCCCAGGTGACGCGCTGCGCCAAGCGCGAGGTGATCTCGCGCACCTACAATCGGATGCTCCAGGTCTACCTGGGCGTGGGGTTCCGCGATGCGCAATGCGGGTTCAAGGCCATCAGCGCCGAGGCGGCATCCGTGTTGCTGCCGCAGGTCGTCGATGACGAATGGTTCTTCGATACGGAGCTGTTGGTGATCGCCGAGCGCCTGGGGCTCGCCATGCGCGAGATCCCCGTGCGTTGGGTTGAGGACAGCGCCTCGTCGGTGCACATCCTCGACACGGTGCGCAAGGACCTGGCGGGCATGCGGCGCATCAAGCGCTCGGCGGCCCCGGCATCGGGGGCGGCGCACGGCGTCCGCCAGCGTCGGGCGGTGGATGCGCGATGAGCGTGCTGGCAGGTATGCGGAATCGCGCGGCCCGCGTGCCGCAGATTCCGGTGGGGCCGGAGGCGTCCGCAGATGCCTCGTGGCGGGGCCGCGCGGAAGGGCAGGCGGGCGAGGCGCCTGCGGAGGGCTCGCATCGTGCGCGTCCGTTCACCCCGCCGGCGCGCTCGCGGTGCGAGCTTGCGGCCCTGGCGGCCCTGCTGGCGGTCGCGGCGTTCGTGTTCTTCTGGAACCTGACCGCCTCGGGTTACGCGAACGAGTTCTACGCCGCTGCCGCCCAGGCGGGCTCACAGAGCTGGAGCGCCTTTCTGTGGGGCGCTTCCGATGCGAGCGGCGCGATCACGGTCGATAAGCCCCCGGCGTCGCTGTGGCTGATGGCGCTGTCCATCCGGCTGCTCGGCCTCAGCAGCTTCGCGCTGTTGCTGCCCCAGGCGCTCATGGGCGTGGCCTGCATCTACCTGTGCTATGCCATCGTGCGGCGCCGGTGGGGCGCGGCGGCCGGCCTGGGCGCGGGCGCGCTGTTCGTCGCCACGCCGGTGGCGGCCCTCATGTTCCGCTTCGACAACCCCGACGCCCTGCTCGTGCTGCTCATGCTGGGTGCGGCGGGCTGCGTGCTGCGCGCGCTCGAGGCCGCGCCCGACCGGGCAGGCAACCGGGTGCGCACGCGCTGGTTCGTCCTCGCCGGCATCCTGGTGGGCTTCGGTTTTCTCACCAAGCAGCTGCAGGTGTTTTTGGTGCTGCCGGGCTTCGGTCTGGCCATGCTCGCCTCCTCGCCCGCTCGTTGGCCGCGGCGCGTGCTCGACGCGGCTGCAGCGCTTGCGGCGATGGTCGTCGCGGCGGGCTGGTGGGTGCTGCTGACGGTGGTGGTGCCCTCCGGGTCGCGCCCCTACATCGGCGGCTCGCAGACCGATTCGTTTTTGGAGCTCACCTTCGGTTACAACGGCTTGGGCCGCCTGACCGGCGATGAGACCGGTTCGGTGGTGCCCGGGGCCTCCTCGGGCGGAGCGTCCCAGGGCGGCATGTGGGGCGAGACGGGTATCGGCCGTCTTTTGGGCAGCGATTTCGCCGGGCAGTTCGCGTGGTTCGCGCTCTTTGCGTTGGCGGGTATCCTCATCTGCTGGCTTGCCGCGCGCGCCTGCTCGGGTGCAGGCGGCTCGGCGGCCGGCCGGGCAAGGGGCCGCGACGCGGGGCAACTCGGTCGCCTGCGCCGTGCGTTCGTGCTGGTGTTCGGAGGCTGGCTGGTGGTGACATGGCTGGTGTTCAGCTTCATGGCCGGCATCTTCCACGCGTACTACACCGTGGCGCTCGTGCCGGCGGTGGCGGTTATGGCCGCGGCGTGCCTGCGAAGCCTGTGGGAGCTGCGTGACCGCGTGTGGGCGCGGCCGGCGTGCGCGGTGCTGATCGGCGCCAGCGCGCTGTGGGCCTGCGTGATCGTGGTGCGCTCGGGTGCGTGGACCTGGCTGGGCTGGTGCGTGCTCGCGCTGGGTGCGGCCGGCGCGGTTGCAGTGGCGCTCGCGGGCGTGGTGCCGGATGCGCGCCTGCGGCGGAGGTCGACGGTTGCCGCCTGCACCGTGGCGGCGGCCGCCCTGCTGGCGGCCCCGGCCGCATGGACGGCCGCTACGATCGCTTCGGGCCATCACGGCTCCATCGTGAGCGCCGGACCCTCGTCGGGCGCGGCCGGCGGCCCTGGTGGCGGTGGTGGCGGTGGCGGCACGGCCCCGGGCGGTACAAACGCCTCGGCGCCGACGGCCCCGGATGGCGCTGAGGCGGATGCTGATGCTGCTGGGGCGGGCGATGCTGCGGCTGGCGAGCAGGCGAACGGGTCCGCCGGCGATGGCTCGTCGGCTCCCACGCCGCCGTCGGCGGATGGGGCTTCCGGCACAGGTGCGCTGTCCGCGGACGCTGATGGAACCGGCTCCGGCGAGGCGGCGGACGCATCGGAAACCGCCGACACCGACGCTGCCGCCGGGTCGGGTCCTGCCGCCGGTGGCGCGGCAGGCGCGCAGGCGCAAGGCGGATCGATCCTGGGCGGTTCGGGCGCCTCGTCGAACAGCGAGCTCGTGGAGCTGCTCGTCGAGGGCGGCTCGGGCTACCGCTGGGCGGCCGCCACGACCGGCTCGCAAAACGCCGCCGGCTACCAGCTCGCCAGCGAGCTTCCCGTCATGGCGATCGGCGGGTTCAACGGCACCGACCCAGCGCCGACGCTCGAGCAGTTCAAGGCCTATGTGGCCGCAGGGCTGGTGCGCTACTACATCGCCGGCGGCGGTATGGGAGGCTCGCAGATGGGCGGCTCGTCGGCCGCGTCCGAGATCGAGGCGTGGGTCGAGGAGACCTTCGAGGCCCAGACGGTGGGCGGCGTGACCGTCTACGACCTGGCCTCGTAGGAAGCACCGCTGAGCGATGCGCTGTTTAGGCACGGCGTCGTGTCGGCTGCATGCCGTCGCGGCGCCGTGCTGCATGAAAGCCGGCGGCGTCCCTCAGCGACGGTCTTCGGCCGGCCGGGCCCGCCCTCCTTGCTCGGCAACTGCCCGGGCGGGGCGCTTGAGCAGGGCGGCCGAGGTGCGCGCGTGCGGGCACCAGATGCCCAGCAGCGTGTGGAAGCGCCGGTTGTGGCTCGGCTCCATGAGATGGGTGAGCTCGTGGGCAACCACATACTCTAGGCAGCAGGGCGGGTAGGCCGCCAGCGCCGCGTTGATGCGGATGGTGGCGCGCGCCGGTGTGCACGAGCCCCAGCGGCTGCGCATGTGGCGGATGCTCCAGCTGCGGGCCGCCACCCCCATGGTCTGCTCCAGCTGCGCTGCCAGCCCGGGCAGCTTGCGTGCGACCTCGCGGGCGTAGAGGGCGTCGACCTGGGCCTGCAGGTCGACGCCCGCCGCATCTGCCGCCCCCAGGGCGTCCGCGATGGGCACGAGCCGCCCCCACAGCGGAATGGTGCCTGCATCTGCGGCGTCGGCCCGTGCGGCGGCGCGCGCCTGGAGCCGCTGCCGCTTCTCGAAGATCCAGCCGCCGCGGCGCTGCAGGAACTCCTGGGCCTGCCGGGTGCTCGCGTGTACGGGGATGCTCAACACCACCGTGCCGTCATCGCGGACGCGCAGGTTGAGGTTGCGCACGCGCTTGCGGGTCACGGATACGGGTATCGAGGTGCCGTCCGGTGCGGGGGCGATGAGCGTGAAGGTGCTCGGCATGCCGCCCTCCTTTCGGGTCGTCGGCGCTGCGGGTTCTGTGATGCCGCCGGGCCCGGCGATCTTCTCGGGCGGCGGGCGGACGCGAACAACTATAGTGAATCGCACGGCTTCGCGCATCGCGCAAGCGCCATCCCGCAGCAACGGGGCCGGCTGCCGGCCGGCGTCTGCTTGCTGCCCGTGATACGAAAGACGGAGGACCCCATGTCCAACCAAGGCAAGAAGGTCAGCGCCCACTACCGCGGGACGCTCGACGACGGCACCCAGTTCGACAGCAGCTACGACCGCGGCGAGCCGATCGAGTTCACCTGCGGCGCCCACCAGATGATCGCCGGCTTCGACGCCGCGGTCATGGACATGCAGGTGGGGGAGAAAAAGACCGTGCGCATCCCGGCTGCGGAGGCCTATGGCGAGCGCAACGACGATATGATCCTGCACTTCCCGATCGAGCAGGTGCCGAACATCGAGCAGATCTCGAAGGGCGACAAGCTCTTTTTGCAGGGCCCCGGCGGCCAGCCCATCCCGGCTGTCGTGCTGAACGTGGACGACACGGGCATCCTGCTCGACGCCAACCACGAGCTCGCCGGCAAGGCCCTTACCTTCGACATCGAGATCGTCTCGATCGGGGAGTAGGGCTCGCGCTCGTACCCGGCCGGGTGGGGCACTGCCCGGCCGCCGGTGCGGCGCCGCTCGCGCCCGCTTGGATGGGGGCTACACTCGCAGTTCCGCGCGGCGCGGGTCCGCTGTGCGTCAGCGTGTGGCGACGAGGCGCGCGGTGAGTGCCGCCAGCGCCCAAGCAACGAGGGAGAACGCGGCGCCCACCAGCCCCACGAAGGGCATGCCGACCGTTGAGATGACCTGGCCGCCCACGGCGGTGCCGAAGGCGATGCCGATGTTGAAGGCGGTGGGCTCCAGCGAGCTCGCCAAGGTGAGCGCCTGCGGGTACTCCTGGGCTGCCGTGGTCATGAACAGGGACACGCAGGGTACCGAGACGATATACATCGTGAGGCCGATGAGCATGATGGTGGCCAGCGCGGGCGCCGGCACAGGGCCGATCAGGTACAGGGCGAGCAGCAGCAGCGCCTGCGCCGGGAAGCTCGCGAGCAGGGCGCGGACGCCGAAGCGCGTGTCGAGCGCGCCGGACAGCAGGTTCGAGATGAAGCACATCGCGCCGTAGGCCATGAGCGCGGCGCTCGCCTGCAGGGTGCTCAGGCCGAGGATGTCCTCCAGATACGGCGTGATGTAGCCGTAGAACACGTAGATCGAGCCCACGCCGAACACGAAGATTGCCATGCCGGCCAGCATGCGCGCGTCGCGCAGGAGCGGCAGCTGCTCGGACGCGCCCGCCGGCAGGTCGGCCGCCCCCTGGCGCGGCAGCGCCGCGATGAGCGCGGCGCACACGATGACCGCCATGATGAGCGCGCCGGCCAGGGCGTAGCGCCACGCGAAGGTGGCGGCGATGAACTTGCCGGCCGAGGTGGCAACCACCATGGCTACCGAGAATGCGGCATAGACCAGCGAGATGCACATCGAGATGCGGCCCATCCCCGCCAGCTCGGGGATGTAGGTGACGCCCACGGCCAGCAGCGCGCCCGATACCAGGCCGATCAGCACGCGGGCGGCGATGAGCATCTCGAAGCTGGTGGCGGCGAGCGCCACGGCGTTGCCCGCGCAGAACAGCACGGAATAGGCGATCAGGAGGGTGCGCCGAGGGATGCGTCCGGTGCCGAGCGCCAGGATCGGGGTGGCGACCGCGTAGGTGACCGAGAAGGCGCTCATGAGCATGCCCGCCTGCGCCAGCGTAACGTGAAAGCTCGCGGCGAGCTCGGGCTGGATGCCGATGACGATGAACTCCGAGCATCCGAGCGAGAATCCGAGGGCGATGAGCAGGCCGATGCAGAGCTTGGCGTAGGCGCTCAGGCGCTCGGGTTTCTCGGGGGCGTGCGTGCCGGTGGCGATGCTGTTCACGTGCGTCCTTTCGGCGGGGCGTCGGCCGCTTGCCCCTGCGCCCGCGCGGCGCGGGATGCCCGGGTGCGAAGCGGTCGGTATGAGTTGGAGACAGGGCATCATTATGCCATGTGTGCGGTGGGCGGCACACGGCGGAGGTGACCGCTATCGCCGGCGCGTTGCAGCCCGGGCCGCTGCGGCCCGATGCGCCCGTGGAATGCGGCGCCCCGGTCATGATACGTCAGGCCGCATGCGGGTGGCCTCGCCCGACCGCATGCGGGGTTGGCCTGCGCGCAAGATATGGCGGCGATGTGAGCCGATCCGCAGCCCGCCGCGCTTTTCGGCCGCTCGCGGGCCGTCTGCCGCCGTTCACAGGCCCCGCCGTGCCGTTTGGGCGCCGTCCGGCGCGTCCGCGCGGGCCGCGGCGGGCGCGGGCGGTTAGAATAGACGGGCAAGCAATCGCGCGCGGCGCCTGGGGGGTGCGGCGCGCGAACACGTGAGAAGGGACCTTCATGACCAACGTCGCAATCCTGTTCGGCGGCATCTCCAGCGAGCACGACATCTCGCTCAAGTCTGCGGACAACGTCATCAAGCAGCTGCCCGCCGATCGCTTCGAGCCGGTGCTCATCGGCATCACCCGCGAGGGGACCTGGCTGCACTATACCGGCGACGTGGCGGACATCATTTCGGACGCCTGGCGCGAGCACGACTGCACACCGGTGGTGCTCGTGCCGGGATGCGGCCCCGAGGCGCTCGGCAGCCTGTGCGAGGTCGTCGACGGCGCGCTGGTGCCGCTGGCCATCGACGTGGCGCTGCCGGTGCTGCACGGGCAGGGCGGCGAGGACGGCACCATCCAGGGTGCGCTCGAGACCTGCGGCGTGCCGTACGTGGGCTGCGGCGTGCTGTCGAGCGCGGTGTGCATGGACAAGGACGCCGCGCATCGCCTGGCCGCTGCTGCCGGCGTGCGCTCGCCGGCCTGCTGCGTGCTGTACCGTGGCTGCACCGAGTCCGATGCCGCCGCCACCGTGGAGCGCTGCGGCGGCTACCCGGTCTTTGTGAAGCCCGCGCGCGGCGGCTCGTCGATCGGCGTGTCCAAGGCCGTCGACGACGCCTCGTTCGCCGAGGCGCTCGCCGCCGCCTTCGCCCTCGATGAGAAGGTCGCCGTCGAGGAGGCCATCGTAGGCACCGAGGTGGGCTGCGCGGTCATGGGCGACGCGGTCCATGGCATCGAGATGGGCGAGGTCGACGAGATCGTGATCTCGGGCGACGGCTTCTTCCGCATCCATCTGGAGAAGGACCCGGGCGCCAACACCGAGCTGCGCTGCCCGGGCAGCTTCGAGCCCGAGGTCATGGAGCGCATCCGCACCGCCGGCCGCACCGTCTACGAGGCGCTCGGCTGCAGCGGCTTCGCGCGCGTGGACCTGTTCGTCACCGAGGAGGGCGAGGTTGTCTTCAACGAGGTGAACTCCACCCCCGGGCTCACCTATTACAGCCGCTTCCCGCAGATGTTCCGCGTGGCCGGCCGCGAGCTCTCCGAGGTCTTGACCGAGCTCATTGAGGTCAAGCTCGCCGAGTAGCTCCCGCTGCAGATTGCTGCGCCTCCCGATTGCCGAAAACGCACCAACAGCATCGTGCCCCCATACCCGCAGTCCGGGTATGGGGGCACGTATACGTTACAGCCAGACTGGGCATCCAGCCGCCCTGTTGCGTTTCGTGGACGCACGGGCAACGGCTACCTTGGGGTCGGAGGCATCTCCCCGTGCGCGACTTCTGAGCGCAGCGAAGCTGAGCGCACGGGGAGATGCCTCCGACCCCGCGTGAGCTTACGCCCGTTCCACCTTCATCGCGCGCATGGCGTTCAGGATCGCCAGCACCGCCACGCCCACGTCGCCGAACACCGCGAGCCACATATTGGCGATGCCGAGCGCGGCGAGCACCAAGATGAGCACCTTCACGCCGATGGCGAATACGATGTTCTGCCGCACGATGCGCATGGTCTTGCGGGCGACGCGGATGGCGCGGGCGATGTTCGAGGGCTTGTCGTCCATGAGGACCACGTCGGCGGCCTCGATGGCGGCATCCGACCCCATGGCGCCCATGGCGATGCCGACGTCGGCGCGGGTGAGGACCGGGGCGTCGTTGATGCCGTCGCCCACGAAGGCGAGCTTGCCGTGCACGCCGGCGAGGATGCGTTCGACCTCATCGACCTTATCGCCGGGCAGCAGCTGCGCATGGTACTCGTCCAGCTTGAGATCGGAGGCCACGGCGCGGGCGACCTCCTCGCGATCGCCGGTGAGCATGATGCAGCGCTCGACGCCGGCGGCGTGCAGGTCCGAGATGGCGCGGGCGGCATCGTCTTTCACGGTGTCGGCGATGACGATGTGGCCGGCGTAGGCGCCGTCGATCGCCACGTGCAGGATGGTGCCGGCAAGCTCGCAGCTCGGGCAGGTGATGCCGTGCGCATCCATGAGCTTGTCGTTGCCCACCAGGACCGCGTGCCCATCGACGGTCGCGCTGACGCCGTGCCCGGACTCCTCGGCGGCGTCTGCAACACGCCCCTGGTCGATGACACGCGGGCTCTCCGCCGTCCCGTCGGCCAGGTATGCGTCTTTCACCGAGACGGCGATGGGGTGGTCCGAGAAAGCCTCGGCATGGGCGGCGGCTTCGAGCAGCCAGGCGGCCTGGACGCCATCGTGCGGATGGGTGCCGCGCACGCCAAAGGTGCCCGAGGTGAGGGTGCCGGTCTTATCGAAGACGACGGTGTCGACCTCGGCGAGCGCCTCGAGGTAGTTGGAGCCCTTCACCAGGATGCCCAGGCGGCTGGCTCCGCCGATCCCGCCGAAAAACGACAGGGGCACCGAGATGACGAGCGCGCACGGGCAGCTCACCACCAGGAAGGTGAGGCCGCGCAAGATCCAGTCGGCCCAGGGCCCCATCCCTGCGAGCGGCGGGATCACGGCGATGGCGAGCGCGGCGAAGGTGACGATGGGCGTGTAGACGCGGGCGAAGCGCGTGATGAAGTTCTCGGTGCGCGCCTTCTTCTCGCTGGCGTTCTCCACCAGTTCGAGGATGCGGCTCACGGTGGAGGCTCCGAAGGGCTTGGTGGTGCGCACGCGCAGGACGCCCGTCATGTTGATGCAGCCGGAGATGATCTCGTCGTTTACCTCGACGTGGCGGGGGACCGATTCACCGGTGAGCGCCGCAGTGTCGAGCTGCGAGGTTCCGTCCACCACGACGCCGTCGATGGGCACGCGCTCGCCGGGCTTGACCACGATGGTGCTGCCGACGGCGATCTCGTCGGGGTCGACCTGGACCAGCGCCCCGTCGCGCTCGACGTTGGCGTAATCGGGCGCGATGTCCATCATCGCGGCGATCGATTTGCGGCTCTTGCCCACGGCGTAGCTTTGGAACAGCTCGCCCACCTGGTAGAACAGCATGACGGCCGCGCCTTCGGCCATATGCGGCTCGGCGTTGGGGAACGCGATCATCGCGAAGGCGCCCACCGTGGCGACCGCCATGAGGAAGCTCTCGTCGAACGCCTCGCCGCGGCGGATGTTGCGCCAGGCCTTGATGAGGACGTCGTGCCCTGCGATGAGGTAGGGGATGAGGTAGAGCACGAAGCTCGCATAGAGCGCCCCCGGCTCGCCGAACAGCGCGTCAAGCGCGCCGAGCTCCTCGCACACCATGACGACGAAGAAGATCGCCAGGGCAAGCAAGATCCGCTTCAGCCATCTTTTCTGCTTCTTGTTCATAGGTCAGCCATCCTCGTTGTGTAGCGTTATCGACGGTGTATGGTTGCGGTGGGTGCGTGCCGGGTGTCCGGTCTGCTGCGCGCGCGACTTCTGAGCGCAGCGAAGCTGAGGGCGCACAGCAGACCGGACACCCGCCGTGAGCACAACCCCTTCTACCGCAGAATCTCGCAATCGGGCTCGATCTGCGCGGTGAGTTCCACCACGGCGTCGAGGACCTCGTCGAAGCGGGCGTCGTCGGCCTCGAGCGTGAGCTTCTGGGTGAGGAAGTTGATCTTGGCGCTCAGCACGCCGTCGACGCCGGCGATGGCGTGCTCGAGCTTGGCAGCGCAGGTGGCGCAGTCGATTTCGTTGAGTTTGAATACCTTGCGCATGATGGGTTCCTTTCCGGTTGCGGGGCGGGCTGCCCCGGGTTCGCGTGCGTGTAAGGGTTACTCGCAGATGTGGCTCAGGCCGACCTCGAGCATGGTCTGCACGTGGTCGTCGGCGAGCGAGTAGTGGATGTTGCGCCCGTCGCGCCGGAACCGCACCAGATGGGACTGCTTGAGCAGGCGCAGCTGGTGGGAAACGGCCGACTGCGAGGTGCTCGTTGCCTCGGCGATGGCGCTGACGGGCAGCTCGGCACCCATGAGGGCATACAGGATCTTGATCCGGGTGGTGTCGCTGAACACCTTGAAGAGATCGGCGAGGTCATAGAGCAGCTCCTCGTCGGGCATCTCGTTGGCGGCATCGCGGTCGGCCGCCGCGCACCGGGGGCAGATGGCGTCGGTGGGCTCGGGTACCTCCTCATCGGCTGCCGAAAGCTCCGGGCTCGTGTTCTGTGCCATGAAAACCTCCAATCGTATGAACACATGCTCATATATCAACTGAATATGATTATATGAGCATTCATTCATATGTCAAGGGAAACGGGGCGTCATATTTCGTGCATATATGCTGCGGGGCGCCCTTTTGAGGACGCCCCGCAGGTCGGGTTGATGCGGTTGTTGTGTGGTAGCTGCCGTGTGCGGCGTAGCCGGTCTATTCGTCGTCGCTGAACGTGATCTCGATGCTGCCGTTGGCGCTCTGAGCGTGGATGACGCGCTCGGCATCGAAGGTGCTGCGCGGGGCGGTGATATCGCCGCTGTCGGTGTGGGCGTCGATCGCGTAGCTGCGCGCCGAGCCGCTGTAAGCGAGGTGCATGTCGCCGTTGCTGGTGCGGAAGGTCGCCGTGGTGATGTCGAGGTCCTGGCTGGTCACGTCGCCGTTGGCGATGGTGCAGGCAAGCGCGGTGGCCGTCACCGATCCAAGCAGCACGTCGCCGTTTTCGTTGGTGGCATCGAGCTTGTCGGCCGTGGCGCCGCCCACGGAAATCGTGCCGTTCGTATTGCGCGCCTCCACATCGCCCGCGGTGATGCCGGAGAGCAGGATGTCGCCGACGTCGCTGGTTGCCTGGACGTGCTGCGCCCCGACGGCATCGAGCACCACCGAGCCGCCATCGCTTGACGCCTGCATGCGGCTGAGCCCTGTCAGGTCGCTTGCGGCCACCTCGCCCAAATCGCTTTCGACGACGATTTCGCCGGCGAAGGAGGCGGGTACGCGCACCACGGTGGTCGTGTCGGGCGCGCCCGGGCTGAACACGATCAGATGATGCGGCGCCTCCACGTCGGCAACCTCGACGGTAAGGACGCCGGATTCATCGGTGACCTGGACGGTCTGTGCGCTGCCCGTCCAGTACTCGAGCTCGATGGCGTCGCCGTCGGCCGGCTCGATGCGAACGTCTCCTGACTGCGTGCGCACGGCGATGCGGCTATGCGCACGCGCAGCCTCGGCGGTGCAGGAGGTCTCGGTTTTGGTCCAGGTCTCGCCTGCGGTGGACAGCGCTTCGATATCGAATCCGCCGGCCGTCCAGGCACCCGCCATCAGGGCGAGTCCGACTGCACAGAGGACGCCGGCGGCGATGAGCAGGGGTTTGCGGTTCTTACGCATGAGGGGCCTCCTTAGTCATCGGGGCACCTCGTTTCACGAAGTCGTAGATGGACATGATGTCGGTTTGCTCGGATAGGAACTCGTCGATTCGCGCCCGACCCCCTTCGGTGAGCCGGTAGTACTTGCGCAGCCGCCCGTTGTGCTCAACGGCGTAGGCGGTGAGACACGCCGCCTACGCCGTTGAGCAGGGGGTAGAGCGTCGACTCGGTGAGTCCGAGGACGTCGGGCACGTCCTTGACGATTTGGTATTCATAGGAGTCCTGCCTGCTGAGCGAGGCGAGGACGCAGATCTCGAGAAACCCACGCTTCATTTGAGCATCCATGATACCTCCTTTCGCCACATACTATATATCGCATAGTATAAGACGTCAACAAGGATTTGAAACCGAAGATGCGACGGCATTCGGATTGGTGGCGAGGGGCGTTCGGATTGGCTATAGGGTCATCGCGGAGCATCGAGCGCCGCGGAGCATCGAGCGCCATGAAAAAGCGCCCTTCGGCAGTTCGGTTCTGCCGAAGGGCGCGTCGCGCTGCCGTGGCGCTGCCATTGCGCTGCCATCGCGGTGCTGGGTTGCTACTCCTTGAACATCTGCTTGCGCATGAACTCCGCCTGCACGGTGCGCAGCATGAGGTCGGTGTCGTCCAGGCCCAGGTGGAGCTCGTTGGCGTCGGCCGCCAGCGTGCCGCGGCGGCGCGCCCAGTTCTCCAGGCTCGCCGGCGCGCTCTCGCGCGGCAGGGTCTTGACCTCACCGTCGAGGGAGCGGCAGATGTGGCGCGTGTCGATGGGGATGATCTTGCCCGCGCGGCGCGCCTCGGCGTAGCCGGGGAGGTGCAGCATGAACCAGGAGTCCTCGAAGGCGGCGTTGTGCGCCATGTACGGATATTTCTTCATGAGCTTCAGCAGCGTCTTGTGCAGCTGCGCGTCCTGGCGAAACGGCGTGTTGCCCTCGAGGTCGTCCCAGGTGATGTGGTGGATCTCGTTGAGCGGCACCCCGGCTTCGCGGTAGAGCTCGGGAAGCCCGCAGTAGTGCGCCTCGGGCTCGCGCGGCTCGGCTGTGCTCGTGAGGTCCATGAGCTCCCAGCCCACGTTGATGATGTAGCCGCGCTCGGGTGCGCGCCCGGTGGTCTCGATGTCGATGCCCAGCACGGTGCCCTTGATGGGCTTGCGCACGTAGGCCACGGCGTAGGCGTCGCGGTCGCCGCGCACCTCGCGCGCCACGACGCTGGCGCCACGGCCCTGCAGCTTACCCACGCCGGCGCACAGGTCAGCGTCGCTGAGGCTGCGGGAGAGCATGGGGCTCGACAGGTTGCGCAGGCGCGCCTCGCCGATCTGGTCGCACAGCTCGCGGTTGCGGTCTGCCAGGTCCAAGATCACGTCGAAGCCGAACCCCGGCTCGTCGTTGGCCTTCCATTCGTCCACGAGGGCCTTGAGGGCCTCCTCGCCCCGCTGGCGCTCCGATTCCATGGCGTCGTAGTCTCCGTAGATGAACATGGGGATGAAGGGCTGCATCGAGTATTCGAGAGCTTGCTGTGCGTTCAAGATCGGCTCCTTAGCTTGTACGATCCGCAGGGGGCGGATGTTGTTTGCTCTATGTAACTTCTTACGCTACCTTATAGGAATTCTACTGGGGTATATCCCGATGATGCCGAAGGGTATCAACCCTTCATATGTTCGAAATCGTATGGTTTGCGACGACGGAGAAGACGGTAGTTCATGGACATGGTGTTTGACGTAGTGCTCGATGCCGGCAAAGATACGCTGGTGCTCATCCCGTTTTTGCTGGTGACATACCTGGCGCTCGAGGCGCTGGAGCATGCGGCCGGCGAACGGCTGAACGCGCTGGTGCGCCGCGCCGGGGCGGCCGGCCCGGTGGTGGGTGCCGTGCTGGGCGTTGTGCCGCAGTGCGGCTTCTCGGCCATGGGGGCCACCCTGTACGCGGGGCGCGTAGTGACGCTCGGCACGCTGGTGGCGGTGTTTTTGTCCACGTCCGACGAGATGCTGCCCATGCTGGTGGCCGAGCGCGTTGACGCGGGCACCGTGGCGGGCATCCTCCTGGTCAAGATGGGCATCGCGCTGGTGGCGGGCCTTGGCATCGATGCCGTCTTGCGCCTGCTGCGCCGCCGTGCCGGCGTGCATGACGCGGTGCGCCGCACGGTGCGGGGCGGCGAGGCGCCTGGTGCCGCGGCGCTGATGGAAGGCTTCTCCGAGGCGGGCGAGGGCTGCGCGCACATCCATCGCCTGTGCGAGCAGGACCATTGCGGCTGCGATGAGGAGGCGGATGTCGAGCGCGCAGGCGCGGCTGGCAGCCGTGCGGGGGCCGCAGCGGCCCACGGCGCGGCGTCGGCATCCCCCGACCTTGAGGCCACCCGCCACGCTCGCCATGCGGATACCCACCTCCACGGGGCTGCGGGCGCTTCCGGCGAGGCCTGCGCCTGCGCGCACGGGCATGCCCACGCCCACGGCGGCGCGGCGGCAGCGGGCGGCATCGTGCGCAGCGCGGTGTCCCATACGCTGCAGGTGAGCCTGTTCATCTTCCTGGTTACCCTGGTGTTGACCGCCGTGCTCGAAACGGTGGGCGAAGATGCGCTCGCGGCGTTTCTGAGCGGCAACGAGGGCATTGCCGTGTTCGCCTCCGGCCTGGTGGGCCTGGTGCCCAATTGCTCGGCGAGCGTGGTGATCACCCAGCTCTACCTGGAAGGCGTGCTCGGCTACGGCCCCATGATGGCGGGCCTGCTGGTCTCTGCGGGCGTGGGCTACCTGGTGCTGTTCCGCACGAATCGCCATGTGCGCGAAAACCTGGTGATCTTGGGCGTGCTGTACGTGCTCGCCGTCGCCTGCGGGTTCGCGCTCATGGCGTTCGCGTAGGGCTGCTGCCTGGCTAACGACTGTCGATCCGCGGCCCTGCGGCGCGGTGCTGAGGTGCGGCGTCGCGTGCCCGCGCGGTGCTGAGGCGCAGTGCTGCGGCGCGGCCGGACGGTGCGACCCCGCGGCAGCGCGCGGCGGCGCGGCCGAACGGTGCGACTCTGCGGTGGGCGCACGGCGGCGCGGCTCGCCCACCGGGCGCTGCGGTACCGCAAAGCGGTACAGCTAAGCGGCGGAGGTCGCAACGCGGTTTTCCGTCGACACGCGCAGGCCGCCGGCGTAGAATCGGGTCGAACGAGTTCGCGGCGGTGGGGTCTGCCTGGTGGGATGACGTACCGGGACGACCTGCCGCCGCGTCAGGCAACGCGACGAAAGGATGCGGCGATGCTGCAGGGTATGGCGCTGATCGGCTGCGGGAACATGGGCAGCGCAATGGTCAAGGGGATCGTGGGCGCCGGGCTCATCGAGCCGGAGGACCTGGTGGTATCCAATGCGTCCCCGGCTGCCGCCGAGGCGCTCGCCTCGGCACTCGGCTGCACCGCCACGTGCGACAACGTGGAGGCGGTGCGGGGCGCGGGCACGGTGCTTCTGGCGGTCAAGCCCCAGCAGCTGCCCCAGGTGGCCCGCCAGATCGCCCCGGCGCTCGCCGAGGACGCCCTGGTGGTCTCGGTTGCCGCCGGCGTGACGCTGGCGCACTTGGCCGAGCTGCTGGGTTCGCAGCGCAAGATCGTACGCGTCATGCCGAACCTGCCTGCCATGGTGGGGGCGGGCATGAGCTCGGTGTCGCCCAACGAGCGGGTGAGCGAGGAGGAGACGGCGTTCGTCAAGCGCCTGTGCGAGGGGTTCGGCCGCGCCGAGGTACTGCCCGAGCGCCTGATCGACGCGGTGATCGCCGCCTCGGGCAGCTCGCCCGCCTTCGTGTGCCTGTTCATCGAGGCCCTGGCCGATGCGGCGGTGGCCGAGGGGATGCCGCGCGCGCAGGCTTACGCCTTTGCGGAGCAGGCGGTCATGGGCACGGCGGCGTATC
>CABRIF010000030.1 GCA_902470925.1 uncultured Collinsella sp. | reverse complement strand
GCTGTCCGCCGCCCGCCCCTTCGATGCGTGCGCGGCAGCCGCGCGCGCATCGAAGGGGCGGGCGGCTGCCGCGCACGTGCGCGCCCGCACCCACGGCGCTGCCCCCAGCCTGGTGGAGCAGGTGGCCAAGGTCCCTACCGATCCCGGCTGCTACCTGTGGAAGAACGCCGCGGGCGAGGTCATCTACGTCGGCAAGGCGAAGAACCTGCGCGCGCGCCTGCGCCAGTACGTGACCCTCACCGACGACCGCGCCAAGATTCCGTTGATGATGCAGCTCGTTGAGAGCTTCGACTACCTGGTGGTGGATAACGAGCACGAGGCGCTCGTGCTCGAGCGCAACCTCATCGCGCAGTACCACCCCTATTTCAACGTCGACTATAAAGACGACAAGTCCTATCCCTATATCGCCATCACCAAAGGCGACCTGTTCCCGGCGATCAAGTACACGCGCGAGCGGCACCGTCCCGACACGCGCTACTTCGGCCCCTATACCGACAGCCGCGCCGCCCGCGAGACCATCGACACGCTGCGCAAGGTCACGCCCATCTGCACGGCCACCTGCGCGGAGTGGAAGCGCGTGCGCCGTCTGCTGGAAAAGCGGCCCGACGACGCCGACCTGGTGCAGATGATCTGTGCGAGCAAGGGCCGCCCCTGCTTCGACTACCACGTGGGACGCGGCCCGGGGGTGTGTGCCGGCGCGATCTCGCCGGAGGACTATGCCCGCAACGTGCGGCGGGTGGAGCGCTTCTTGTCCGGGCAGCGCCGCGAACTGATCGACGAGCTGAAAGACGAGATGGCCGCCGCGGCCCAGGATCTGGATTTCGAGCGCGCCGGCCGCATCAAGCGCCGCCTGGAAGTGGTGAGCGGCCTGGACGATCGGCAGCAGGTCGTGTTTCCCACCAGCGTCGACATCGATGTGGTGGGGTTCTACCGCGAGGAGACGATCGCGGGCGCCTGCGTGTTCGTGGTCCGCGAGGGGCGCGTGCAGCGCACCTGCGAGTTCATCCTCGACAAGGGCCTCGATGTGGACGAGGTAGAGCTTGCCGCGGGCTTCGTGAAGCGCTATTACGACGAGACCGCCGACATCCCCGCCGAGGTGAACCTGGCGTGCGAGCTGCCCGATGCGGAGCTGATCGGGGAGTGGCTCGCCGGCATGCGCGGCCGCGTGTGCCATCTGCACCGCCCGCAGCGCGGGGAGAAGCACCGCCTGCTGCAGACGGCCGAGCGCAACGCCCGCCACGCCCTCATGCGCTACATGATGCGCACCGGCTATGCCGACGACCGCACGAACCAGGCGCTGCTGCAGCTGGAAAGCGCCCTCGCGCTCGAGGCACCCCCCATGCGCATCGAGTGCTTCGACATCTCGACGCTGCACGGTGCGTTCACGGTGGCCTCGATGGTGGTGTTCACCAACGGCCGGCCCGACAAGAGCCAGTACCGTCGCTTCAAGATTCGCACCGAGCTCGACGAGGCGAACGACTTCGTGTCGATGTCGGAGGTGCTCGGCCGCCGCTACGCGCCCGAACGCATGGCCGACGAGCGCTTCGGCAGCCGCCCCGACCTGCTCGTGGTCGACGGCGGCCGCCCGCAGCTCACTGCCGCCATGGCGCAGCTGGAGGCGCTGGGGCTCGACATCCCGGTCTGCGGCCTGGCCAAGGCCGACGAGGAGGTCTTCGTTCCCTGGGACGAGACGCCCATCGTGCTGCCCACCGGTTCGGCGTCGCTCTACCTCATCAAGCAGGTGCGTGACGAGAGCCACCGCTTCGCCATCACCTTCCACCGCGAGCTGCGCGGCAAGGCCATGACGGTGAGCGTGCTCGATGAGGTGGAGGGCGTGGGGCCCACGCGCAAGCGCGCGATCATGCGCCACTTCGGGTCGATGAAGCGCCTGCGTGCGGCCACGGCCGACCAGATCGCGCAGGTGCGCGGCGTGCCGGCCGATGTGGCGCGGGCAGTGTATGAAACCCTGCGGGCCGTCGACCGCGAGCGGGAGGGCGGCGCGGCGTCCGGCGACGAGCGTCCCGCAGCCGAGGGCCCCGCGGTTGCGGGTGCCGATGCCGGCCGGCCTGTGTCCGATGGCGCTGCTACCGACCGGACCTCTGCCGAGCGTCCCGCGGTTGGCCAGACCGCAGCCGAGGGCCCCGCTGCCGACGTGCCCGCTTCGTCCCCGACGGCGTGATCTCGCCGCCGCTGCAACACGGCGGCGGCGCCCCGCGCACAGGACCTCGGCGGCGCATTCGCCGCCTACCTGCGAAAACATTGCGCAGACAATGTGGAGACGCCCGTGCGCGTGTATACTAGACAAGCTGTGCTCACTAGGAGGATTCTGCCGAGTGCATCTACCTGCGCGAATGGGTTGCCGCAGGGCGGAGGCGCCGTCGGCTGAATGCAAGTGGCGGGTGCAGCTCGTACGTATGTGGTCCTCTAGGGGCACCCGCAAGGGGCGGGTGCGCAGTCCCAAGACCACCGAGAGTTGGAGATCGCATGATCAACATGATTCTCGGCCGCAAGATCGGCATGACCCAGGTTTGGGACGAGAACGACAACGTCGTTCCCGTCACGGTCATCCAGGCTGGCCCCTGCACCGTCTCGCAGGTTAAAACTGAGGCGACCGACGGCTACAACGCCGTCCAGATCGGCTTCGGCGACATTAAGCTCAAGAACGTGAACAAGCCCATGGCTGGTCACTTCGCCAAGGCCGGCGTCGAGCCCGTTCGCTACCTGCGCGAGGTCCGCGTGGAGAATGGCGAGGAGCACAAGGTGGGCGACACCGTCACCGTCGCCGACTTCGAGGGCACGGCCAAGGTCGATGTCATCGGCACCTCCAAGGGTAAGGGCTTCCAGGGTCGCATCAAGCGCTGGGGTCAGCGCCGCGGTCCCATGTCCCACGGTTCCCACATCCAGCGTCACCCCGGCTCCATCGGCCAGTGCGCCTATCCCGCCCGCGTTCTCAAGGGCGTGAAGATGGCTGGTCACATGGGCAATGCCCGCGTGACGGTGAAGAACCTCTCCGTTGTCCGCATCGATGCCGAGCAGAACCTCATTCTTGTCAAGGGCGCAGTGCCCGGTGCCAAGAACGGTCTGGTCGCCGTCCGCATGGCGTAAAGGAGATCGTCACATGTCTAAGTTTGAAGTGAAGAACGCCGAGGGCAAGCAGGTCGCTGAGGCCGAGCTCACCGAGGCCGTGTACGGCGTCGAGCCGAACATCCACGTCATGCACCACATCGTCAAGTGCCAGATGGCCTCTTGGCGTCAGGGCACCCAGTCCACCAAGGGTCGCTCCGAGGTGTCCGGCGGCGGCAAGAAGCCGTGGCGTCAGAAGGGCACCGGTCGTGCCCGCCAGGGCTCCATCCGCGCTGCCCAGTGGCGCGGCGGCGGCGTCATCTTCGGGCCCAAGCCCCGTTCGTACGCCAAGCGCATGAACAACAAAGAGGTCAAGCTCGCGATGCGCTCCGCGCTGTCCGCCAAGCTGCGCGACGGCGAGCTCGTGCTCGTGGACGACTACGGCTTCGAGAAGCCGTCCACGAAGGCCGCGGTCGCCATGCTCAAGGCGCTCGGCATCGAGGGCAAGCGTCTGACCATCATCGTGCGCGAGGATGACATCAACGCCTACCTCTCCTTCCGCAACATCCCCAAGACGTTCATCATCACGCCCAACGAGGCCAACACCTATGACCTCGTCAACAACGGTGCGCTGCTGATGCCCGCCGACGTCGCGACCCACTTCGGGGAGGTGCTTGCATAAATGACCGCTCATGAGATCATCATTCGCCCCATCGTGTCCGAGCGCTCCTACGAGCTGATGGAGGAGAACAAGTACACGTTCGAGGTTGCCAAGAACGCGAACAAGTTCCAGATCAAGGACGCGATCGAGGAGATCTTCGGCGTGCGCGTGACCCGCGTGAACACGCTGAACGTCAAGCCCAAGACCAAGCGCGTGCGCTACGTCGCCGGCAAGACCCGCTCCTGGAAGAAGGCCGTGGTCACGGTCGCCGAGGGCCAGACCATCGAGATCTTCGGCACCCAGGCCTAAAAGAGCGTCGGTAAGCTCGCTGTTTGTCGTTCGCCTTCCCGTTGATCGGGAGGGCGAACGAGAGGTGGTATCGTGCGTTAAATAGAGAAACGCCCGGTACCGTGGTAATCCGGTGTCACCGCATCCATCATCCCGGCTTGCGCGTGGCCAACGGATAGATTTGAAGGGATAAGGTAATGGCTGTAAAGCACCTTAAGCCGACCAGCGCAGGCAGGCGCTGGCAGACGATCGCGGACTTCTCCGAGATCACCTGCACCAAGCCCGAGAAGTCGCTTCTCGAGCCGCTGCCCGTCAAGGCTGGCCGTAACAACGCGGGCCGCATCACCATGCGCCACCAGGGTGGCCGTGTGAAGCGCCAGTACCGCGTGATTGATTTCAAGCGCAAGAAGGACGGCGTGCCGGCCAAGGTCGCTACCATCGAGTACGATCCGAACCGCTCCGCCCGCATCGCGCTGCTCCACTACGTGGACGGCGAGAAGCGCTACATCCTGGCCCCCAAGGGCCTCACGGTGGGCGACATCGTGATGTCCGGCCCCGGCGCCGACATCAAGCCGGGCAACGCCCTGCCGCTGTCCGAGATCCCGGTCGGTACCCTCATCCACGCGATCGAGTTCATGCCTGGAAAGGGCGCCGCGATTGCGCGTTCCGCCGGTACCGCCTGCCAGCTCATGGGTAAGGAGGGCAAGTACGCCATCGTGCGCATGCCGTCCTCTGAGATGCGCCGTGTGCTCGTGACCTGCCGCGCCACCGTGGGCGAGGTCGGCAACGCCGAGCACGCCAACATCGTGATCGGCAAGGCCGGCCGTCACCGCAAGATGGGCGTCCGTCCCACCGTCCGCGGTACGGTCATGAACCCGGTCGACCACCCGCACGGCGGTGGCGAGGGCCGTTCGCACACCTCCGGCCGTCCGTCCGTCTCTCCGTGGGGCACCCCGTCCAAGGGCTACCGCACCCGCAACAAGAAGAAGACGTCGAACGACCTGATCATCCGTCGTCGCAAGAAGTAGTCGATACCCGTTAGGAGTTAGCACTTATGAGCAGAAGTCTCAAAAAGGGCCCGTTCGTGGAGACTCGCCTTCTTGCGCGTATCACTGCGATGAACGAGGCCGGCAAGAAGGACGTCGTCAAGACCTGGTCGCGCGCGTCCACCATCTTCCCCGAGATGGTCGGCCACACCATCGCCGTCCACGACGGCCGCAAGCATGTTCCCGTGTACGTCACCGAGTCCATGGTCGGCCACAAGCTGGGCGAGTTCGCGCCCACTCGTACGTTCCGTGGCCACAAGGCCAAATAGGGGGTTTCGTAAATGGCAACTCAGTCTACCGACACCGCGATCCGCGAGGTCCGCGCTACGGCCAAGTACGTGCGCGTGTCCCCCGGCAAGGCTCGCCTCGTGATCGACCTGATCCGCGGCAAGCACGTGGCCCAGGCCTTCGACATCCTGCATTTCTGCACGCGCGCCGTGGCCGTGGACGTGGAGAAAGTTCTCCGCTCCGCCGTGGCAAACGCCGAGCACAACAACCAGATGCGCGCCGATGACCTCTATGTCGTCGCCGCCTATGTGGACGAGGGCCCGTCGCTCAAGCGCATCCGTCCTCGCGCCAAGGGCTCTGCGTCCCGCATCCTGAAGCGCACCAGCCACATCACCGTTGTCGTCGCTCCGCGAAAGGAGGCGTAAAGCTCCATGGGTCAGAAAGTCTATCCCACCGGCTTCCGCCTTGGCATCACCGAGAACTGGCGCTCCCGCTGGTTCGCCGAGAAGGATTACGCCAAGACCATCGGTAACGATCTGGAGATCCGCAAGTTCCTGGCTAAGCGCCTCTCCCGCGCTGCCGTTTCCCGCATCGAGATCGAGCGTGCCGGCGATAAGGTGAAGGTCATCATCCTCACCGCCCGTCCCGGTATCGTGATCGGCAAGAAGGGCTCCGAGATCGACGGTCTGCGCACCGAGCTCGAGCGCGTTGCCGGCGTGTCCAAGGGTCAGCTGTCCGTCGACGTCATCGAGGTCAAGCGCCCCGAGCTCGACGCCGTGCTGGTGGCCCAGTCCATCGCCGAGCAGCTCGAGGGCCGCGTGGCCTTCCGTCGCGCCATGCGCAAGGCGGTCCAGTCCGCCCGCAAGGCCGGCGCCAAGGGCATCCGTATCCAGTGCTCCGGTCGTCTCGGCGGCGCCGAGATGGGTCGTCGCGAGTGGTACCGCGAGGGTCGCGTGCCGCTGCACACCCTGCGCGCCAAGATCGACTACGGCACCGCCACCGCCCGCACCACCATGGGTTCGTGCGGCGTGAAGGTCTGGATCTACCAGGGCGAGAAGCTCCCGGGCCAGCCCGTGCCGAACATGGCGCTCGAGGGCACGTCCCGCCCGCGCCGTCGTAACAACGAGAGGAGGGGTCAGTAGTGCTTGCTCCTAAGCGTATTCTCCACCGCAAGGTGCAGCGTGGCTCCATGAAGGGTCAGGCCAAGGGCAACACCGAGCTCCATTTCGGTGAGTACGGCATCCAGGCGCTCGACCGTCACTGGATCACCAACCGTCAGATCGAGGCCGCCCGTGTGGCCATGACGCGCTACATGAAGCGTGGCGGTCGCGTGTTCATCACCATCTTCCCGGACAAGCCCATCACCAAGAAGCCGGCGGAGACCCGCATGGGTTCTGGTAAGGGTAACCCCGAGGAGTGGGTGGCCGTTGTCAAGCCCGGTCGCGTGATGTTCGAGATCTCCGGCGTTTCCGAGGAAATCGCCCGTGAGGCCCTGCGTCTTGCCCAGCACAAGCTGCCGATCAAGACCAAGATCATTACCCGCGCACCTAAGGACGGGGAGGACAACTAATGAAGCCCGCCGAGATTCGTGAGCTTTCCGACGAGGCCCTGGCTGACAAGCTGAAAGAGGCCCGTGCCGAGCTCTTCAACCTTCGTTTCCAGATGGCCACCAGCCAGCTGGACAACACCGCTCGCGTGAAGACCGTGAAGAAGGACATCGCCCGTATCCTCACGGAGCAGCGCGCCCGTCAGATCGCAGCGGAGAAGTCCGCTGCCACCGAGTAGTGTAGGAGTAGAGAATGGCTGAAGCTACTGAGCGCAATAGGCGCAAGGTCCGCCAGGGCGTCGTTACCTCCATCATGGGCAACAAGAGCATTGTTGTCACCACCACGGAGCGCAAGCGTCATCCCAAGTACGGCAAGATGATGACCAGCAGCAAGAAGTTCCACGCGCATGACGAGGAGAACGCGGCCGGCGTCGGCGACACCGTTCGCATCATGGAGACCCGTCCGCTGTCCGCCACCAAGCGCTGGCGTCTCGTGGAGATCATCGAGCGCGCCAAGTAAGCTACGACGGTAATGTTTCCGGCGACGTGCGCCCGCCGGGGTGCTGTATGTGCCCCATTTCAGCGGTCGCACCTCTCGCCGGACGAGGTCTGGAAAGGTTCCAACCATGATTCAAATGCAAACCATGCTCACGGTTGCCGACAACTCCGGTGCGCGCAAGGTTCGCTGCATCAAGGTGCTCGGCGGCTCGAAGCGCCGCTATGCCGGCATCGGTGACGTCATCATGGCCGCCGTGCAGGAGGCCACGCCTGGCGCGAACGTGAAGAAGAAGGATGTCGTGCGCTGCGTCGTCGTGCGCACCGTCAAGGAGGTCCGCCGCAAGGACGGTTCCTACATCCGCTTCGATGACAACGCCGCTGTCGTCATCAACAACGACGGTTCGCCCGTCGGCACCCGTATCTTCGGGCCCGTCGCGCGCGAGCTTCGTGATAAGAAGTACATGAAGATCGTCTCGCTCGCACCCGAGACCCTGTAGTTAGGGGAGACCACTATGTCTATGTCCATCAAGAAGGGCGACAAGGTCGAGGTGCTCTCCGGCAAGGATCGCGGCAAGCAGGGCGTTGTCCTGCGCGCGATGCCGAAGGAGGGCAAGGTCGTTGTCGAGGGCGTCGCCATCGTCAAGAAGGCCGTGAAGCCCACCCAGCAGAACCAGCAGGGCGGCATCGTGCCGCAGGAGGCCGCCATCGACGCCTCCAACGTGAACCTCGTCTGCCCGGCTTGCGGCAAGCGCACCCGCGTTGGCCACGAGTCCGGTGAGCTCGACGGTCACAAGACCAAGCTGCGCATCTGCAAGAAGTGCGGTCACAAGTTCTAAGATTTTAGGTCCTTGAACCCCATCGGAAGCCCCGGGTAGTTCCATGCAAACGTCCGCGGCGGTGAGTGTTGCTCGTCGCCCTGTGGGAAGGTTTGCTCAGGGACACCCGGGGCTTCCTGCGTGTATGCGCTTGCGGATCCCCGGCGATAGGGGTTTCGCATGGTTTTGCGTGTTGCAGGCGTGAGCGTGTTGCAGGAGTGTGTGCTGCAATCGGAAATAGGTGCGGATATGCTTGAAATACATGCGAACGCACAAGTCTTGGACGACGCATCAAAAACGTATGCGAACGCGAAAGAGAGCATGATCTTCTTGCAGATATATGCGAACGCGGTAGAATTACCGAATGAGCATGAAATATATGCGTTCGCGAAAGGTTTGGTGCGTGCAGATGGATGAAGTTCTAAGAACAGCCGGCGATATCGGCAGGCTCATCAAGGCTGAGCGCAAGCGCCAAAAGGTGTCTCAGGTCGAACTCGCTGACTTCTCGAACGTCGGCATCACGTTTTTATCGCAGCTTGAAAATGGCAAACAAACAGCTGAGGTCGGGAAGGTCTTGAGGGTTCTCCAAACGCTCGGCATCGATGTCGTGGGCAGGGGGCGCAGCTGATGGCGACCTTATTCGTATCGCAGCTGACGTACCGCGAGCCGCGCTTGGTTGGGCGGATCGAAACCGATGGGTTTACCTTTTCATATGACTCGTCGTTTCTCGCGTGCCCGTATGCTGCCCCGCTGTCTTGCTCGTTGCCTTTGCGCGGGAAGCCGTATGCCCGCGAAGAGTTCCGTCCGTATTTCGAGGGTCTTCTCGCTGAGGGAGCCTCGCGTCAGATGCTTGCTGCGGAATTGGGCGTGCGGGAGGACGACTGGCTTTCGCTGCTTGCGGCGTGCGGACGTGATTGCATAGGCGATGTGCTGATAGCCGATCAAGGCGATGTGCTTTCTGATGAAGCTGGTTATGCGCATGTCGACGGCGAGGAGATCAGGCGCATCGTGCGTGACCTTTCGGGCATTGCCGAGCACAACGCTGAGATGCGATTGTCGCTAGCCGGCGTGCAGGGAAAAACCGGGTTGGCGCACGATCCGAGCAGCCCCATAACGGAGGGATGGCTGCTGCCAGATGGTGTAGCTGCAACGACGCATATGCTGAAGACGAGCCCGATGCGCGATGTGCCGGAAATCGAGTTTCTCTGCATGAAAGCGGCGCGCGCCTGCGGTCTTGATGTGGCGGATGTCTCGTTGCTCGGCTTCGGAAACCCCGTTTTGGCTGTGCGGCGCTTCGATCGCCGCATCGTATCCCATGGCGGTGCTTGGCATGTCGAGCGACTGCATCAGGAGGATTTGTGCCAGGCGTTTGGGGAAACACCAGGTTCGAAGTATGCCGAGATCGAAGGGAGCAGCATTCGATATATTGCGACGTTCCTACGAGAGAGGAGTGCGCGCCCCCTGCAAGATGTCGCGTCGTTTGCCCGGCAGCTGCTCTTTAGCTATGCCATAGGAAACTGCGATGCGCATCTTAAGAACTACTCGCTTCTCCACCGATGTACGGAGGGCCAGAAATGCCGGCTTGAGCTGTCGCCGGCATACGACCTGGTTTGCACGACGTTCTATCCGAAATTCAGCAGGAACATGGCGATGGGCATTGGTGGGGTGCGCGACATCGATGATGTTGCACCTGAAACCCTGATTCGCCTTGCGTGGGAACTGGATATTCGCATTGATGCGCTCCGACGCATCGCGCAAGCGATTGCGGACGGGCTTTTGGATGCGCTTGCGTGTGCGGGCGAAGGCGCGTATGGGCCAGTGCTCGAATCGACCCCCTATATCGCAGAGGATCTGATTGCCGATATTGCGCCGCGGGTTAAGGTCTTGCGCTCCTTTGCGAGCGGGCTGAGCGGGTGAGGCTCCACAGGACGATGCAGGAAATAGGCAGCCGCGCTGCGCAGCTGGGTGCCTGCAGGCACGTGGAACCTTGTGCCGGGCGTCGGGCGCAGGCGCCAGGCCGTCTCATCACAGCATTCGGGATGGACAGGCTGCGGGGCGGGCTTTTAGAATGGGGTGTACGTAATCGATTTCATCGAGGAAGGATCCGATGATGGGACAAGTCACTCCCGCTGCTCCCCAAAACGCCGCCGAGGCCGCGAAGGCGGCCTTCGCTGCGGTCGAGGGCAAGCCGTTCCCGGACGACATCTTCACCGCCCCGCATCTCACCTGGGCGGTTATCGGATGCGGCGTCATCGCGAACCAGATGGCGCAGTCCTTGGCGTTGGCGGGCCGCACCATCCACGGCGTCGCCAACCGTACGCGCGCCAAGGCCGAGGCGTTCGCGCAGACCTACGGGGTCGCGCGCGTGTACGATTCGGTGGAGGAGCTCTATGCCGACCCTGAGGTTGATGCGATCTACATCACCACGCCGCATAACACCCATATCGACTACCTGCGCGCCGCGCTCGCGGCGGGCAAGCACGTGCTGTGCGAGAAGGCCATCACCCTCAACTCGGCCGAGCTCGACGAGGCCCGCGCCATCGCCCGCGCGCACAACGTGGTGCTCATGGACGCCACCACGGTGCTGCACATGCCGCTTTATGTTGAGCTGCGGCGCCGCATGGAGGCGGGCGAGTTCGGACGCCTGCGCCTGGCGCAGGTGAACTTCGGCAGCTTCCACAGCTACGAGGACGTGAACAGCCGCTTTTGGAATCGCAGCCTGGCCGGCGGCGCTATGCTGGACATCGGCGTCTACGCGCTGTCGGTTGCGCGCCTGTTCATGGAAAGCCAACCTACCGAGGTCGTCTCGCTCGCCAACCGCTTCGAGACGGGCGTGGACGAGGAGAGCGGCTTCGTGACGCGCAACGCCGAGGGCCAGCTTGGCGTGTTCTCGCTTACCATGCACGCCAAGCAGCCCAAGCGCGCCGACCTGTGCTTCGACGACTGCTACATCGAGGTGATGGCCTACCCGCGCGCCGACCGCGCCACGATCACCTGGACCGCCGACGGCCGCCGCGAGGAGGTCGAGGCGGGCGTGGAGGCTTACGCTCTGTGCTACGAGATTGCCGATCTGGAGCAGGCGGTGGCCGGCGATGCCTCCAAGCTGCAGCTCATGGACTTCGCCGCCGACGTGATGGAGACCATGACCCGCCTGCGCAGCGACTGGGGCGTGGTCTATCCCGAGGAGGAGTAGCACGACGCAGCAGGATGCGGCACGGCGCAGCAAGACGGGCGACGTGTGCCGGGCGGTCGCGCCGGGCGTTTGACACGCAGCGTGCGAGTGGATGCTTTTTTGCAAAATGAACCGCACCGTTGGGCTGGGGCATATCCCCGGGTCCGGCGGTGCGGTTCGTGCTATCGAGTGTCGTTCGTCTTGGGTAGGGGTTGCGGCAAAAGCTGTAAGCCAAGTCAAGAGCTGCATGCACGGTCAAAAGCTGCAAATAAAATCAAATTCTGCAAACCAAGTTAAAAGAATCAAACGAAGTCAAAAGTTGCAAAAGAAATCAAAACTCGCAAAACCGTTCGCACGACGGGTATCATCTAAGAAGAGAAACGGGAGGTAACATGGTTCAACAACGAAATCCCTTCACGCCGACGTTCGGTGTTGTCCCGCCTTTCATGGCGGGGCGCGATTATCTGATTGGCGATGTTCTCGGCGCGCTGGACAACGGGCCGGGGGACCCGAATCTGTCGACGGTCTTCATCGGGGCGCGGGGAACCGGCAAAACGGCCCTGCTTTCGTATATAGCCTCCGAAGCCCCCGCGCACGGGTGGATCGCCGTGAGGGTGAGCGCAACGCCGGGTATGCTGGAGGACATCTACCAGCAAACGCAGGAGGCAGCGGCTGAGTTTGTCAGTTCGAGCGCATCGCCGCGGCTGCGGGGTATCAGCCTCGGGCAGCTTTTCAGTGTCGAGTGGGAACCGGTACCCGAGCAGCGGGCAAATTGGCGTACGCGCATGACGCGTCTACTCAAGGGTCTCGAGCGCTATGACATCGGCCTGCTCATCGCCATCGACGAGGTGCGCGTGACGCTTGAGGAGATGGTGAGCTTTGCGGCAACCTATCAGCTGTTTGTGGGAGAGGGGCGCAAGGTCGCCGTCATGATGGCAGGACTGCCGCATCAGGTCTCGGCGTTGCTGCAGGATGAATCGATCTCCTTCTTGCGGCGATCCGTTCAACAGCATCTCGGCCGCATCGCCGACCATGAGATTGAGCGGGCTCTGCGTAAAACGGTCGAGGAGTCCGGCCGCAGTATCAGCTCCGACGCCCTGGGGGAAATGGTTCGTGCATCCGGTGGGTTCCCATACATGATGCAGCTGGTTGGCTATCGCGTGTGGAACGAGGATCGCGCGGCGGATGAGATTACGCTGGATGATGCCCAGGCTGGAATCGAAATGGCGCGCGGAGATATGGAGCAGCGCATCTTTTCGGCGACGTATCGCGAACTCTCGAACGGCGACCTGAGATTCCTTGAGGCGATGCTCGAAGATGAGGGCGTCAGCTCGATGGCGGATATCGCTCAGCGCATGGGGGTGAAGGCGAACTATGCTGCGCAATATAGGAATCGCCTGCTCGAGCAAGGGGTCATCGGGGAGCGCGGCCGCGGCGAGGTCGGCTTCGACATTCCGCTTTTCGACGACTACCTGCGCAAGCTGCGGGGGTAGCGAGCGGGGAGCGGGTGCAGGTGCCGCCCGCTCCCATGCGTTCGCGCTTAGTCCTCGTTGGCAGGGGAGAACAGGGCGAGGAAGCGGTCGAGCAGCGTCTGCTCCTGCGCGCTATCGTCTGCGTCGGTGCTGCTCGATGCCTTCTCCGGCTTGCTGATCCCGTCGACGACATAGGTGAACTGCACGCGGTCGACGTCGGTGTTCGCGGGCGCTACGAACGAGTGCGCCTGCCAGTCGGCGCCCAGCTTCTTGTCGATCTGTTCTTGGAGCTCATCGAGCACCTTGTCGCCCAAGCCTGCGCAGGCGTCGGCGAGCTCGGCGGCTCCATCCGAGAGATCGAGCGAGCCGGCGTGGGCCTGCGCGAGCCCCGAGGACATCGTGCCGGTGGCCTCGCTGAGGTGCCCGGACCCTTCGGCCACCTGCGAGGCCCCGCTGCTCAGGTTGCTTGCGCCCTCGGCCACCTGCGCGGCGCCCGTGCTCGCGCTGACCGCCCCGCTGGCCACGGCGTTCGAGCCGCTCTTCACGCTCTCGGCGCCCGCCGCCACCTCGCTGGCGCCTCCGGCAAGCTGGCTCACCCCGCCCGTATAGGAGGAGATGCCGGAGCTCAAGGTGTCTGCCGCCGTGGCAAGGCCCGATACCTGGCTGGCGTAGCTCGAGGCGCCGTCGGCCACGCTTTGCGCACCCGTGAGCGCGCTGGAGAGCGCCTGCTCGGCTCCGGTGGCCCCGCTGGCTGCCGCCAGTGCCTGGGCGCACGTGTCCACCTGCCCAGCGGCACTGGATGCCGCCTGCACGTCGCCGGCCTCGAGCGCCTGCTGCAGCCCGGCCAGGGCGGAGGCGTAGGCCTGCTGGGCGGCAACGAGGTTGCCCGCGCCGGCGGCGGCGTCGTTATAGGCGCTCTGCAGGCCGTCGCGGTAGCTTGCGGTTCTCTGGGCAAGCTGCTGCGCGCCGGTGCTCGCGCTCGAAGCGGCCTGCGCGAGCTGGGCGGCGCCGTCGGTGAGCGTGGAGCTGGTGTCCATGAGTGCGGACAGTCCCGTCGAAACCGAGGTTGCCCCGCTGCTCAGGCTGCTCGCGCCTTGTGCCACTGCGTCGGCGCCGCTGGCGACCTGGCTGGTGCCGTCGGCCAGGCTGCTCGCCCCGCTGGCCACCTGGCTGGTGCCGTCGGCCACCTGCGCGGCCCCGCTGGCAACCTGCCCGGCGGCCGAATCAAGTGCGCCCGACCCCGTCGATGCCTGGGCAAGCGCCGCCTCGAGCGAGCCGGCGCCGGTTGCCAGTGAACCGGTGGCACGGGAGAGCTGGTCGGTCTGCTCCTCGAGCGCGCCGGCCTGGTCGTGCACGTCGATGGCGAGCGACAGCGGCATCGCCGCGATCTGCCAGCCCGAGGAGCTGAAGTCGCTCGCCGTGCCGGCGATGGTGAAGGTCTTGCTCTCGCCGGGCAGCACCAGGGCGGTCAGCACGGTGCTGCTGCCCGCGTGCGCTTCGGTGGTGCCGCCGGCGTCGGTGACGGTGAACGCATCGGTGGGGAAGGTGCCCTGCGCCTGCACCGCGCAGCTGTTGGCGAAGTCGGACAGGTTCGTATCGGTGCTGTCGGTCTTGCCGGTGATGGTGAGCGCGATGGTGACCTCACCGGTGGCGCCGGCCAGCTCGTCGGGGCTGACCTGCGTTCCGTTGAGGGTGTAGACGAGGCTGATGTCCCAGGGCAGCTGCGTGCCGGTGTCGAGGTCGCCCTGGTAGTAGAACGGCTCGCCGGCGGTGGCGTTGAACGCGACGGCGCCGTCCTGCTGACTGAGCGCCTCCTCGGTGCTCAGGTTCTTCACGCTCGTGTAGCTCGCCGGGTCGCTTATCCGCCCGTCCGCGCCGGGGTTGAACAGGTTGACCGCGTAGATGCCGTCGACGGTGCCGGAGGCGTCGGCCTTCACGTAGATGGTCTCGTCCTTGCCGCGTGAGGCCGACGAAGCGGCCGAGCCGCTCGCAGAGGAGCTCGAAGAGGCGTCCGCGGCGCTCGTGCCGGAGCTGGAGCCGATCGCGTCTTCCGTCTCGGCGGCGAGCGCCGCGGTGGGCGCGGCCAGGGCGGGTGCGATGGACAGCGAGGTGACGAGCACGCCGGTGAGCAGGGCGCGCGCCACGGCCTCGCCGGTTGTCATGCGGGGATGGTCGATACGGTTCATGGGGAAACTCCAATCGGTTGGGTGATGGATGGGGATGGGTGCAGCGCGATCGGCCGCGCCATGCGGCTGTAGGTGCGACATCGTGCCGCTGCGGGCTGGGCGGGCAGCGCCTCGACGCCGTGCGCATCGGCCCGGCTGCCGCTGCGGTGCGTATGGCGTCGCATCGCGTTGTCGCCGCGCCGCGTTGCCGTCGCGGCGCGATCGCCGTGCGCACCGCCGACGTGCCGCGCGGCTACGGGCGCCAGACCTTCAGGCAAAACGAGGTTTTCTGCACCACGCGGTCGAACAGGCGGAACAGGAACGGCAGGAACAGGAACATCATCAGGCCCGAGAGCAGCGCGCCGCGGAAGATGAGCATGCCCAGCTGCGAGATGATCTGGTTCGTGGAGATGAGCTGGATGGACAGGCCCGCCAGCACCAGGATCGAGGCGCTCGTGAGGATCGGGACGCCTGCGTAGGCCACGGCGTCGCGGGAGGCGCCCGCCGCATCCCCGTGTTGCCGCCGGTCGAAATACTCGCGCGCCAGCACGATGGCGTAGTCCACCGCCGCGCCCGTTTGCACCGAGTCGATCACGAGGTAGCCGATGTAGGACAGCGCGTCGCCCGTGAAGTACGGAATCGCCAGGTTCATCCAGATCGAGACCTCGATGGCGGCCAGGATCAGGAACGGAATCGAGATGCTGCGGAACATGAGCGCCAGCACGATGCCGATCGAGGCCATGGTGAACAGCTTCACCGGGGTGGAATCCTGGTGCACGGTGTCGCGCAGGTCGTAGATGGACGCGGCGTTGCCCGCGAGCAGGTAGTCGTCGCCGTACTCCTGCGCGGCGGCGTCACGCACCGTCTCCACCAGCGCGAAGGTGTCCTCACCCTCGCCGTCGACGTCGGTGGTGACCACGATGCGCGACCACCCGTGGCTCACGACCTGCGACAGCGTGTCCTCGGGTACCACCTCGACGGGCATCGCGGCGCCGGCCACGGTCACATACGACGTCACGCCGTCCACGTGGTCCAGCGCGCGCAGGCGCTCCACCAGGGCGTTCTCGTGCGACCATTGCCCCTCGGGCACCATGACGACCCAGGTCTCGGCCGCGCCGAACGCGTCCTCGATGCGCTGCTGCTCCTGCCCGGCCTCGCTGGCGGCCGAGATGGCGTCGCCCGACCCGTAGATGAAGCTCGTGCGGTCCTCGGCGATATAGCAGGGGATGGCGATCAGCGCGATGATGACGGCCACCGGTGCGGCACCTCGCTGGATGCCGTTGGCAACGCCTTCAAGCGACGGCACCAGGTACCGGTGCTCGAAGCGGTCGAGCACCGGCAGCGTGGCCAAGATCAGGCACGGCATGAGGAAGATCACCGACACGAAGCTCAAGGCGATGCCCTTGGCCAGCACGATGCCCAGGTTCACGCCGATGCCGAAGCGCATGACCGTGAGGGCCAGAAAGCCGAAGAACGTGACGCCGGCGCTGGACAGCTCGATCGAGAAGCTGCGCTGCATGCAGTGGGCCATGGCCTCGACGGGATCGGCGAACTCATGCTGCATGTTGCGGAAACGGTGCAGGAACACGATGGCGTAGTCCATGGAGACCGCGAGCTGCAGGATCGCGCCGCAGATCTGGCTGACGAACGAGATCTCGCCCATGACGAGGTTCGAGCCCATGTTGAGCACGATCGCCACGCCGATGGGGATGAGGAAGACGACCGGCTCGAACCACGAGTGGGAAGTGAGCAGCAGGATCGCCACGACGATCGCCACCGCGGACGCCATGATGAGCCGGATCTCTTGGGCAGTCGACTGCTGCATGGCCACGGTGCTGGCGAGGTCGCCGGCCAGCGAGACGCGGCTCGCACCGTGGTCGGCGGCGCAGGCGCGCACCGCGTCGAGGGTGGCCTGGCCCTGAGCCTCATCCACCACGAGCTGGTAGAGGTAGCCGTCATCGGTTTTCCAGGCGCTCACCGTGTCGGCGTCGGCCAGCTCGAGCGGCTCGGCGGTGTCCACTTGCGTGCCGAGCCACATGACCTCGTCGACGCCGGTGAGGTCGGCCAGGTCGGCTGCGAGCTGCGATGCGGCCGCCTGGTCGATACCCTCGGCGTAGAGGCGCACGTTGGGGATGCCGGAGCCGAACGCGTTCTGCATGGTGTCGAGCGCCTTGGTGGAAGGCGAGTCGGCCGGCAGGTAGTCGGTCATGCTGTAGTTGACCTTGACCGACGGGATGGCGAGCGCGCCGAGGACGGTCGCGACGGCGAACAGGGCGATGACGAGCCTGCGGTGCCGCAGGAACGCCCGGCTGAACCGCAGGGCGAGCGGATCGCGCTGATCGGTTCTTGCTATAGGGGATTGCTTCATGGTATAACCACCTCACTTGTCCGTTGAAAGACAAGTGTCTGGTTTCTGGTCCCTGATTTCAATGAACAGTCGGCGGTGCTTCTGTCGAACAATCGACATGCCGCGCATCGCGTGGCGGTAAGGCAACAGCGGGGGCGGAAGCTGGGGTGCGGCCCTGTGGACGAAATGAGGAGGCCGGCGCATGGAAAGGCGCATCAACACACCGGAATGGTGGCACAACCCGGAGCGCGATAAGCTCGATCGCCGGTCGCGCAAGACCCGCGAGGCGCTCTACACCGCGCTCGCCGCGCTGCTGCAGGACCGTCCGCTCAACAGCATCAGCGTGACGGAGCTCACGCGCGCGGTCGACGTGAACCGCTCGACGTTCTACGTGCACTTCCAGGACATCTTCGACATGTCCGAGAGCATGCAACGCGACTTCAAGATCACGCTTTCCAACCTGGTGGCCTCGTATGCCGAGCAGCTGCGCGGCGGGGAGTACGCCATGCTGCTGCGCATGGTCTACGAGTACTTCCGGACCAACCGCGAGGTGTTCACCCTGATCTTCGACGAGGGACGGGCCGACTCGCTGTTCGATTCGACCTTCGAGATCCTGCGGGACCGGTTGACGGAGGTCTTCGAGGACTGCCTGCCGGAGCTGGAGGAGCAGGAGCGGCGCCAGCGGATCGCGACGCTGCGCTACCGCGGCGAGTTCGCCACCCGCGGCACGGTGGGCATGGCGCGGGTGTGGCTCGAGCGCGGCTGCAAGGAGAGCGTCGAGGAGATGGCCGAGCTGAACGAGCAACTCATCCTGGCGATCAGGGGGACGGTCACCGAGTACGACTAGGACCCGTGCAGGGTCCGGCCGTCTGACGTGTGCCCGCTTGCCGGGTGTTCGCCTGCGTCTCGGAGAACCACGCGTTGAAGCGCGCGGGCCATGGGGTGCGGATGTGCACGGGCTCGCCGGTGACCGGATGCGTGAACGCGAGCTCGGCGGCGTGCAGCATGAGCCCGGCGCGGGACGGGGCGCCGCCGTAGAGGGTATCGCCCACGAGGGGGAAGCCCGCGTGGGCCAGGTGTACGCGGATCTGGTGCTTGCGGCCGGTGTGCAGGTCAACCGCAAGCAGCGAGTAGGAGCCGCCGCGGGCCTGCGTGCAGGCCAGGCGCACGGCCTCGGTGTGCGCGGGCTTGCCGGTGCGGCTCACGCGCATGCGGCGGCTGTCGTGCCGGTCGCGGCCCAAGGGCTGCCGCATCGTCTTGGCGGCGGGCGCGCGCCCGCGCACGATGGCGAGGTAGCGCTTCTTGATGGCGCGCGCGGCGATCAGGCGGTCGAAGGCGGCCTGTGTGCGCTTGCTCAGCGAGAACAGGACGATGCCCGTGGTGTCGCGGTCCAGGCGCTGGAGCGCCTGCAGCTCGCGTGCGGCTGCGTCCCCATGCCGTTCGGCAACGTATGCCCGCACGTCGTCGGTGAGCGTGCGGGCGCCCGTGCCGTCGCCGTGCACGATGACGCCCGCCGGCTTGTCGGCGGCCAGCAGCCAGTCGTCCTCGTACAGGACGCGCGGCGTGCCCGCGGCGGTCGATGCCCATGCCATGGCTACTCGATCCCGTTGAACAGGCAGCCCGCGCTCGAGCCGGGCAGGCGCCGGTCAGGCGTGCGGCCCGCCGCCGCGGCGGCGATGGCGCGGCGGGCGCGGGCCGTCATGCGGGCGAGCTCGGCGGGCTCCATGAGGGTTCCGTCCACCAGCAGGCGGCCCACGCCGGCGCGCAGCAGCTGCGGGATCTGCGGCGTGGCGTCGAGCAGCACGCCGTCGAACAGGTGGCTGCGCCCGCGCAAGTCGCTGCGCACGGGCAGCAGGCGCCCGTCGATGTTCTTGAGTTTGAGGTCGCGCTCGCGCAGCTTGCAGCGGGCACAGTCGTGGATGCAGGCACCGGCCACCTGAAGGATGCAGTGCTCGCTGGTCATCAGACGGGGGTAGCCCAGCACGCAGAGCCCCAGGGCGGCGCGGGCATGGCCGCCGCCTGCCGCGATCTGCTCGATCTCATCGAGGGTGAGCTCGGGCGAAAGCCAGAAGCCGGCGGCGCCCCGTGCGGCCAGGGCGTCCAGGCAGGCGGTGTTGTGCACCGGGATGCAGCTGCGCACCTCGGCCGCGGCCCCGCGCTCGGCGGCGCAGGCCAGGCTCGAGATGGTGCCCACCGCCACCGGTGCGCCGGCAACGATCCAGGGATCCAGACGCGCCCGGTCCGCTTCGCGGCACACCTCGTCCAGCACGGGGACGATGGCGTGCCGGGCGGCGTCTGCAGGGGAGAGCCCGGCGGCGAGCAGGTTGTCGATGTCCATGTAGACGCGATCGACGCCGGCCTCGCGGGCGGCCCGGGCCGCCTCGAGCGAGCTGGCGCGCACGCAGAGCTCCGGCACGGCGGGGGCGCTGGTCGAGGTGTCGCCTGCGCCAGCCGTGTCCGCGGGTACCGCGTCGGCACGGTGCGCATACGGCGCAAGAATGGCCTGCTCGAGCGCTCGGCAGGCCGCCGCGCGCACCTGGTGCACGGCCGAGAAGCCCATACCGCAGCCCTCATCGAGCTCCACCTCGAAGCTCGTCGCCTCGAAGGGCGAGGACCCCATGCGGCCCACGTGCTCGATGAGGTCCTTGGCGCACACGGCCCGCGTCCGTGCCGCCTCCACCGCGAAGCCCTCGGCGCGCGCATGCAGCTCCGGCGCGTCCGCACAGGTGAGCTCCACCGCAAACGGCTCGCCCAGCTGGGCCCGTATGCGAACGTCGACCGCGCGACGCCGCGCAACCGGCTGCTTGAGCGCGGCGTCGGCGGCATCGAGGGCGGCTTGGCTGCGGATGAGGCGCACGCACGCGCCGGCCGGCATGGCACGGGCGCAACGGCATTCCACGGTCTCGCCGGCGGCGATCTCGCGCGGCGCGAGCGTGGTGAGGAACTGGTCGAACTCATCGTCGTGGCGCAGCTCGAGCAGGTCGCCGGCGCCCACGGGTTCGTCCAGGCGCAGCAGGCACCAGGCGGCGCGACGGCGTTTGTCGTCGGGCTTGAGTCCGCGCGTGCCGCCCACCGGACGGCTGCCCAGCACCTCGCCCACGATCTGACCGCGGTTGTTGGAGCGCTCGTAGCTCATCATCTCGTCGCCGGAGGTTCCCAGCTGGTAGGCGTGCGTGAAATCGCGGTTGAAGCAGCGCTTGAGCTGGCGGTAGCGCGCCTCGGCCGCCGCGGGCGTCGTGGTGCGACCGGCCAGGATGTCGTCGAGCTGCGCGCGGTAGGCGCTCACGACGGAGTGCACGTAGTCGGGTGCCTTCATGCGGCCTTCGAGCTTGAGGGCGTGCGCGCCGGCGTCGAGCAGCTGCGGCAGCAGATCGACCGTGCAGGTGTCGCGCGGGCACAGCGCCCGCTCCCGGCCGGTGCCCGTGTAGCTGCGACCGCGTTCGTCCACCAGCTCGTAGGGAAGCCGACACGGTTGGGCGCACATGCCGCGGTTTGCCGAGCGGCCGCGGCTCGTGAAGCTCGACAGCAGGCAGACGCCGGAGTAGCAAAAGCAGATGGCCCCGTGTGCGAAGACCTCCAGGTCGATGTCGACCGCCTCGTGAATCTGCGCGATCTCTGCGATGGAGAGCTCACGGGAGAGGGTCACGCGGTCGGCTCCGGCCGCGCGGCACCAGGCGCAGGCGCGCGTGTCGTGGATGTTTGCCTGGGTGGAGATGTGCGTTTCGATCTCGGGCATGCGGCGGCGTATTTCGAAGAACAGGCCCCAGTCCTGGATGATGAAGGCGTCGGCGCCGAGCGCCCAGCAGCGGGCGACGAGCGCGAGGGCGTCTTCCAGCTCGGCCTGCTTGATGACGATGTTCACCGTGACGTAGACGCGCGCGCCGGCCAGATGCGCCGCGCGGCAGGCCTCGGCGAAGGTATCGTCGGTGAAGTTGGCGGCCTTGCGGCGGGCGTTGAAGGAGCCCATGCCGCAGTAGATGGCGTCGGCACCGGCGGCGAGCGCGGCGTAGAACGGCTCCGGCCCGCCGGCGGGTGCGAGCAGTTCAGGCCCGCCGGGACGCGCGAGCGGTCCCGGCCCGCCGACGGGCGCAAGCTGCTCGGGCCTGCCGGTGGGCGCGAGCCGCTCGGGCTTGCTGGCGGGTGCGAACAGTTCGGGCTTGCTGGCGGACGCGGGCAGTTCGGGCTTGCTGGCGGGTGCGAACTGCTCGGGCCTGCCGACGGACGCGGGCAGTTCAGGCTTGCTGGTGGGCCGGAGCCGCTCGGGCGAGGAGGTGTGCGGTGCTGTCATGGAGACTCCCGTCGTGGAAATGCGTGCACCCCAGTATCTGTCTCTTATACACATCTCCGAGCCCACGAGACGTAGAGGAATCT
>CABRIF010000029.1 GCA_902470925.1 uncultured Collinsella sp. | reverse complement strand
CGCTGCGTCTGCCGGCGGTGCTGCTGCAGAGAAGCCGGCGCCGGCTTCTCCTTGGCGGGCTTCACCAGCGTCGTCACCGTCAGCTCGGACACCGCCGGAGCAACTGCCACGTCCATACGCAGGCAGTCCTTGGGGCACTCGTGCGTGCAGCAAGCGCATTGGATGCACCGGTACGGATCGATCGACCAGGTGCTCTCCTTGCGCGCCACCGTGATCGCGCCCACCGGGCACGCACGCTGGCACATGCCGCACAGGATGCACGTGTCGATATCACACTCCACGTGCCCGCGCATCGCCGGGAACAGCCGTTCCAAATCGCGTTTCTCATAGGGGTACTTCACCGTCGCCGGCTTGCTGAACAGCGAGCGCAGCGTCATCTTCCCCAGCTTGAAGCTTCCCACAGCGGCCTACCTTTCCGTGCAGCTGATGCACGGGTCGATGGTGAGGATGATCATGGGCACGTCGGCCACCTCGACACCCTGCATGGCACGCACCATGCCCGCAAGGTTTTGCGAGGTGGGCGTGCGCAGGCGGAAGCGGTCGAGATACTTGGTGCCGTTGCCGCGCACATAGTAGAACGCCTCGCCGCGTGGCTGCTCGATCAGCACGTGCGCCTGGCCGCCCTCGGGCGGCAGCACCTTCGGACCCGGCTTGCCGCCGATACCGTCGTGCGGGATCTTGGCCACCAGCTCCTTGATGATGTCGATGGACTGGAAAACCTCCTCGCAGCGCACCTTGCAACGCGCGTAGCAGTCGCCCTCGAACGCCACGATCGGCTCGAAATGCTCCAGGTCGCCGTAGGCGCCAAAGCCGGTGCTGCGCATGTCGTGGCCGACGCCGGAACCCTTGGCGAACGGCCCCACCATGGACAGGTCGTAGGCATCCTCGATAGAGATGGTGCCCACGCCGCACAGGCGGCTGCGCACCGAGTCGTCGTGCAGCATGGTGTTCATGATCTGGCGGTACTCGCCGCGCAGGCCGTCGAGCTTGTCGCATACGCGAGCAAGCGTCGCGTCGTCGATGTCATGCGCCATGCCGCCCACGATGCAGATTGACAGGATGATGCGGCCGCCGCAGGTCTCCTGGAAGATGTCCAGGATCGTCTCGCGCAGGCGCCAGCAGTGGTTGAACAGGCTCTCGAATCCGAATGCGTCGGCAAGCAGGCCCAGCCACATCAGATGCGAGTGCAGGCGGGAGAGCTCCTCCAGGATCGCGCGCAGGTACTGGGCGCGACGCGGCACCTCGATGCCCAGCAGCTTCTCGGTTGCGCTCGCATAGCCGTAGCCGTGGCCGAAGCTGCAGATGCCGCATACGCGCTCGGCCACGTAGACGAACTGGTTGAAGTCGCGCTTCTCGACGAGCTTCTCCAGGCCGCGGTGAATGAAGCCGATCTGCGGAATGGCCTCGATGACATGTTCATCCTCAACCACCAGGTCGAGATGCACCGGCTCGGGCAGCACGGGGTGCTGCGGCCCGAACGGCAGGATGGTACGGGTTGCCATATCTATGCACCAGCCTTTCCAGACGCGGCGTCGCGGGCGGCCTTGGCGGCCAGCGCCGCACGGACCTTCGCCGCCTTCTCGGGATCCATGGCGGCGAGCTTCGCCTCCATCTTCGCGGCGCGCTCTTCGGCGCTCACCGCAGGCTTGGGCGCGGCGGGCGCAGCTGAGTCAGCGCCGGTGGAGACACCCGTAGCGGAACCGGGATTCACGCCCGCCGCTTCGGCGCCCGCCGCCGCGCCGGCAGCCGCCTTCGGCGCCACCGTGTTCACGGCAGCCACCGCCGCAGCATCGGCCTCGGCCGCGCTCGTGTTCAGCGCCCGCTCGGCCGATGCGGCCTCGGTAGCCTCGCGCGCAGCCTTCGCCGCCGCCTCGGCCTTGGCAGCCGCCGTGGCCTTCTTCTTCGCCAGCTTTTCACGCTCGGCCTTCATCTCGGGCGAGATGATCGTCATGGGCTCGGTGGTGGCCACGTTGAAGAAGTTCCCGCCGAAATCGAGCACCATGTTGATGAACCGCACGCCATACAGGTCGTGGGTCTCGTTCTCGTAGGAAAACGCCGCAAAATACAGCCCCTGGATGCTCGGCACGCGGCTCTCGCCGTCGATGCCATACACGCACAGGTTGAGCGCATGGTCGCGTGTCTCGTCGTAGAACGTGTAGAGCAAGTCGATGCCCGCCTCGGTGGTCTCCGCGCACATCTGCACGAAGCGCTGACCCTCGTGCTTCAGAGTCTGCACACGGCCCAGCAGCTCGCCGAGCGGGACCTCAACAAACGACGTCGTGTACATCTACGCCCCCTTCTTCTCGTCTGCCGCCGCGCGCGCCGCCGCGAACTCGTAGTCCGGCAGCGGCGGATGCAGCGCCTCCGGGCTCTCGCCGGCCGCCAGGCGCGCGGCCTTCTTGTCGAGCACCTCCACAGCCTGCAGGACCGCGTCGATGATCGTCTCGGGACGCACCGCGCAGCCCGGCGCGTACACGTCCACCGGGATGGCCTTGTCCACGCCGCCGATGATGTTGTAGCAGTCGCGGAACACGCCGCCGGTGCAGGCGCAGATCCCGCAGGCCACCACGACCTTGGGCTCGAGCATCTGCTCGTAGATGTGGCGCACGACCTCGATGTTCTGCGCGTTCACCGAACCGGTGACCAAAAAGATGTCGGCATGCTTGGGGTTGCCGGTGTTGATGATGCCGAACCGCTCGATGTCGTAGAGCGGCATCATCGAGTCGAGCACCTCGATGTCGCAGCCGTTGCAGCTCGATCCGTCATAGTGGATGAGCCAAGGTGATTTCGAAGAGTATCCCATCGATGCGCTCCCTTAGATAAACGGGGTGATGAGCATGTAGAACAGGTTGACCACGCCGGTCACGAGCGCCACGCCCCATGCCAGTTTGAGGCAGGTCTGCCACTTCACGCGGGCGAAGTTGTTGTCGATCCACACCTCGAAGAACCACACGACCGCCACGGCGAGCGCGGCCACGATCCACGACACGGGGCTGTCCCAGATGAAGAACATGCCCACCCACATGAGGAACAGCACGCTCTCGCACCAGTGCATGACCTCCACGATCGCCAGGGTGCGGCCGCTCATCTCGGTGGTGATGCCCTTGACGATCTCCTGATGCGCATGGTGGCTGTAGGACAGGTCGAACGGCGACTTGCGCAGCTTGATGGTCAGGATGAACAGCAGGCCGCAGAAGATCGGCACCAGCAGGCAGATGATCGGTGCCGGCAGGCGCGTGAGCGAGGCCACGTCGAAGGATTGCGTGGCGGCGAAGAAGCCCACGGTCATGATCAGCAGCATGGGCTCGTAGCTCATCACCTGCAGGCACTCGCGGTCGGCTCCGGTGTCGGCGTAGGGACTGCGCGAGGAGTAGGCTGCGATGATCACGAACAGCGTACCGAGCGTCACGAGGAACACGCACATCAGCAGGTTGGAACCGGAGACGAACAGGCCGCCGGCCAGGATGCAGAAGATCAGCGCGCAGGTGACGTAGGCCTCGTCCACCGCGTTGACCGTGGCCTGCTCCTTGGAGATGAGCTTGAGCACGTCCCAGTACGGCTGCAGGATATGCGGGCCCACGCGCCCCTGCATGTGCGCGCTCACCTTGCGGTCCAGTCCGTCGAGCAGGCAGCCCACCACAGGCGCGAGCACGGCGAAGGCGAGCACGCCCACGGCGATGCCGGCAAGACCCGGCCCCACCAGCAGCACGGTGCGCTCAACCAAAAAGCCGCCGCCCACCAGGTCCTCGTGGCTGAAGACGAAGCAAGCCGCAAACGCGATGAGGACCACCGCGGTGCCCACCACGGTGCCGAGCGGGCCGAGCTTCTGCTCGCCGAAGAAATCGACCATGTACCAGTTGCGCTTGGTGGAGGTGATGGTGCGGCCCATCGAGCCGTGATAACGGCGGCTGTCCGGGTCGGTGCAGGTGCCGCCCAGGTACACCGGCATGCGGCGTTTGGCGGTGGCGCGGCCCCACGGGGTGAGCAGCACGATGGCGATGAACACCACGATGCCGCCCATGATGATCATGTTGTCGATCTCGATCAGGCGCGGGGCGACGCCGTAGACGCCCTCAAGATAGGGCGCGAGCACGAACTGCGAGATCAGCGGCAGACCCACACAGCACGCCAGCAGCAGCGCGGAGATGAAGCCGATGGCCGCCCACTCGCTGGCGTGCACGCCGGCCTCCTGGTTGTCGGCCTTCTGCGCAACACCGGAGAGCTTGCCGAGCCACTTGGCCCAGTACAGGAAGGTCGCCGCCGAGCCGAACGCCAGCGCGATCAGGAACACCACGTTGCCCGTCTCGGCAAAGGACACCAGCGTGGCCCACTTGGAGATGAGCATGCCGAACGGCGCCACGAACATGCCCATGATGCCGAGCATCATGAAGCGCGTGAGATGCGGCAGGCGGCTGAACAGCCCGTCCATGTCCTCGATGTTGCGTGAACCGATGCGGTGCTCCACGGTGCCCACGCACAGAAACAGCGTGGACTTGGACACCGTGTGGAAGATCATGAGGAAGATCGCGGCCCATACGGCCTCGGCGGTGCCCACGCCCGCGCAGGCGGACATGAGGCCGAGGTTGGCGATGGTGGAGTAGGCCAGCACGCGCTTGGCGTTGGATTGGGTGATCGCCATGAAGGAGCACAGCACGAAGGTGAGGCCGCCGATAGCCACCACGAAGGTGGAGGCGATCGGGAACGCCAGGTAGAGCGGGGCAAGCTTCACCAGCAGGAAGATGCCGGCTTTGACCATCGTGGAGGAGTGCAGAAGCGCACTGGTGGGCGTGGGCGCCACCATGGCGCCCAGCAGCCAGGGGTGGAAGGGCATCTGCGCGGCCTTGGTGAGACCGGCCAGCGACAGCAGCATGAGCGGCACCACGAACAGCGATGCCTCGGGGCCGGTGGCGGCCGCGATCATGGCGGTGAAGGACAGGGGCTGGCCCGCCACGACAAGCCCGATCAGGGCTGCGAGGAACGCCAGGCCGCCCACCATGTTGAGGTTGATCTGGATGAAGGAGTTCTTGATGGCCTCCGGCGTGCGGGTGTAGCCGATCATCAGGAAGGAGCACACCGTGGTGACTTCCCAGCCGGTGAAGAGCCACTCGAGGTTGTCGGTGAGCACGATCACGAACATGGCCGCGAGGAAGGCGAACATGAGCGCCGCGAACGCATGCCGACGGTCGGGAGCGTCGGCGGGCTCGTGGTGCTGGAAGTCCTTCATGTAGCCCAGGGCGTAGACGCAGATGGCGCTGCCCACCAGGCCAACGATGAGCACCATGACGATCGAAAGGGTATCGATGTAGAGGGGCTCCGCGATCATGTGATGCGGGCCCTCGCCCAAGGTCATCTGGCCAAACAGGACGATGCCGACGGTTTGGACCAAACCGAGCGCAAGCGCGACCAGGTTCTTATGGCGCACCGCGTTGAACAGGATGACGGCGCACAGGACAAGGTCGACCCCCGTCATGACCCAGGAGATGATGTAGCTCGTTTCCCGGGGCAACTCGAAGCTGACGGGCAACGAGGTGAAGAAGGCGCCGGCTACCGCCAGCGACAGCGCAGCGGTGAGTCCCGCCGCGGCGATCGTGATGACACCGCGCTCCCGCTCGCCTCGAAACGCCAGGAGCAATGCGGCCGCAACCAGCGGCACTGCGATTAGACACGCTAACAATCCCATAGGTCTCCCCTCCACCGGGCTGCCAGGGTCCTTGTGGCCGCGGCAGGCGCGCGTACGGTGTTTGGCTTTTTCTTATGCCAAAGCCAATAGTGTAGTCCTTTTGAGGAGGGCCGTTTGCAAAAACCGCCAACGGTAGGGTGAGCGTTCAACGTGCGCTTGAACTGGGGGCTTGTAAACGGTGAACGGTATCCGCACGGCGCGCCCGTTTGGGGACGGGGTCGTTTCGTTCGTCACTTTGGGGACGGGGTCGTTTCGTTCGCGCGCCGGCGGCGTGCGGCTGCCTGTCACTTTGGGGACGGGGTCGTTTCGTTCGGCATGCCCGTTTGGGTGCCCGTTTGGGGACGGGGTCGTTTCGTTTGGCATGCCATCGAGGTGTGCGGCCACCTGGGGCCGACCGGCCCTTTGCCGAACGAATCAACCCCGTCCCCAGACGTGCAGGTTCGCAAATCGGAAACCGTGGAAGGCCTTACGAATTATGAAACCCAACCATCAATGTAATCCCTATTCAGCTCTATATAGCTTTTCGCCAGATCGACCGCAATCGAATATGAACTCACCAGCGGATGCATGGCAAGACATTCGATGATGTCCGATTTCGAGCGATTGACGATGCCTCGCGCCGCAACACGCTCATAGTATTTCACGCGACGGATAAGTTCGAGATTGCCCTCCGGAATATCATCGATGCCAAATCGATGCGGAACGCATCCACCTGCTGATACATCGCAGGTCACTTCTACGACATCGCCATCCTCCAGCAAGGGAATCGCTCCATTATTTGGACAGCACAAGATCATGCTACCCTGCTTGCCAGACCGTTCGATTTCGATATACCGCAGCGCAACTCCAGCATATCCGCCGGCATCGGAACCAAAGACGTCGAAACTCCAAGGCTTTCCCTCACGCTTCATTCCCGTCTCGCTGGCCATATAGGCGTTCTCTCGTTTCCCATACCATGTCTCAAAAACCTCAAGCGCTCGCTCAAAATCGGCATCGACATCGAGCTGGGAGAGTGCGGCAGTCATCGAGCGGTTGATTTCCTCGATGGTCTCACCACGCGTAATGCCGGAACGCTGGATGTGTTCAACCGCCTGCTCGCGATAATAGTAGTAATACAGATACTCGTTGAGAATGGCATTGCGACTCCGCACCAAATCCTTGCTGAAGAAGTGCTGATCGGTTGCATGGTACAGCTCATCCATCCCCATTAGCTCGGGAAGGACCTCTCGTCCGCTCATCGTTATGCTCGAAAAGTAAGAAAGATGATTCAAACCGTAGCACTCGCCGCAAAGGGACTCGGGGCTGGCATCGAGCATCCCAGCAATTTGCCGAAGCAGGCCGCTTGGGGCATCGCAAATGCCAAAAGTGAATGTATATCCCATATCCCGCAACGCCTGCGATACCACGCCGGCAGGGTTTGTAAAATTGAACACCTTCACGTTCGGAGCAGCATACTTCTTTATGAGCTCGCAATAGCCCGCTAGTGCCGGAATGGAGCGCATAGCAAACGATACGCCTGCAGCCCCCGTCGTCTCCTGACCGAGAACATTGTGGGCAAGTGCAAGGCGCTCATCGCGCACGCGCATGTGGTCGCCGCCAACCCGAATGGTGGTGATGACGTAGTCAGCGCAGCGCACCGCCTCAACTGGATCATCCGTAAGAACGAATTTCAAATCTGGACAGAGCATACGGGCAACATGGCGAGCCATCACACCATACACTTGCAGCCTTTCCCTGTCGTTGTCCATAAAGACAAGCGTCTTGATGCCGAGTGCACTGGCGTTCTGGGCGATACTCTTAGCTAGAAACATCGAGCGAACACCGCCGCCGCCAATCACCGTCAGTTTCATCCCGTCACATCCAATCTTCGCCGACGCACCCACTGCGCCCAGGCATACGGCCGCGAACACCTACGCTTCGATACCGACAGGCATCTCGGCCCTACCTGCCACCAAGTCTTTGAAGGCCTCGGTGACCTGTGACACGGATAGTCCTACAACAACCTGGTACGCGTCACCGTTGCGCACCACCCCCTTAGCTCCCCACTCTTGGAACGCGGTGTCATCCTTCACAAGCGCTTGATCGATAACCGAAACGCGCAGACGTGTCATGCAGTTCGCGACGGAAACGATATTGCCGGCCCCACCGAAGGCAGCCAGATAGCCTGCCGCCTCGTCAATGAACGCGGCACGGGCTTCTTTGCCCGCCGCCATCTTCTCGCGGTAATCATTCTTGGTATGGAACTCGATAGCCTCTCCTCGACCAGGAGTCTGGAAATCGAACTTGAGAATGAGGTATCGAAAAACCAGGAAGTAAACGGCAATGGAGACAGCACCGATAACGAACATCACCACGTACGACATCATGTGGTTCTGCGCCATCGGAATAATGTTCTTGGCAAAGATGTCGATCAAGCCGCCGCCCATATCGCCAGACAAACCGAATGCGTATTGAATGGTGGCAAACGTAGCTGCCAAAACGGCATGTACAAAAAACAGCACCGGAGCAACAAATAGGAACGTATAATCAAAAGGCTCGGTAATACCGCAGAGCGCAGCGGTGATGACGCCGGGGATGCACAGCGCGAGCATCTTCTTGCGGTTTTCTTTACGAGCCGTAGAGTAAAATGCGAGAGCAATTCCGGGAATTCCGAAGAAGTTCGACAGGCCCTGAAGCTGGAACCCTCCGGCAGGAAACAGGGCCGTCAGGCTATCGGTTGAAGACGCGAACTCTTGAAGATGCCCCACCCAGTAATATGTGATGCCGCCCTCGACTACCGCCGGACCGTATTGAAACGGCGAGTAAATGAAATGATGCAAACCGGTGGGGAGCAGGGCCTTCTCAAGAAATGTGTATAGCCAGACACCGACAAGACCCGCATTCGACATAAAGTACTGCAGGGAATTGATGCCACCTTGGATGGCAGGCCATACCAGGCAGAACACAAGCGCAAGTACCAACATGACTGGAAAACCTACAGCGGCAACGAGGGCAGATCCCTGGAAAATACCAAGCCACTCGGGCAGGCGCTTATTGAAGAAACGGTTGTGCAGTATCACGATTACCCCAGCGACCAGAATCGCCCCAAGGAAGCCCGTGTCGAGCGTATCGATGCCGCCGATAGACTTGACGCCTGTCTCCGCAGCGGCAAGATCAACGTTGAAAAAAGACCCAAAAGAAGTCAGCAAATTGCTAATAAATACGTTGAACGTCATGTAGAGCACGAAGGCTTCGAGCGCCGCACGCCCCTTCGCCTCATTGGACAAGCCGTATGCCAGACCGATTGCGAACAAGATTTCCATGTTATTGAAAACCGTCCAGCCACCATTGGCTATCGTGTTCCAAAAACCGCTCCACGCAGATCCGTCACTGGCGATCTCGCCAACTATCAGCGGATTGGTCAGCACCGAGGTGATAGCAACAACGATTCCCGAAAACATGAAGAACAAAACGGGCGTCAACATCGCAGCACCGAACCGCTGGAATTCCGCCATCCCGATGCGATGTCTCTTGTTTTCACCAGCAGCCACAGAGAACCATCTCCTTATGCCATGGAGCGCGCCGCTCCATTCGTACATGCCCGCTCGGTTATCATCAAGGTGGATATCTTGATTCTACGTGCTGAAATTTCGTTCTCTAACGTGATATGAAGTCACAAATCCGTGAATATTCACGGATTTGCAATTGAAAGAAGGACAGATTGGTACGCTTGTGCAATAACCATTCCAAGGAGGGGCCATGGGAGACGACCGCAGCGACCGCGTGGCGAAGCTGTTTCCAACAACCAGGTTCACAACCACCGAGCACGGCGTCGTCCTCTACTTGCTCGACCATGTAAACGACGCATCAGGCGTTTCGATCCGCAAAGTTGCACAGTCGTGTTTCACCAGCATGACTACCGTTACGCGCGTATCAAAAAAGCTCGGTTACAGCGGATTCCGTGAAATGGTTTACGATTTTCGGGCACGCGCCGTCGATCAAGGACAATCAATTATTTCCTCCAATGAGCTGCGCGCAACCCTCACCTACAACAATGAGCACCTCGAGAGCTTCTGCCGCATCCTAGATCGTAAAGAACTTATTGGCCTGAAAGGCGAGGGATACTCTCATCTGATTAGCGAGTACATGCAGCATAAGCTGCTCGGTCGCGGTCATCCCGCGGTCGAACAAAGCTATCTTGACTCAGATCAATTCGCCGCCATGATGGATGGCCGGCTATCCATGATGATCGTTGTCTCAAAATCTGGACGCACGCCAGCATCGGTCTGCGCAGCGCGCGAATGCGCCAGTCGAGACATACCCGTTGCGGCGTTCGTTGGCAATGGGAACAATCCAGTTTCAGCTGCAGCCGATATGATCTTCCTCATTGACGACGATCAGCCCCTCGATTCGACGAACAGCCGTCCGGGCAGCTTCACCGGGTGCTGCATTCTCGCGTTCGAGCGGCTCCTCTTCAAGTATGAGCATGAGCGGAGGCGGTGACGCGACGCGCCGTGAAGCACCGCGTTAACCCTGCGCGCAATTTGAGGACGGGGCCGTTTCGTTCGCGCGCCATCGAGGTGTGCGGCCGCCTAAGGTCAACCGGCCCTTTGCCAAATGAAACGGCCCCGTCCCCAGACGGGCGGGTGCCGGCACCTGGGCGGCGTCGCGCCACCAGCACCCGAACGAATCGACCCCGTCCCCAAACGGGCATGGTCCCCAAACGGGCATGCCGAACGAAACGACCCCGTCCCCAAACGGGCAGGGCCGATCGCGGGACGCTATGCGCGGGACGCCTCGATCATCGTGCGGACCGTGGCCTGCAGCTCGGTGAGGTTCTCCTCCGACGGAATCCACTGCTGCGTCACCACGGGCACCGGCAGCTGGAACTTCGCGTTCTCCAGCTCGGCATACACCTGCTTGGGGCCAAGCGGCGCCCAGCCATAGGAGCCGAACGCCAGGCCAATGCGCTGCTCGTTTTTAGGCGACAGGCCACGCATATAGGTGAGGAAGCTCGCGATCGTGGGCAGCATGTTGGAATTGAGCGTCGGCGAGCCCACGGCCACGTAGCGCGCATCGCACATATACAGCATGATGTCGGAGATATGCGTCTCCTTGACATCGAGCAGCTGGGCCGAGATGCCCTCGGCGATGAACGCGTCGCAGATCTCGCGCGCCATGGCCTCGGTGGAATGCCACATGGAGTCGAACACCACGACGGCCTTCTCCTCGGTCTGATAGGTGGTCCAAGCCTCGTAGCGCTCGAGGATCTCGGCGATATGCGAACGCCAGATGCAGCCGTGGCTCGGAGCGATCATCTTGAGCTCCAGGCCGCGCACCGCCTCGAGCGCACGGTGCGCCTGCATCCCGTAGGGCCACACGATGTTGGCATAGTACTTCTTTGCCTGCTTGAACACCTCGCACAGGTCGTTCTCGTCGTCGAAGCGCTTGGTGGTGGCGTAGTGCTGGCCGAACGCATCGTTGGAGAACAGAATCTGGTCCACATCGGAGTAGGTGACCATGTTGTCGGGCCAGTGGACCATGGGCGTGGTCACGAAGGTGAGGGTGCGCTCGCCGATGCACAGGGTGTCGCCGCTCTTGACCGGCGTGGCCTCGATACCGAAGTGCGCGTACACCTCCTTGACGCCCGCGCCGGCGCTCGCATAGATCTGGGCGTTCGGCGCGATGCGGTGAATCACAGGCAGGGAGCCGGAGTGGTCCATCTCGACATGGTTGGTGATGACGACGTCGATCCGGGAAGGGTCGACCACCTGGGAGATGCGCTGCACGAGCTCGTCGGAAAACGTCGCCTTGCACGTATCGATGAGGGTGATCTTCTCATCCATGATGAGATAGGCGTTGTAGGTAATGCCGCGCTCAGTGGTATAGCCGTGGAACAGGCGCTCATTCCAGTCGATGCCGCCGACCCACCAAACCTTCGGAGCAATCTCGATCGCGTTCAGCATGCCGAATCCCTTCTGCTCACATGCGTTTTTGGTCCGCCCAGCATGATAGCATTCGCGCGAAACCGCAATGTGCGCGCACCAGCCGTTGTGCCGAATCGGCACGAAGGAAGCATGCGGGCGCGCCCGGGCAAGCGGCATCCCGCCCGAGCGCGCCCATCAAAGCGCCGAGCACCTCCCGGAGCACCCGGCCCGGCACCGGATACAGGTGGGCCGCGCGTTGGGCAGGCCTTATGCCGAGCGAAAGACCGAGCGCGCAACAAGGCGGGCCGCGGCGCACAAAACCGTGCACCGCGGCCCTGATAACCTGCTGAGCCACGCACCAACGCAGGCCCCGATTCAGGTAGAACCGGCGCCCGGCCGTGCCGCGCCGCCCGAGCCGGGCCGCCCTAGCGGCCCCGCCCGCCTATCCGCATTACGCGCGGCGACGCCTCCGGACGCCGGCCACCGCGCACGCAGAGCCCGCGGCGGCCAGTGCGACCAGCGCCGCGGCGCCATCACCGGTTGCCGGCAGGTGGGCACTCGGACCGGTGCGCTTCCTATCCGGCTTTGCGGGCGTGCCCGCGCTCCCCGCGGTGCCCCCGGCATCGATCTGCTGCTTCGCGGTGACCGCGACCGTCGCCTCGTCGGAGACGGTCGTGAGCCCCGCCGCATTCGTCACCTCGACCCGGTAGACGGCCTCGCCGGCGCGCGAGGTGTCGATCGACATCGCCGCGGACGTCTCCCCCTCGATCGCCTCGAAGTCACCCTCCGCGGAGGTGCGGCGGAACCACTGGTAGCGCAGCAGCGCGTCGGTGCCCGCCGTGGCGTCGTCGGCTGCAGCCTCAACCGACACCGCTACCTGTCCGGCCCCCTGCTCGCAGCGCAGCGACGCCGGCTGCGTCACGATCTTCGGCACCACGACGGCGGCGGCATACAGCAGCGGCGTCTTCACCGCGCCGTTCTCGGCATCAAAGTCGCTCGGCACGAACGCCTCGCTCGTATCGCCTGCCTTGATATAGGCCCGCAGCTCATCGAGCATCGTCTTGCACTTGGTATAGGACTGCTCGGTCACCTGGGCGAACAGCGTGTTGGCGAGCTGAGAGCGCCGATCGGCCGGAGCCGCCTGTACGATCTGGTCGACACGCTCCTGCTGCGCGATGATCGAGCGCTGCAGCGCATCGAGGTAGCCGCGCACGCCCGCCGCGCAGCTGGCGCGGTTGTTGTACGCCAGCGTGTTGATGTCCATCATCACGTAGTCAAGCACCTGGCCCGGCTCCGGCTCAAGCGCCTGCGCCACGCTGTCGACCGTTTGCTTGCCCTGATGCGCATCGGAAAACTCCGTCGACAGCGGGTAGTACGCCTGGTCGACCTCGGTCAGCACGGCGGAATAGCTGGGCAGAAACAGACTGAACTCAGCACGGGACAACGCCGTCCACTGCACCGTGGCGATCTCGGTCGGCAGGCCGGAACGGATCTGGAAGATGTGGTTCTCAACCGTGCGGTTGTTGCCGATGGCATATAGGCTCTGATTGAGGTTCGCGTTCAGGCTCTCCTGCTGCTCGCCGCGTGCCGCCAGCGAGCGCAGCGCCGTGAACGTATCGACGCGCATGCCCAGCGCGAAGGACAGCTGCGGGTCGGCGATACTCGCCACCTGCCCTTTCTCGTTCACCGTGAAGTCGGTGCCGGCGGCAAGCGGTGCGCCGAAATACGCGCGCCCCTGGGCATAGCGGGTATTCTGCCCCGGGCCGCTGTTGGCCTCGCCGTAGGTAGCGGCGATGTTGGGGATGCCGTCGTCGAAGGTCTTGAGCAGGCCCGCCTCCTGGGGCATCTTCACCACATCGGCCGAATGCAGGCAGACGGTCTCGTCATCCAGGTCAACCTTGAACTGCAGGTTGCCCATGTTCGGGTTGACCGAGACATCGTGCGCACCCATCTTGAGCGCCAGCCACTGATGGCCGGACAGCATCTGGAACAGCCAGGTCTCCCCGCTGTCCGCAATGATGACCTGGTTGCATTCGCACGCGCCGTACTGATCGATGATCTGCCCCAGCAGCAGGCACCCTTCACGCGCTGTGGCCGCCTCGCCCAGCACCACATCGGTCAGGGTGTACTCGCCGATACCCGCGGTATTCCCCTGGGGATTATCGGGGTTGCACAGCGGATCGATGGCGGCGATACCGTCGTTGTAATCGGTCGACAGCGTTGCCGAAACCGACACGCCACGCTCGTTGGTACCCGCCTCGGAGTAGGAGAAGTCATGCCCATCCCAGTCGCTGGCAAGGTCGCGCGCATAGGTGTAGCGGTAGGTGGTCCCGGCAAACGTCCGGCTGAAATCCGATTCCTGCGAGGTGTACGTGGGGTTCGTACGCGGCTCCTGCACGCCGAAGGCCTTGGCATGCCGCGGCGCGTAGTCCTCCGACCGCCCCACATAGGTGTCGCCCGTGGTAGTGTGCTCCGAGCCCACGTAGACCTGCGTGCAGGCGAGCGTCTGCACCGGCAGGGCCACCAGTGCCGCAGCAACCAGCATTCCTGCGCCCGCGCACCTCCTCAGCACATGCCGAATGTTCATCGTGCCGTCCTTTCTCCCACGCGCATGGCAGTACCACGCGCGACCAATAGGCAGATCGTCCGGCCATGCCGCTTCATGCGCCATGCAGCCGGCCCCGCATACGCGAGAGCATCCGCTTCCCCTCGACAGCTCCGTGCATTCAGTTATCCATGGTGCCATACTCTGCATATGCATGCACCGCTTCCCCGTGAAGGGTCGAAAACGGGCGGCGAACGGACGATGTGCCTGCAGCGCCCTCCACCTGCGAGACTTCTGTTGAATACCCCTGGGCATCACAGAAAAATGGGGCCGAGACGCCTCATGACGCCTCGACCCCATATCCAATACTGCTTTTTGCTTGAGCTGGGAGCTCACCTGCTGGCACCTGCGACTAGCAGCCGCACGCCAGCTGCACGCCCGCACAGCAGGGCAATGCGACCGTGTATCTACTCGGACGCCTTCGCATCCCCGGACTCGCCCGCCTGCTCACGCTTGTGCTTGGGTTTGACCCCGCGCGGTTTGTTGATCAGCGCCTCGGCGCCGTGCTCGCGGTACTGGCGGCACCAGGTTTTCACCGAGGACTCGCTCGGAATCCCGTGCTTCACCATGACCTCGCGCACCGTCATCCCGTGCTCCAAGCGATCCTGCACAGCGGAGAGCTTGAGCTCGTATGGATACACGCGGTGCTTGGCGCCCGCATTCATGACCGCCGCGGTACCGCCCACGGCGTACGAGCGCGCCCACTGGCGCGCCGTAGCCTCGGGGATACCGAGCTTCGACGCAAGTGCCCGGTGCCCCGCGCCGGACGCCAAAATCCTGACCGCCTGGCGACGAATCTTGGCATCGTAGGCCCGGCCGACTCTCTCCTCTGCCATAGCGCTTCACCTCTGAACCTTTGAACGCACTCAAAATGAGACCCAACGTTTCATGATTCTTGCATAGTATCACGTTCTCACACGTTTCCCATCGGTTCAGCGGGAAATGTAGAGGAGGCACCTCCGCATCACGACTTATACAAGGACAAACACGTCATTAACCATATAAAACGGTTTTGCATATCGCCCTTCACCTTGAATTTGTCTCAAGCTGGACCGCATATTGACCCCCACCGGGCGCGCCCGCAGCGCCGTATGCGGCCTTACGCCGAGCAGGACTCGCACTCCTCCACTTCAAGCGATTTGCTCCGGACATAATATACGGTTTTAACGCCGTATTTCCAGGCCGCGATATACAGCCCGAGCACCTGCCGCAGCGTGTAGTCGTTCGTGATATACAGATTCATCGACTGCGCCTGGTCGATATGGCGTTGACGGACACCCGCCGCCCGCACGCTCCACAGCTGGTCGAGATAATGTGCCGGCTTGTAGTACCAAAACGTCTGCGGAGAAAGCTCCGGCGCCACCCGCGGCAGCATCGTGCCCTTCTTCTCCTCCAGGAAGAACTTCCGCATGATCGGATCGATGCCCGGCGTGGTTCCCGACAGAATCGACGTCGAGCTGGTGGGGGCGATCGCCAGCAGGTAGGCGTTGCGCACGCCATGCTCCGCCACGCGCGCCGCGAGCTCACGCCAGTGGCCCTCGCCCATCGCGGATGGACGGGCGGGGTCGCCGCTGTCACGGAGCGTGGACGAGCCGCCTGCGTCGGCCCGTTTGCTCGCGTCCTCGCCCAGCGCCGCGGGCGCAACCCGATGCGCCATCCCGGTCGCAGTACGTGCCGCTTCCCCAGCCGTGGCCCGCGTCGCCTCCCCAGTCGAAGCGCCCGCAGCCTCCCCGGTCGCTGCCGCAGCCGGTGCAGCCGCAACCCGATGCTCCATCTCGATCGCAGCGCCCGCAGCCTCCCCCGGCGCACCGGCAACGTACCCGCGCTTGGTGAAGTAGGCGCCCGTCTGCCAGTCGCTGCCCGCGAACACCTCGGTTGCCCCGCGCTCATCGGCCAGGCGCTCGCTCGCCGCGATCGCATGGTAGTTGATGCGCTCGAACACCTCATCGGCAAACGCCAGATGCTCCTCGCTCTCCCAGGAAATGCCGCGCCGCGCCAGCATATGGTGGTAGCCCGAAACGCCCAGGCCGATCGAGCGGTACCGCCGGTTGGTGAGGCGCGCGTAGGGCAGCGCGTAGAAGTTGAGGTCGATGACGTTGTCCAGCGCCCGCACGGCGCACTCGATCACACGGCCCATCGCCTCGTCGTCCTCAACCGGCAGACGGCCGAGGGACAGGCTCGCCAGGTTGCAGACGACGAAATCGCCCGGCCGGGTCGTGGTCACCACGACCGTATCGCCCTCGCGCGTCTGCACCTCGCGGGAAACCTCCTGGATCTCGCTGGTGTTCTGCGCGATCTCGGTGCATAGGTTCGAACAGTAGATGATGCCGCGCTGCGCATGCGGGTTCAGACGGTTCACCGTGTCGCGCATGAAGGCGAAGGGGGTGCCGGTTTCCACCGCGCTTTTGAGAATGAGGCGCACGAGGTCCTTGAGCAGCACCGTGCGCTTGGGGATGCGCGGGTCGGCTACGCAGTCGCGGTAGCGCCGCTCCCACTGCTCGCCGTAGCTATCCTCGAGCGCATAGCCCTTGACCTGCAGGATGTCATGCGGGCACATGAGGTACCAGTCCTGGTCCAGGCTCTCTTCCGCCATGCGCCAGAACAGGTCCGGATAGCACACGGCGGGAAACACGTCGTGCGCTTTCATGCGGTCATCGCCGTTGTTGGTGCGCAGGTTGAGAAACTCCGGCAGGTCGCGATGCCACGCATCGAGGTACACCGCCACCGCGCCCTGGCGCATGCCCAGCTGGTCGACAGCCACGGCGGTGTCGTTAATCACGCGAATCCAGCGAATCACGCCGCCCGCGACGCCCGAAAAACCGCGGATGGAGCCGCCGGTGGCACGCACCTTGCCCAGGTACATGCCCATGCCTCCGCCATACTTGCTCACCTGGGCGAAGTTGTCGACGCTGCGGTAGATCCCCGTCAGGCTGTCGGGCACCGTGTCGATGAAGCAGCTGGAAAGCTGGTGATCGGGCTTGCGGGCGTTGCTCATGGTGGGCGTGGCCATGGTGACCTCGAGCCGGCTCAGCATGTCATAGAAGCGGCGGACCCACGCGAGCCGCTGCGCAGAATCCTCGTTCATCGCCAGATGCAGCGCGATGCCCAAAAACATCTCCTGCGGCGACTCAAGCGGCACATGGTCGTGCGAGTTGATCACGTAGCGCCGGTAGAGCAGGTCGAGGCCGGCGTAGGTGAACAGCTCATCGCGCGCGGGGTCCATGAAGGCCGCTGCCCGGTCGAGCTCAGCGGCGCTGTAGGCCGCCGTGATGTAATCCCCGTAGAGCCCCTGGTCGGTAAGCGAGCGAACAAGCTGCGAGAACGTTTCGATGCCCGCATGGGCACGACGGCGAGCAAGCGCGCGGTTGAAGCCGAACGCCAGCAGGCGGGCCGCGATCATCTCCCAGCGCGGCGCCTCCTGACTCGTCAGCTCGACCGCGGCGCGCACCAGCGCATCCAAGCGCGCCGCCTGATCCTGGTCGGCACCCGTATACGTGCCGAATCGCGCCGCGAGCGCCGAGAGCGCATAGCTGTCCTCGGGATAATCGCGCTGAATGTGAGCCAGGCAGGCCGCGAGCTCCTCAGCGGCGGGCGACAACGCAGGCGCCGCAGGGCTTGCTACCGCGCCGGAAGGGGTCGCAGGGCCGGCGGGGGCCGCAGCGGTGGCGGTCGCATCGGCCAAGGCGGAAGCGGCGGTGGTCGCAGCGGCGGTGCCAACTGCACCGGCAGCGATGGCGGTGGTGGCTGCAACTGCTGCGGTATCGGCAGTGGCAGCGGTGCTGGCAGCGGGGGCACCAGCCACAGCGGTGCCGGCGTTGACGGCTGCATCGGCAACGGCAGCGGTGGCGGTCGCATCGGCCAAGGCGGACGATGCGTCATCTGCGGGGACGGGCCCGTCCATCACCGCGCGGGCAAGGTCGCGGCGCTGCGCGCGCATCTCCGAGCGGTGATACCGATAGAGGATATAGCGTTTCGCCACGTCGAAGTGGGCACGCTCCATCAAAGCGCGCTCAACCAGGTCCTGGATGCCCTCAACCCCCGTGACCCCCGCGGCGCGCATCGAGGCCTCGACGGTCGCAAGCAGCTCTGCGAGCTCGGCATCGTCTGCCGGCTCGCCAGCCTCCTCGAACGCTCGACGCATCGCGCGGACGATCTTGCCCCCGTCGTACGCCTCAACGCGCCCGTCGCGCTTTTTCACCTGCGGCATCGTGCTGGCTTCCATGGGCGGTTCCTCCTCAAGGCGCATACGGCCTGCCCGCGTGCGTCTGTCAATATCTTGTGGTGTCCGTATGCTACATATCCACATATCGTGGTCATAGCAGGATACCGCAAATGCTTCCTATTTAGAATCGTATACTGAAATCCATCGACTCAACGTTGCGCCGCACCGGCGACCCTGCCTGCCCGCGCACCACGCCGCACAGAAAGGCCCACCATGACCGAGACCCCTATCACCGGCACATCCACCACCCTCCTCACCAAAAAGCCCCTGTTCAACCCCCAAGGGGACATCGACGTGCGCGACCGGCGCCTCATCGGCGGCAACACCACCAACCTCAACGACTTCAACAACATGAAGTACCCCTGGGTTTCCAGCTGGTACCGCCAGGCCATGAACAACTTCTGGATCCCCGAGGAAATCAACCTCACGCAGGACGTGAAGGACTACCCCAACCTCACGCCCGCCGAACGCTCTGCCTACGACAAAATCCTGTCGTTTCTGGTGTTCCTCGACTCGCTGCAGTCGGCGAACCTTCCCAACATCAGCGAATACATCACCGCCAACGAGGTGAGCCTGTGCCTGTCGATCCAGACGTTCCAGGAAAGCGTCCATTCGCAGAGCTATTCCTACATGCTCGACACCATCTGCGACCCCGCCAAGCGCAACGAGATCCTCTACCAGTGGAAAACCGACGAGCACCTTCTGGCGCGCAACACCTTCATCGGCGAGCTGTACAACGAGTTCCAGCAGCATCGCGATACGCAGCGCTTCCTGCGCGTCCTCATGGCGAATTACATCCTTGAGGGCGTGTACTTCTACTCGGGGTTCATGTTCTTCTACAACCTCGCCCGCATGGGCAAGATGCCCGGCAGCGCGCAGGAGATCCGCTACATCAACCGCGACGAGAACACGCATCTGTGGCTGTTCCGCAGCATCATCCTTGAGCTGCAGAAGGAGCATCCCGAGCTGTTTGGCGAGGAAAACGTGGCCATGCTGCGCGAGATGCTCGAGGAGGGCGTCGCCGCCGAGATCGCCTGGGGCCGCTACGTGATCGGCGACCAAATTGCGGGGCTCACCGGCGACATGGTTGCCGGCTACATCAAATACCTCGGCAACCTGCGCTGGAGCTCGCTGGGCTTCGGCCAGCTCTACGAGGGGTATCGCGATGAGCCGGCCGACATGGCATGGGTGAGCCAGTACTCGAACGCCAACATGGTCAAAACCGACTTCTTCGAGGCGAAGAGCACCGCATATGCCAAGAGCACGGCGCTCGTCGACGACCTATAAGGCTCTTGCTGCACAACGTAAAGCTGCGGGGCGGCATGCAGCGACGAACAGACGCCGGCACCTGCCGCCCCGATCGCCATCGCTGCACCTCCACCAGCATCACGTCCGCATTGCCATCACCGCACCGTCCCTTTGACGCGCGCTCCCATCCCACTGTCAGCTGTGCACGACTGTCAGCTGTGGCAAATCGCATGCATCATTTTTCATAGAAGCAGAGAAAGCAGCAGGTAGACGCGGTAATAATAATGGCCTCATGGATACCCATCTCATGTTAGTGCCACCAATCCGTACACAGCTGACAGTCGTGCACAGCTGGCAGTCGCACAAGGCCGGCAACCGCACACGGCTGACAGCACTCCTCGGCTCGTCGGGCAGCCCAATGCCTCCCCTGGCGCACAGACACAGCGCCCGTGCCCCCACGCGGTCCCTGTCGGCATTCCCTCTCAGGGCGCTTCAGATATGCATGCCCCTCAACGGGCAAAGCCCAGTGTACCCACCTATTGCAGGCCGAACCGCCCCCTGCCGGTGCACACAGACTGCATACGCGTGCCATGTGAGAAACTGTCTCTTTATTCATCACGGGATGCGCGCCCAATATCCAATTTTTCAATGCAGCAAAAACGCGCTCAAACAATTTTGCCTTAATCCTACGATATTTCCAGATATATACAATCAAGCTCTCCCCATACCGCCCTATAGGAACTGCATATTATCAGCACCGATCTGTATGCCCGACAGTCGAGAAGAGGTAACGCATCGGCTGATTTCTGAGTCCCGGCGAGCATGAATCACCGGCATCCCTTGCCGATATCGAGGCGGCAGACGACGCGTCCGCCAAGCCGACGTCACCCCAGAAAGCGTTCAACAAGCCCAATCTGCCGCAACGCAAATGTCCGAACCAGACCTCGGCACGCAGCCCCGCACGGCAAACCTGCGCAGTGCCTCCGCCCGCTCCCAATAGTCATCGGGTAGGCGGTCGACGTTCAATCCAACCCGATGGAGCACTGCCGTCAGCAACCTTCGATAGCGCTGCGCGTCGAACAGCGCATGGCGCGTCACCGTCAGCACGCTGTAGCCCATCGCCTCCAGGGCACGGCGGCGCTCTTCGTCCGATGCAAACACCTCCTCATCCTCGTGTACGATGCCGTTGTACTCGAAGTCGATACCATCCGTCGCAAGAAAGGCGTCGCATTCCACGAACGCTCTCCCCGTAAGATCCCGCGCCATCCCGGTCACTTCCATGCGATGCGCCAACTCGAGTCCAACCAGATGCGCCCCGCCCATGCACCGGGGCAGGCGCAACATCAGATACAGGGCTGTCTCCATGGGTGAGCGGGCCCCGTCACACACGAACGGCAGAGCACGCCTCAAACGACGAATGCCGCGCTGCCCCGCCGATGCCGCCACATGCAGCGCCAAATCTTGAACCGCCAATGGCGCATGTCGCTCAACATATTCGTCGCCCGCTCGAATCGGAAGATCGTAGCGTGCGCACATCTCGATCAAATACTCGACAAGCTCCATCCGATTCATCTCCACCGCCGCCTGCTGTGCACACAACGCCGGATGCACCACATAAATCCCCTGCTCCAACCTCCACAACCCATGCGCGGGAATCGGATAGGGCCATACATGTGGCACCGCGCCGTCGATGCGCCGACGAAGATCCGCACTGGGCACCAGCACATCAACCTGCGCCAACTCCTCCTTCGGCACTCCTCGGGCGATCAGGCACGCACGGGCGCGATCGAGCATCTCAACATCGGGAACACTTGGCTTCAGGCATGCGGACACAGCGGGAATGGCGCCTCGAGAGTCGGGGCGTTGCGGTGCACGAAAGCACATCCGCGCCGTTCTATGTGACAGGACCATGCTCATGCCTCCATGATGCGGCCGCCTCAAACACACAACGGGCTCATCCTCAAATTAAAAATCGCAATCTTACAGATCTCTTGACCTGTTCCGCGCTTTTCGCACGTTTCCGTGAAATATCACGGTTGGACCGCTGTCTGGCGACAAGGTTGCAGCAAGGCAATCGCGCCGCAGCGGCGACTTATCCACACACGAAGTGCGAGTGCCCTCCCCAATTTCCAGCTCGAAAGGCCATTTGCACACAATCTCACCACAATCAGGCGATACCGCTGCACATTAGGACCAGCCGGGCTGCTTCGTTTCGTCAAAACGTGTCGACGCGGGCTGATTTCGCTCACCAAGCGAGACATGCATGCACATCAGCCACGCCGTGACAGGTTTAGCGCGGACGGGCGCTCCGCCCTCGCGTCACCTTGCACGACCCACATCCTGTCTCTTATACACATCTCCGAGCCCACGAGACGTAGAGGAATCTC
>CABRIF010000028.1 GCA_902470925.1 uncultured Collinsella sp. | reverse complement strand
AGATTCCTCTACGTCTCGTGGGCTCGGAGATGTGTATAAGAGACAGAAAGAAAACGGTACAAATCGGGCATTCTGGTATATAAAACGTCACCTTCAGCCTTTACAATGCTCTTATATTGTCGTGCGATACTGAGTCGCGAACTTGCCTGCAACCAGAAAGGGCCCCATCATGCGTCAACTCGAATCCGCCGTAGCGTCCACGCCCATCGGCCGCAGAAACCTGCTTGCCGGAGCGCTCGCGTTCGGCGGCCTGTCCGCGCTTACCGCATGCGGCGGCGGCTCCGGGGCGGGCAGCGCCTCGGCTGCGTCCTCCGACAAGCCTCTTGAGGTGCAGTTCGTTCCCACGAACAACGACGGCAGCATGGAGGCCAAGGCAAAGCCCTTCGCCGAGTACCTTTCGGGCAAGCTCGATCGCGAGGTGAACGTCACCTTGGCCACCGACTACACCACCATCGTCGAGGCCATGGCGTCCGGCAAGGTCGATCTGGGCATCATGCCGCCCGCTGCCTACGTGCAGGCGCGCAACCAGGGTTGCGCCAAGGCAATCCTCACCTCCGAGCTCGGCGCCTACGACCGCGAGACGGGCAAGCCCATCGACGGGCAGCTCGTCGGTACCTTCAAGGGCGAGGTGCTCGTGCGCGCTGACAGCGACATGCAGGGGATCGAGGACCTCAAGGGCAAAAAGATCACCACGCTGTCGCCCAACTCCGCCAGCGGCTACATCTATCCGGTGGCCGAGATGAAAGACGCCGGCATCGACCCCGCCAAGGACTGCACCCTCACCACCGTCAACGACATCCCCAGCGAGATGACCGCCGTGCTCAACGGCCAGCAGGACGCCTGCTTCGTCTTCGAGGGCGCGCGCAACGTGTTCGCATCCAAGTTCGCCGACACCGACCTGTTCGCCGAGCTGCGCGTGCTGTTCCTCACCGAGGGCGACATTCCCAACGATGCTATCGCCGTGCTGCCGGATATGGACGAGGAGACACAGGACAAGATCCGCGAGACCTTCCTCAACATGGCGGGCGACGAGGAGGGCGCCGAGGCCATGTCCCTGTGGGGCCACAAGGGCTACACCGAGGTCGACGAGGGCGCCTACGACACAATCGAGGAGTACACCGAGAAGGCCTCCGCATAACGAGCGCGGAGCGCGAAAGCTACGGGAGCGACCCCAGGGCTCCAAGCCGGGGTCGCTCCCTTTTGCGTGGCGGGCGCCCTTGCCGGTTGCGCAAGGGGCGCATCACCCCTGTTGTCAATAAGGAGCGATATGATCGAGTTCAGGGATGTCTCGAAGGTCTACAGCAACGGCACGCGTGGTCTCGACCACGTGAACCTGTCCATCGCGGACGGCGAGTTCGTGTCCATCATCGGCCTGTCGGGCGCGGGCAAGTCCACGCTGCTGCGCGCCATCAACCGCCTGCACGATGTGAGCGAGGGCGAGATCGTGGTGGACGGCACCTCCATCACGCGCGCCAACAAGCGGCAGCTGCGCGAGACCCGCCGCAACATCGGCATGATCTCCCAGAGCTTCAATCTGGTGAAGCGCTCCACGGTGCAGCGCAACGTGCTCTCGGGCCGCCTGGGGTACTACTCCACGCTCAAAAGCGTGCTGGGCCTGTTCACCAAAGAGGACTACGAGCACACCGAGCAGGCGCTCGAGCGCGTGGGGCTGCTCGACAAGCTCCACGCCCGTTCCGACGAGCTGTCCGGCGGCCAGCAGCAGCGCGTCTCCATTGCGCGCGCCATGGTGCAGCGGGCCCGCATCATCCTTGCCGACGAGCCGGTTGCCTCGCTCGACCCGGTCACGACGCGCACCGTGATGTGCGACCTTGCGCGCATCAACCGCGAGGAGGGCGTCACCGTTGTGGTGAACATCCACTCCGTGGATCTGGCGCGCGAGTTCTCGAGCCGCGTGATCGCCCTGCGCGCCGGCGCGGTGGTGTTTGACGGCGCGCCCGACGAGCTCACACCCGAGCGGCTCGCCGCCATCTACGAGCGCGACGGCCGCACGTGCGTGCCCGAGAGCGCGGCGGCAGAGACGGCGGTTGCGTGATGAGGATCGCCGACACCGTCCATTTCGATTGGTACAAGAAGGCGTTCGTCACCTTCGTCATCGCGGCGCTGCTGCTGGCGAGCGCTGCGGTAACCGGTGCCGATCTTTCCGCCGTCATCACCGGAGGCCCGCAGGCGGCCGCGTTTCTGTCCAAGTTCATGCAGCCCGACCTTGCCTACATCCCCGAGCTGATCGACCCGATGATGCGCACCATCAAGATGTCGGTGCTCGGCACGGTGGTGGGCTTTGCGGTCGCGGTGCCGCTGGCGTTTTTGGCCACCACGGTCGTCACGCGCAACCGCGTAGTCACCGGTATCGTGCGCTTGCTGCTCAACATCGTGCGCACCATCCCCACGCTGCTGCTCGCGGCGTTCGCGGTGGCCATCATGGGTATCGGCGAGTTCACCGGCGTGGTCACGATCGCCATCTTCACGCTGGGGGTCACCTCGCAGCTGATCTTCGAGACGATCGAGACGATCGACTACGCGCCCATCGAGGCGGCCGAGGCCGTGGGCGCCACGCGCATGCAGATCGCGGCGTTCTCGATCGCCCCGCAGGTGGCAAGCCAGCTGGCGAGCTACTTCTTCTACGCGTTCGAGATCAACGTCCGCGCCTCGACGGTGTTGGGCTACGTGGGCGCCGGCGGCATCGGCGTGATCCTCAACGCGTCGCTCGGGCTGTTCCGCTACGACCGCGTGAGCGTGGTCATCCTCATGATCTTCGTGGTGGTGGGCATCGTGGACGCTGCGAGCGAGGCCGTTCGAAGGAGGCTTGCGTAAATGGCACGACAGGAAACGGTGCGCGCGCCGCGCATGTCGGCGCATCTGCGCCAAACGCTGATCTCGGCCGCCGTGGTGGCGGTTGTTATTTGGTCGGCTGCCGGGCTGGATTACTCGGGCCTGGCAACCTTTAACCCGTCGCTTGCCGGCGACGTGTTCGCGGGCCTGCTGACGCCCGACTGGAGTTTCGTCTACGACGGTTCGGGCGAGGACCTGGTGAGCCTGCTGGCGCTCACGGCGGGCATCGCGCTGCTCGGCACGGCCATCGCCACGGTGCTCGCGGTGCCCATGGCGCTCGTGAGCTCGCGCAACCTTTGGGGAAACGGCATCGTGCCGCGCGCGGGCAAATTCGTCTGCAACGTGCTGCGCGCATTTCCCGAGCTCGTGTATGCCATCATCTTCGTGAAAGTGGTGGGGCCCGGTCCCTTTGCCGGCGTGCTCGCCATCGGCGTGCATCAGATCGGGATGCTGGGCAAGCTGTTCACCGAGCAGATCGAGGCGATGGACGAGGCTCCGGCCGAGGCGGTCCGCGCGGTGGGCGGTAGCTTCTGGCAGGCGTTTTTCTGCGCCCGGGTGCCGCAGCTCATGCCGATTTTCTCCTCGCTGGCGCTCAATCATTTCGAGATCGCGGTGCGCAGCGCCTCGACGCTCGGCCTGGTGGGTGCCGGCGGCATCGGCGCGCCGCTGATCTTTGCGATTCAGGCGCGCACCTGGCCCACCGTGAGCATCATCCTGCTCGGCGTGATTGTTACGGTGTTCGCGCTCGATGCCGCAACCGGTTGGATTCGGGCGCGCCTGCGGTAGAGACGGGCCGCCCCGCCCCCGGTTGGGGACGGGTTCAATCCGGTAATCGGTTCGGGACGGGTTCAATCCAGGAACCGGTTGGGGACGGGTTCGAAGTCGCGCTGCCGAAGCCGGTGCGGGATGGGCTCGCAACCGATGCGGGACGGGCTGGAAGCCGCGCGGCCGCGGCGGGAAGTGACGGGCGGAAGCTCGGGCACAACAAGCACGAAGGGAGCGCCATGCGCGTTCTGCATCTATCCGATATTCATTTCCAACGCGCCTGGATGGCGCCAAATGCCGCGCTCTGCAACGGTGTTTCGGCACCCGATGCCGAGGGATGCAACGGGGCCGCGGCGCCGGATGCCGCGCTCCGTAACGGCGTCTCAACGCCTGACGCCACAGATCGCAACGGCGCCTTGTCGCCTGATGCCGCTGAGAGCTGCCCTCGGCCGGGGCGCATGCCGGCCTGCGCACCCGTGCCCGCGCTCGGCTGCGACGAGGGCTTCTACGCCGGCATCCTCGCCCGCGTGGGCGACACGCGCCGCTTGTTGGCCGAGGCGGTGCGAGCGGCGGCCGCACGCGGGCCCATCGATGCGGTGGTGGTGACCGGCGATATGACGCATGCCGGCGATGCGGACGACATGCGTTCGGTGCGCGACGCGCTCGACCGGGCGCTGGCCGAAGTCGGGGCGGCGCAGGCACCGGTGCTGGCAACCCCGGGCAACCACGATGCGCGCGCAGCGTTCATCGATGGCTGGCACAGCGCGGGCGAGCTGCTGCCCGACGGTACGGTGTGCGCACGTATCGAGGTGGCCGACGAGACCATCGCGGCGATCGACTCCAGCGACGCTGCGGTTCCGGAAGGATCGATCGGTACGGTGGCGCTCGGCTGGCTTGCCGCCAACCTTGCCGATGCCGCCTGCGCAGGGCGCCGGGTGCTGGTGGCAACGCACCATCATGTGTGTGCGGCCCAGTCCGACATGCCGGCGTGCCGGGGTGCCGTCGCCCTGCTGGAGCTGCTCGCGCGCTACGACGCCGAGCTGCTGTGCGGACACACGCACCATGCGCTCGCGGGGGAGGCGGCGGGCGTTGTCTACCACACGGCTCCGGCGCTCTCGTTTCAAGGCGACGCCTCCTGTCGCGATGAGGCTCCCTGGTTGTTCGAGGACGCGCCGGCGCAGGCGTCCAAGGTCGTGCGCTTCCATGGGGGCTCCGGCTACGCTATCTACGACGTGCACTGCGGCCATGTGGCCCGCAGCTCGGTCGAGATGCTCGCCGAGGGATATCCGCTCGGCCAGTTCTACCTGTGATGGCCGTGATGTATGCTGAACGGGTTCGCTTCGCGCTCGCGTGGGCGCCGGGGTTCGCCCCGAGCCCGCGGGTGGCGCCTACATCGACAAGGAGACATCCATGCTGCGTGAGTTTTGCGCTGAGAACCTGACCCATATCCCGGCGGCGCTGGCTGCCGGGGCGGCGCGCATCGAACTGTGCGACAACCTCGCGTGCGGCGGCACCACGCCGTCGGCCGGCGTGGTGTGGGGCGCGGTACACATGGCGCACGAGGCGGGTGCGCGCGTGATGGCGATGGTTCGCCCGCGCGGTGGGGATTTCGCCTACACGCACGAGGAGCTGCAGATCATGGAGGCCGACCTCACCTCCGCCGTCAGCTTGGGCGCCGACGGCGTGGTCTTCGGCTGCCTGCAGCCCGCCGATCGCGCTGCCTACGATGCTGCTCGCGATGCGGCCATAACCGCCGGGCGCCTGCCCGGCTTCGGCTACGCGGCCGGCTGGCAGCTCGATTTCGCCGCTTGCGACCGCCTATGCGCCTTGGTGCACGATGCGGACGCCACGCGTGACGAGCCGCTCGACATCACCTTCCACATGGCGTTCGATGAGCTCGATGCCCGCGATCAGCTCGAGGCGATCGACGTGCTGGCCACGCTCGGCGTCACGCGCATCCTCACGCACGGCGGGCCCGCAGGCACGCCCATCGAGGCGAACCTCGAGCGCCTGCGCGAGCTCATCGCCTATGCGGACGGCCGTCTCACCATCCTGCCCGGCGCCGGCATCACCTTCGAAAACGCCGAGGTGATCGCGCGCGAGCTCGAGGCGGAGGAGCTCCACGGTACCCGCATCGTGGACCTGGCGCGCCCGCTCGCCTAGGGGGCGCACAGGGGGCTGCCGCGCGCTTTAGCGCCGCGCCTGAGCCGGACGCCCGCCGCCCGCTGCGGCGGCCTCGTCGGCGGCCAGCCACTGCACCAGGCGCCCGAAGGAGGCGGCGAGCAGCTGCTGGAACACCGTGCCGCACATCACGGGGAACACGACCTCCCCGGGGAAGTACTGCGTGGCGATCACCGCGCCCGACGAGATGTTGCGCAGCCCGCAGTCGAAGCTCATGGTGACCAGCGTGGGGAACGGACGGTGCATGAGGCGCGCCGCCAGGATGCCCCACAGAAAGCCCGTGCAGGCGAACAGCAGGATGAACAGGGCCACACCGGCGCGCTGCCAGGTCATGTGGAGCACGTAGTCGCTCATCGCCGTCGAGTTCGCGGTGATGATCACCACGAGCAGGATCTTGCACGCCGGTGAGATGGCGGGGGAGAGCACGGCGTGCCCCCAGCCGCGCGACAGGTCGTTCACGAGCATGCCCGCCAGCGCCGGCAGGGCGATCATGAAGATCATGTTGACCATCATGCCCGCCGCGTCGATCTGGATGGTCTGGCCGAGCAGCAGCTGCAGGGTGAGCGGGATCGAGAACGGCGAGATGACGGTCGACACCAGGATGGCGGACAGGCCGAGCGGCCCGTTGCCCGAAAACATGCCCACCCACATGAAGCTCACGATGCCGATGGGCACGCTGTACTCGAGCACGATGCCCGTGATGATGTTGGCGTTGCCCGAAAACAGCAGCGAGGCGAGCGCGAAGGCCACGATCGGCATGAACACCAGCGTGACCGCCAGGATGACGAGCAGCTCCGCCGGATGGCGAAACACCTCGAGGACCTGACGGGTGGTGTTGTTGAGCGACCCTTGGAAGGTCATGAAGGCGAACAGGACCGGCACGATGGTCTCGATCGGGCCGAATACCTGCGGGGCAAGCACGCCGGCCGCCACGCAGACCGGGACGATGGCGGGCATATGCGCTCCGATCGCAGCGCCCAGTTTCTGCCATGCGTCCATATGCATCCCTTCCGTTTGTGGTGAATCCTCGGTGTGCGGCTGTGGTGTGCGGCTGCGTCACCCGGCCACGGACGTGCGCAGAGGTGCCCGAGCGCACGCCAGGCCGCTCCCGCACAGGCCCCTTGGCGCACGCCGGGTCGCTTCCGCGCGTCCTCGCATCCGGCCGTTCCCGTGCACGCCGTGGCCCGTGTGCCGTCGCCGCGCGTCGGCTGACAGTATAGTGCGCCCGCCCGCCGCATGGCCGCCGCCGCGCGTTCGTTTCTCAACTCGAAACCTGCAGCGGGAATCTGTGTCCGCATGCATGTGTATACTTGAGTGCGTTCAACAAAGACGCCCGCCGCAGCGGGTACTCGTGAGGATCTGATCGCATGGAACGTTTCCGTCACCGGCCGCATGGCATTCGCCCGGCCGCGCCCCTGGCCGCATCCGCCCCGCAACCGCAGGGGGTCGATGCGTATGTCGTCGCTTAAGACCACCCATCGCTGGACGGTCGCCGCACCTCATCCGGCCCTTGAAGACGAACTCGCCGCCGGCCTCTCGGTGCCGCCGCTCGTGGCGCGCATCATGGCCTCGCGCGGCATCGCCTCGGTGGAGGAGGGCAAGCTCTTCCTCACCCCCTCGCTCGAGCGCGATTGGGCGTCGCCTGCGCTCATCCCTGGCTTGGCCGAGGTGGCCGACCGCGTGGAGGCGGCCGTGCGCGCCGGCGAGGTCATCGCGGTGTTCGGCGATTTCGACGTGGACGGCATCACCTCCACCTGCCTGCTTACCGAGGCCCTGCAGCACCTGGGCGCCACGGTGCGTCCCTTCATCCCGCATCGCTTCGACGAGGGGTACGGCTTGAGCCGCGCCTCGCTCGACCGTCTGATCGAGGAGACGAACCCGTCGCTGGTGGTGACGGTGGACAACGGCATCGCGGCCGCCGAGGAGGTGGGCTACCTGCGCGAGCGCGGGATCGACATCGTGGTGACCGACCATCACGAGCCCGCCGACCTGGTGCCCCGAGGCATCCCGGTGGCCGACCCCAAGCTCGCCGCGGCGGGACCCTCCCGTGAGCTGGCGGGCGCCGGCGTGGCGCTGAAGCTCGTGCAGCTGCTCGGCGAGCGGCTGGATGCGCCCGAGCTGTGGCGGAGCCTCACCGAGGTGGCGGCGCTGGGCACCGTGTCGGACATGATGACGCTGACGCCCGAGAACCGCGCCCTGGTGGCCGACGGCATCGCGCACATGCGCGCCACCGCGCGCCCGGGCTACGTGGCGCTGGCCGCCCTCACCCGCACCGATCTTGCCACCATCACCGCCGACGCGCTGTCGTTCTCCCTGATTCCGCGCCTGAACGCCGCTGGCCGCATGGCCGATCCGTCGCTCGCCCTGCGCGTGCTGATGGCAACCGATGCGGTTGAGGCCGCCCGGCTGGCGGCGCAGCTGGAGGAGGTCAACCAGCAGCGCCGCGCCATCGAGGCCGAGCTCACCGCCGACGCCGAACGGCGCGTGGCGGCCACCTACGACGGCGGCCGCGTGATCGTGGTGGGCGGCGAGGGCTGGCACGAGGGCGTGAAGGGCATCGTGGCGAGTCGCCTCACGAACCGCTATCACGTGCCGGCGCTGCTGTTCTCCATCGAGGACGGCGTGGCGCGCGGCTCGGGCCGCTCGGTGGGGCGCGTGAACCTGTTCGAGGCGGTCGAGCGCTGCTCCGATCTGCTCATCAGGTTCGGCGGGCACGCCGGCGCGGTGGGTGTGACCTGCGCTGCCGAGAACCTCGATGCCCTGCGCGAACGCCTGGGCGCCGTGCTGGCCGAGCTTGACGCCGACGCCTTCGAGGATCGCGGGGAAATCGCCGCCACCGTGGGCCTGTCCGAGCTCGACATCGCCACCATCGAGCAGATCTCGCTGCTCGAGCCGTTCGGCCAGGGCAACCGGGTGCCGCTGCTGGCGGTCACCGGGGTGACCATGACCGACCGCGCGCAGGTGGGCCGCAGCGGCGACCACATGCGCTTCACGGTGACCGACGGCGCCTCCCGCGTGCCCGCCATCATGTTCCGCGTGCCCGACATCGAGCGGCTCTCTGCGTGCGATACGGTGGTCGACGTGGTGTTCGAGGCGGTGGCCGAACGCTGGCAGGGCCGCGTGAAGCCCAAGCTCATGGTGAAGGACATCCTCTGCCGCTCCTGCGAGGATGCGTCCGCTCCCGGCGCCCCGTATGCCGCGCCCGCGCCGGCCTCGGCGTCTGAGCGCGCAGCCGTCCCCCTCGCCCCTGCGCCCGATGCCGCGCGCCGCCAGGCGCTCGCGCAGCTGCCCTACGACGAGCTCACCCGCTCGCTGCTGCATGCCTTCATCGGCGCCGCCCGCCCGCACGAGGCGCAGCTGCAGGCGCTCGAGGCCCTGCGCTGCGGCAGAAACGTGCTGGCCGTCATGGGCACCGGCCGCGGCAAGTCGCTGATTTTCCAGGTCCATGCGGTGCGCGAGGCCATCGCGCGCGGGCGGGCGAGCGTGTTCGTCTACCCGCTGCGCGCCCTGGTGGCCGACCAGTCGTTCCACCTCATGCAGGCCCTCGCCAAGCTCGGCGTGCGTGCGGCCGTCCTCACCGGCGAGACGCCCGTCGCCGGCCGCGACCGCATCTTCTCCCAGCTGGCCGGCGGGCGCGTGGACATCGTGCTCACCACGCCGGAGTTTCTCGCCATCCACCGCGCGCGCTTCGCGGCGGCGGGCCGCGTGGGGTTCGTGGTGATCGACGAGGCGCACCATGTGGCGCAGGCGAAGGCCGGCGAGCGCCCAGCGTACCTGGAGATGCCCGCGGTGCTCGCGGCGCTCGGGTCCCCGCGCGTGCTCGCCCTCACGGCCACAGCCGCCCCCGAGACGGCCGATGAGATCGCGCGCCTGCTGCCCGTCGAGGAGCTCGTGGTGGATGAGGCGGTGCGCGAGAACCTGTCGGTCGACGATGGGCGCGAGAGCGCCTCGCGCGAGAACCGGCTCGTTTCGATCGTGGCTGGCGGGGAGAAGTGCGTGGTGTACGTGAACTCGCGCGACCAGGCCCAGGCCCTGTGCCGCACGCTGCGCCGCCGCGTCCCCGAGCTGGCGGCGTCGATCGGGTTCTACCATGCCGGGCTCGAGCGTACGCGCCGTCTGGAAGCCGAGCAGGCCTTCCGCGCCGGGGACCTCACCTGCATCGTGTCTACCTCGGCCTTCGGCGAAGGCGTCAACCTGCCCGACATCCGCCACGTGGTGCTCTACCACATGCCCTTCGGCTCGATCGAGTTCAACCAGATGAGCGGCCGGGCCGGTCGCGATGGGCAGCCGGCCCAGGTCCATCTGCTGTTCTGCGCGCGCGACGCGCGCATCAACGAGCGCCTGCTCGACGCCGCGGCGCCCGAGCGCGCCGAGCTGGTGACGCTCTACCGCGCCCTGCAGACCATGGGGCGCCGGCAGCGCGGTGGGTCCGGTACGGCTTCGTTTGTCGCCAGCGACCTCGACATCGCGCAGATGTGCCTGGCCGTGGACGCCCGCACGCCGGTGGAGGAGCGCGCAGTTACCGCCGCGCTCGCCATCTTCGAGGAGCTGGGTTTTCTGCACCAGGCGAGCGTCGATGCGGGCCACCGGATCGAGATGGTGGAGAGCCCGGGGCACGTGGATCTCAACAGCTCGATCCTCTACCTGGAGGGCCTGCACGCCCGCTGCGAGTTCGCGGCGTTTCGCCGCTGGGCGCTCGAGGCGCCGGCGCATGATATGCTGGCTCGCATCAATCGTCCGATCACGCCGCGCTAGCGCCGGATGGGAGACATCATGGATACCCACAACAGCCGTGCCCGCGCCAAGGCCACCGAGTGGAAGCAGGGCAGCGAGCCTTTGCGCCCCAGCTCGGAAATGGTGCACTACGCCTGCGCCGACGACCTGCCCGGCGCCTATCAGGCCGACAACTTCGACAAGCTCGCCGCGCTTGCGCGCAAGTATATGAGCGAGGAGGATCAGGGCCGCGTGGAGCGCGCCTACTGCTTCGCGGCCGAGAAGCACTGCGCCCAGAAGCGCCGCAGCGGCGAGGCCTACATCAACCACCCGGTGGAGGTCGCCATCATCCTGGCCGACCTCAAGATGGACTGCGACGTGGTGTGCGCCGCCCTGCTGCACGACACGGTGGAGGACACCACCACCTCGCTCGACGACGTGGGGACCTATTTCGGTGAGACGGTGGCCGAGCTCGTGGACGGCGTCACCAAGCTCACCAACATCGACGTCGATACCATGGACGAGAAGCAGGCGCTCAACCTGCGCAAGATGTTTTTGGCCATGAGCCGCGACATCCGCGTTGTCATCGTCAAGCTCGCCGACCGCCTGCACAACATGCGTACGCTGGCGGCGCTGCGCGAGGACCGCCGCCTGTTCAAGGCGCGCGAGACCATGGACGTCTACGCGCCGCTGGCCGACCGCCTGGGCATGAGCTCGATCAAATGGGAGCTCGAGGACCTCTCGTTCTTCTATCTGGAGCCCGACGCCTACCAGCGGATCGCGCGCATGGTGGCCGAGAGCCGCGAGGTGCGCGAGCGCTTCTTGGCCGAGACCATCAAGACGCTCGACGACGAGCTGGCCCAGGCCGGCCTTTCCGGCTACCAGATCAACGGCCGCTCCAAGCACTACTGGTCCATCTACCAGAAGATGCGCCGCAAGGGCAAGGAGTTCTCCGAGATCTACGACCTGGTGGCCCTGCGCGTGATCACCCAGTCGGTGGGGGACTGCTACTCGGCGCTCGGCGCGGTCCACTCCCTGTGGCGCCCCATGCCCGGGCGCTTCAAGGACTACGTGTCCATGCCGAAGTTCAACAATTACCAGAGCCTGCACACCACGGTGATCGGTCCCACGGCGCGCCCGCTCGAGATTCAGATCCGCACCTACGAGATGCACGAGCAGGCCGAGTACGGTATCGCGGCGCACTGGCTCTACAAGCGCTCGGGAGGCTCGAGCGCCACCAAGGGGGCGAGCGCCCAGCGCCTGGACGACCAGATCAACTGGATCAAGCGCTCGCTGGACTGGACGGTCGACGGCGAGATGGGCGACGCCCGCGAGTTTCTGGATTCGCTGCGCGTGGACCTCTTCGACCAGGAGATCTTCGTGTTCACGCCCAAAGGCGAGGTGATGAGCCTGCGCGCCGGCTCCACGCCGCTCGATTTCGCCTACGCCGTCCACACCGAGGTGGGCAACCACTGCGTGGGCGCCAAGGTGAACGGGGCGGTGGCGCCGCTCACCCACGAGCTCGCCATGGGTGACCGTGTGGAGATCCTCACCAACAAGAGCGCCAAGCCCTCGCGTGACTGGCTGAACATCGTGAAGACCCCGAGCGCCAAGTCCAAGATCAGGCGCTACTTCGCCGCCGCCACCAAAGACGAGGATGCGCTCGCCGGCCGCGATACCCTGGCGCGCGACCTGCGCCGCCGGGGCTACGGCATCTCCACACCGCGCTCCACGCGCGCCTTGAACGCGGTGGCGACCGAGCTCAACTACAAAACGCTCGAGGACCTGTTCGCCGCCGTGGGCTCGGGCAAGGTGGCCGCGCGTGCGGTGGGCAACAAGGTCGAGGCGATTCTGGACCCCAAGCCCGATCCGGCCCAGGCCAAGGCCGACGCCATCGCCCAGATCGTGCACCAGCCGGCGCGCACCCATGCGCATCGCGGCGGCAAGAAGGCCAAGGGCACCTGCGGCGTGCGCGTGGAGGGCGACGAGAACGGCACCCTGCTCGTGCGCCTGGCGCATTGCTGCAACCCGGTGTCCGGCGACGACATCGTGGGCTTCATCACCCGCGGGCGCGGCGTGTCGGTCCACCGGGCGAACTGCCCGAACGTCAAAGGGCTCATGGAGCACCCCGAGCGCATGATCGGCGTGTCGTGGGACGGCGCGGCCGACGCCCTGTTCCAGGTGGAGGTCGTGGTGGAGTGCATCGACCGCATGGGCCTGCTCAAGGACGTCACCATCGCCATCGGCGACGCCGGCGGCAATATCCTGTCGGCGGCCACCTCCACCAACCGCGAGAGCGTGGCCACGCTGCGCTTCTTGATCGAGATCTCGGACGCGAGCTTCCTCGACCCGCTGCTTGCCTCCATCGGCCGGGTCGAGAGCGTCTACGACGTGCGCCGCCTCATGCCGGGCGAGGGCGGCGCCACCATGAAGCGGCGTCGGTAGCGCGGCGCCCGTTTGGGTATACACGGGAAGCGAGGAGCGTGCGGTATGTGGGAAGGAGTGCAGGCGATGGTGACTGAGTGGGTGCTGCGCCGCTGCGGCGGCGACCGCGCGCGGGTGGGCGCCGCCGCAGGCGCCGTGTGCATCGTGCTGAACGTGGTGCTGTGCGCCGCGAAGGGCGCCATCGGGCTTGCGGCCGGCTCGGTGTCGATCGTGGCCGACGCGCTGAACAACCTGTCCGACGCCTCTTCCAACATCGTGAGTGTGCTCGGCTTCAAGCTCGCCGCCCGCCCCGCCGACCCGGGGCACCCCTACGGTCACGGCCGCTACGAGTACCTGTCGGGGCTGGTGGTGGCGGTGCTGGTGCTTCTGATCGGCGTGGAGCTGGTGAAGTCCTCCTTCGCCCGCCTGCTGGCGCCCGAGCCCGTGGAGTTCTCCTGGGCGCTCGTGGCGGTGCTCGCGCTGTCGATCGCGGTGAAGCTGTGGATGGCGGCGTTCAACCGCCGGCTGGGGGAGCGCATCGAATCCGAGACGCTCATCGCCACCGCCCAGGACTCTAAAAACGACGTTATCGCCACCGCCGCGGTGCTCGCGAGCGCAATCGTGGCGCAGGTGGGCGGCATTTCGCTCGACGCCTGGGCCGGCTTGGGCGTGGGCGGCTACATCGCTTGGAGCGGTATCGAGCTGGTGCGCGACACGGTGGACCCGCTGCTCGGCCGCGCGCCCGCGCCCGAGCAGGTGCGCCATATCCGCGAGAAGATCTTGAGCTACCCGGGCGTGCTGGGCACGCACGACCTCATGGTGCACGACTACGGCCCGGGCCGGCAGTTCGCCAGCGCGCACGTGGAGATGGCGGCCGAGACCGACCCCATGGAGAGCCACGACACCCTCGATAACATCGAGCAGGCCTTCAAAGACGAAGACGGTCTGATCGTGACCCTGCACTACGACCCGATCGTGACCGACGACCCCGGCCTGGTCGACATGCGCAACCGCATCGACGCCGCCGCCAAGAGCATCGATGCGCGCCTGTCCATCCACGACGTGCGCTGCGTGCCGGGCCCCACGCATACCAACGTGATCTTCGACTGCCTGCGCCCCGAGGACTGCGCGCTGTCGGCCGCCCAGATCCGTGAGCGCCTTGCGGCTTTGGTGGTCGAGGCCTGGCCGGGGGCGGTCCCCAAGATCACGGTGGACGAGGACTACGTGAGCGCGGAGCAGTAGCCGCGCCGTCTGCGCGCCGGGCGGCTATACTTGAAGGCACCATCGCGAACCTCGAAGGCCCAAGGAGCAGTTGTATGGCAGAGCCCCAGACCATCACGAACGCCGAGATCGCCGACCGCGTGCCCGACATCGTCATCATCACCGGCATGTCCGGCTCCGGCCGCACGCAGGCCATGCACGTGTTCGAGGATATGGGCTATTTCTGCATCGACAACCTGCCGCCCAGCCTCATCCTGCAGCTCGCCGAGATCGTGGGCATCAACGCCGGCGTGGGACGGCACCTGGCCGTCACGAGCGATCTGCGCAGCCAGGGTCTGTTCGACGAGCTGCTCGACACCATTAAGGTGCTGCGCGAGCACGAGATGACCTGCAAGGTGGTGTTTCTGGAGGCCTCCGACGAGGTGCTGATTCGCCGGTACAGCGAGAACCGCCGCCGCCATCCGCTGGCCATGCGCGGCGAGACCACAGCCGACGCCATCCAGCGCGAGCGGGTGGCGCTCGCCAGTATCCGGTCGCGCGCCGACATGATCATCGACACGAGCCGCCTGCGCACCAGCGCGCTGCGCACCCGCCTGCGCACGGCCTTCTCCGAGCTCACCGATCAGCAGCTCATGGACGTGCACGTGTTCTCCTTCGGCTTCAAGCACGGCATGCCGGTGGAGGCCGACCTCATGATCGACGTGCGCTTTCTGCCCAACCCCTACTACGATCCCGAGATGCGCACCATGACCGGCCTGGATGCGAAGGTGGCCGATTTCGTGCTCGAGCACCCCAAGACCAAGGAGTTCCTCACCGCGTGGTTCCAGCTGCTCGATGCCGTCATGCCCGGCTATATCGCCGAGGGCAAGCCGCAGCTCTCCATCGCGGTGGGCTGCACGGGCGGGCAGCATCGCAGCGTGGCGATCGCCGAGGCCACGGCGCGCTACCTCGAGCGCCATCAGTACCATGTATCCATCTCGCACCGCGATCTTCCGCGGGCCAACATGGCCGGTTAGCGTCGCATGGGACGCGAGGGTTTGCGGGCCGTCTCCATCGGCGGCGGAACCGGGCAGCCGCGGCTGATCAAAGCGCTCAGGCTCATGGGCGCCCATATCGATTCAGTGGTGGCCATGGCCGATGACGGTGGCTCCACCGGGCTTCTGCGCGAGCGGGCCCATGTGGTGCCGCCCGGCGACGTGCGCAAGTGCATCTCGGCGCTGGCCGCCGACCCCGCCTCGCCGCTCGCCCGCGCCTTCGCCCATCGCTTCCCCTATATCGACGACCACGCGCTGGGAAACCTGCTGCTGGTGGCCCTGGCAGAGGAGACCGGCTCGTTCACGGCGGGCATCCGCGCCTGCGAGCGCATGCTCGACTGCATCGGGCGCGTGCACCCCTCCACCCTCGACGCGGTGAGCCTGGTGGGCCGCACCGTGTCGGGCGAGGTCGTGTGCGGGCAGGCGCGGATCTCCTATGGCCGGCGGGCGTTCGAGCGCGTGTGGCTGGAGCCCGCGGGTGCGGTGGCCAACCCCGAGGCCGTCGAGGCCATTTTGGCGGCCGACCTGGTGGTGCTGGGCCCCGGCTCGCTGTTCACCTCGATCATCCCGAACGTGCTGGTGGACGGCATCCGCGAGGCGCTGTGCCGCACGTCGGCGCGGCGCGTGTTCGTGTGCCCCAAGATCGATTCGCTCGGGGAAACCAGCGGCATGAGCGTGGCCGACCACGTGTACGCCCTGGCGGCTTGCGGGCTTGCCGATGCGATCGACGCGGTGCTCGTGCACCGGGGCGCGGAGCCGGAGTTCGTCTATCCGTATGAGAAGCGCGCCTGGGAGCGCCTGGTGGCCCAGGCCGCCGGCGTCCTGCCCGAGGATGCGGCAGCGGGTGTTGTGCCTGTTTCCGCGGCGACCGGCGCGGCTGCCGCGGGCGTTGCCGCCGACAGGGGAGATGCGCGCGCCGCCGCCGGTGTGTTCCCGGAGCCCGGCGCCGACGCCGCTTCCAGCTCGCCGGCCGAGGTGGGGGAGCCCGACGCCTCCTTCAGCTCGCCGGCGGAGGCGTCGGCGCCCGGTGCCGCCTCCGCCGCCGCTCCGGTGAGCGCCTCGTCCATCGCGGCGGCCAAGGCGGCGCCGTTCGGCCCGATCCGCGCAAGCGAGCAGGACCTGGAGCGCATCGCCCGCATCGCTCGTCAGGTGATCGTCCGCGATTTCACCGGCAGCGGCTGCCAGCCCGCCCAGCACGACCCCGCGCGCCTGGCCGCGGCGCTCGCGGAGGTGCTGGCCTGATATGTCGTTTACCGCCGAGGTGCGCGACGAGCTTGCGCGCTGTGCCCCCGAATGCGAATACTGCGAGCTGGCAACGCTGGCGGCGCTCGCCCGCGTGTGCGGAACGCTGTCCTATGCCGGGCCGAGTCGCTACCGCCTGCAGGTGGCCACCGAGACCGGTGCGGTGGCCCGCACCATGATCGAGCTCACCCACAAGATCTTGAAGCTCAAGACCGACCTCACCGTGCGCCGCTCGGTGCTGCATCGGGTGCGCAACTACCTGATCGTCCTGCCCGATCAGCCCGACCTGGAAAAGGCGCTGGTGCTGCTGGGCATCCTGAACCGCCGCGGCGGGCTGGTGTCCGGCGTGCCGGCGCACGCGGTGGCGCGCCCGTGCTGCCGGCGCGCCTACGTGCGCGGCGCGCTGATTGCCGGCGGCTTCGTTGCCGACCCGCGCGGCGACTTCCACCTGGAGATCGCCGTGCAGGGCGAGGCGTTCGCTAACCAGCTGGCCGACCTCATTGGCGAGCTGGGGGTGCACGCCCGCGTGAACCCGCGGCGGGGCGCGTTCGCCGTCTACGTGAAGAGCGCCGAGGACATCTACCGCCTGCTGCGCGTGCTGGGCGCCCCGCGCGCCTGCGCCGAGATCGAGGAGGCACGCGCGGTGAAGTCGGTGAAAAACGAGGTCAACCGCCGCGTGAACGCCGAGCTCGCCAACCAGGGCAGAAGCGCCGGTGCGGCCCGCAAGCAGCTCGAGCTCATCTGGGAGCTTGAGCGCCTCGGCGTGCGCGCCAAGCTGCCCGAGGCGCTTGAGACCTTCTGCGCCCTGCGCGAGCGCCACCCCGACCTGTCGCTGCGCGACCTGGGCCAGATGGCGGACCCCCCGTTGTCGAAATCGGCGCTCTACCATCGGGTGCTGCGTCTGGAAAAGATGGTGGCCGAGACCCGCGAGCGCTCATAAACGGCGTGCTCAGGGGGCCAATATAGAGTTGAAGCGTTTCAATTAGGTGTAAAAAACCGGAAATTGCCAATCGCGCGAATGACGCGTGCGAAAAAAGGTATATTTGAAGCGTGGTTAGTTTTCGGGTCTCAACGGCGTGCAGAAAGCGCGCGGGAGGCCCCATGAAAGGAGACACACATGGCAGTTAAGGTTGCTATCAACGGCTTTGGTCGCATCGGCCGTCTGGCGTTCCGTCAGATGTTCGGTCACGAGGGCTCCGAGATCGTCGCCATCAACGACCTCACCTCTCCCGATATGCTCGCGTACCTGCTGAAGTACGACTCCACGCAGGGCAACTACTCCCGCGATCACGAGGTTTCCGCCACCGATGACGCCATCGTCGTCGACGGCAAGGAGATCAAGATCTACGCCGAGGCTGACGCCAACAACCTGCCCTGGGGCGACCTGGACGTCGACGTCGTGCTCGAGTGCACCGGCTTCTACACCTCCAAGGCCAAGGCTCAGGCCCACATCAACGCCGGCGCCAAGAAGGTCGTCATCTCCGCTCCCGCGGGCAACGACCTGCCCACCATCGTCTACAACGTCAACCACGAGCAGCTGACCGCTGAGGACGACATCATCTCCGCCGCCTCCTGCACCACCAACTGCCTCGCCCCGATGGCCAAGGGTCTGAACGACTTCGCCCCCATCGTCTCCGGCATCATGACCACCATCCACGCCTTCACCGGCGACCAGATGACCCTCGACGGCCCGCAGCGCAAGGGCGACAAGCGTCGTTCCCGCGCCGCTTCCGAGAACATCGTGCCGAACAGCACCGGTGCCGCCAAGGCCATCGGCCTGGTTCTGCCCGAGCTCAACGGCAAGCTCATCGGTGCCGCCCAGCGCGTTCCTACGCCCACTGGCTCGCTGACCAACCTCTACGCCGTCGTTGACAAGACCGTCACCGTCGAGGAGGTCAACGCCGCCATGAAGGCCTACGCCGAGACCATCTCCGAGACCTTCGGCTACAACGAGGACATGATCGTCTCCCGCGACATCATCGGCGAGACCCACGGCTCCATCTTCGACGCCACCCAGACCATGTGCTCCGACCTGGGCAACGGCCAGACCCTGGTGCAGGTCGTCGCTTGGTACGACAACGAGAACTCCTACACCTCGCAGATGGTCCGCACCATCAAGTACTTCGAGAAGTTCGTTGCCTAAGTGAGCAACGCGTCTCGCAGCTAGACTAGGCGTCTTACGCAGGGGCGCGGCCTTACGGCATCAAGCCCGCAGGCCGCGCCTTTTTGTTGCAGATACACCGCGCCCGGCGCCTGCCGAGCGCGTGAACCACAGAAAGGATTGGACATGGCGTTCACCAAGAAGACCGTCCGCGACATCGATGTCGACGGCAAGCGCGTCCTGGTCCGCGTTGACTTCAACGTGCCGATCAAGGACGGCGTCGTCGGCGACACCACCCGCATCGAGGCCGCGCTGCCCACGATCAAGTACCTGGTCGATCACAACGCGCGCGTCATCCTCATGAGCCACCTCGGCCGCCCGGCCGGCACCGGCTTCGAGGCCGAGTTCTCCCTGGAGCCCGTCGCCGCCAAGCTCGCCGAGCTCTCCGGCCTGAACGTGACCTTCGTCGCCGACACCTACGGTGAGAAGGCGGCCGCTGCCGTCGAGGCCCTCGAGGCCGGCCACGTGCTCGTGCTCGAGAACGTCCGCTTCGACAAGCGCGAGAAGAAGAACGATCCCGAGATCGCCAAGACCCTCGCCTCCTACGGCGACGTCTTCGTGCTCGACGCCTTCGGCACCGCGCACCGCTCCCAGGGCTCCGTGGTGGGCCCGGCCGAGTTCCTGCCCGCGGTGGCCGGCTTCCTGCTCGAGAAGGAGGTCGACACCCTTACCGGCATCTTCGCCGAGCCGGAGCGCCCGTTTGTCGCCATCGTCGGCGGCTCCAAGGTGTCCTCCAAGATCGGCGTGCTCGATCACCTTATCGACTCCGCTGATACCCTGATCATCGGCGGCGGCATGGCCTACACCTTCTTCCTGGCCAAGGGCTACAAGACCGTCGGTACCTCCCTCAAAGAGGAGGACTGGGTCGAGCGCGCGGCCGAGATGCTCAAGAAGGCCGAGGACAAGGGCGTCAAGATCCTGCTGCCGATCGACAACGTCGTGACCGATCACTTCGGCGAGGACGCCACCGGCGAGATCGTCGCTTCCGACGCTATCCCCGAGGACCGCATGGGCATGGACATCGGCCCCAAGACCGAGGAGCTCTACGCCGAGGCCATCCGCGGCGCCAAGACCGTGTTCTGGAACGGCCCCATGGGCGTGTTCGAGTTCGATCAGTTCGCGCACGGCACCCAGGCTGTGGCCGAGGCCGTTGCCGAGGCCGAGTGCACCTCCATCATCGGTGGCGGTGACTCCGTGGCGGCTGTCAACAAGTTCAACCTGGCCGACAAGATGAGCTGGATCTCCACCGGCGGTGGCGCGTCCATGGAGCTCGTCGAGGGCAAGGCTCTTCCGGGAGTGGAGGCGCTGAACGATGCCGAGTAACCGCACCACCCTCATCGCCGGCAACTGGAAGATGAACAACGACATCACCGACGCCGTCAAGCTCGCAGGCGAGCTCGTCGAGGCCCTGCCCGAGGTGCCCGCTGGCGTCGAGGTGTGCGTCTGCCCGCCGACCGTCGACCTGCGCCCCGTTTCCTGCAAGGGCGGCATCAAGGCCAGCCCCATCAAGCTGGGCGCCCAGAACGTCTACTGGGAGGCCGCCGGCGCCTACACCGGCGAGACCTCGGTGGCGATGCTCCAGTCCGTGCCGGTGCAGTACTGCATCATCGGCCACTCCGAGCGTCGTGACTACTTCCACGAGACCGACGAGGATCAGAACAAGAAGGCCGCCGCGCTCATTGCCGGCGGCATCACCCCGATCTTCTGCTGCGGCGAGCCGCTCGAGGTCCGCGAGGCCGGCACCTATGTCGAGCACGTTGTCGCCCAGGTGAAGGCGGGCCTTACCGGCCTGGACATCACCAGCGCCGACCAGCTCGTCGTCGCCTACGAGCCCATCTGGGCCATCGGCACCGGCAAGACCGCCACGGCCGAGGATGCCCAGGAGGTCTGCGGCGCGGTGCGCGAGGCGCTCGCCGAGATCTTCGGCGCCGAGCTCGCCGACGGCATCCGTGTGCTGTACGGCGGCTCCGCCAAGCCCGGCAACATCGCCGAGCTCGTGGCCAAGCCCGATGTCGACGGTGCCCTGGTGGGCGGCGCGTCGCTCCAGGCCGCCGATTTCGCCTCCATGGTCGTGAAGGCCGCGGAGTAGCATCCGTTTTGTTGCAACCGGGCCGCAGCGCACCCGAGCGTTGCGGCCCCTTCGTTTGAAGAGGGAAGAAGTATCTATGGCTAACCGTCATCTTCCGGCGCTGCTGGTGATCATGGACGGCTGCGGTCTGGCGCCCGAGGGCGCCGACAACGCGGTCGCTGCCGCCTCCACGCCGTTCATCGACAGCCTCTACGCGAACTACCCGCACACCACGCTCGGCGCCTCGGGCGAGGATGTGGGCCTGCCTGAGGGCCAGATGGGCAACTCCGAGGTCGGTCACCTCAACATCGGTGCCGGTCGCATCGTGTTCCAGGAGCTTTCCCGCATCAACAACGCCATCAAGGACGGCTCGCTGGCCACCAACGAGGTGTTTGGCGGCGCCATGGACGACGTTGCCGCATCCGGCAAGACCCTGCACCTCATGGGTCTCATGAGCCCCGGCGGCGTGCACTCCATGCAGAGCCACTGCGAGGCGCTCGTGAAGATGGCCGCCGAGCGCGGTGTGAAGCGCGTGCGCATCCACTGCTTCATGGACGGCCGCGACGTCGCCCCGCAGTCCGGTGCCGGCTACGTGTCCGAGCTCGCCGCCTTCTTGGCCGACCTGTCCGAGAACACCGGCTGCGATGCCCGCATCGCCAGCGTTTCGGGCCGCTACTGGGCCATGGACCGCGACAACCGCTGGGAGCGCATCGAGCGCGCCTATCAGGTGCTCGTCAACGCCTCCTCCGCCGACACCGATCCGGTGGCTGGTATCAAGGCCTACTACGAGACCGACCCGCGCGGCGACGAGTTTGTCGAGCCGTTCGCCTGCCATAACGAGGGCATCGTCGAGGGCGACGCGGTGATTTTCTTCAACTTCCGCCCCGACCGCGCCCGTCAGATGACCCGCGCCTTCACCGACGCGGCCTTCGACGGCTTCGAGCGCGAGCGAATCGGCCTGTCCCATTTCGTGACGATGACCGAGTACGACCCGACGTTCGATGTCGAGGTGGCCTTCCCCAAGACCTTCCCCGAAAACGTGCTCGCCGACGTCATCGCCGAGGCTGGCCTGAAGCAGCTCCACACCGCCGAGACCGAGAAGTATGCCCATGTGACGTTCTTCCTGAACGGCGGCATCGAGGAGCCCAAGGCGGGGGAGGAGCGCGTGCTCGTGGCCTCACCGAAGGTCGCCACCTACGATCTCAAGCCCGAGATGAGCGCGCCTGAGGTCACCGAGAAGCTGGTCGAGGCCATCGAGGGCGATCGCGCCGACTTCTACATCGTGAACTTCGCGAACTGCGACATGGTGGGTCACACCGGCGTGTTCGATGCCGCCGTGGCTGCCGTTGAGGCTGTGGACACCGCGCTGTCCAAGGTCATCCCCGCGATTCTCGACAAGGGCGGCTTCGCGCTGATCACCGCCGACCACGGCAACGCCGACCACATGTTTGACGAGGTCGACGGTGTGAAGAAGCCCTTCACCGCGCACACCACCAACCGCGTGCCCTTCATCGTGGTGAGCAAGAGCGCCAAGCTCGCCGGCATCGAGGATGGCCGTCTGTCCGACATCGCCCCGACGATGCTCACCATGGCCGGTCTCGAGCCGAGCCCCGAGATGACCGGTCGCGTGCTGGCTGTCGAGGAGTAGGTTTTCCCGTCGGAGAGCATGCCCTCTGTCGAGGAGCAGGCTCTCTGCTGAGGCGGACTTTCCGCCGTGGCTTCGCTGGGGCTGTCGAGCAGCAGGCTCTCCTGCCGAGGAGCGGGCTTTCTCGTCGGGGAATAGACCCTCTGTCTAGGAGTCGGCTCTCTTGCAACGGGCTTTCCGCTGTGACTTTGCGGGCCTGTCGTGCAATGGGCTCTCCTGTCGGGGAGCAGACTCTCTGTCGAGCAGTGGGCTTTCCCGTCGGAGAGCATGCTCTCTGCCGTGGAGCAGGCCCTCTGTCTGTCTCTTATACACATCTGACGCTGCCGACGATACTCCTTGTGTAGA
>CABRIF010000027.1 GCA_902470925.1 uncultured Collinsella sp. | reverse complement strand
GCACTCCCCTGCGCGCGGGGGCGTCCGGCGTCGCGCGTGCCGCCGCCTGCCCGAACCGCGCCGTCCGTGGGAACGCGGCAGGCGATGCAGCGGCAGCGGCGTGGGCGGGAGCCTGCGGCGCCGGGGATGCGGAGGAGCCGAACAGCACCTCATCCTCTCGTTGAGCCCCGTGGCTGACGCCAGCATCGACACGGCGTCGGCGTCCGGCGGAAGCGGCGTCGAAGCTACCCGAACCCGCGTGGGACCCTGTGGAGCTCGATTTGAAATGCCGTCCGCTCTCCGTGGCCATGTGCGCCTACGCCTCGGCCATCTCGCGCTTGAGCGCGGCGATGGCGTCACGATACTCGGGCATGGTGGCGCCCAAGATCTGGGTTGCATAGATGGCGGCGTTCTTAGCACCGTTGATGGCCACGCAGGCAACCGGCACGCCGGAGGGCATCTGCACCATGGAGAGCAGGGAGTCCAGGCCGCCCAGGTCGCTCGTCTTCATGGGCACGCCGATCACCGGCAGCGGCGTGAAGGCTGCCACGACGCCGCCCAGATGCGCGGCCTTGCCGGCCGCCGCAACGATGACCTTGATGCCGCGGTCGGCCGCGGACTCTGCCCACTCGTGCACGCGGGCGGGGTTGCGATGCGCGCTGGCAACCACCAGCTCGTACGGCACGCCCAGGCGCTCAAGCTCGGCCGTGCAGCCCTCCATGGTGGGCAGATCGGATTTCGATCCCATGATGATGCCAACGAGCGGGGTCTTCTCGGTCTCGGACATAGATACCTCCGAACGAATCAACTGTGGATGCAACCAGTATACCTGCTTGCTACCAGTGCTTATACATGCATGCCTTTCAAATAGGAAAAAGCGGCTGCACCGTGTGGGGTGCAGCCGCTTTGCTACCGATCGCGCCGAGCGCGAAACGGACTGTCGCTACTTGCGACGGCGGTGCAGGAACGCACCGATGGCCGCGGTGAGCGAACCCACCACGCCGGTAGCCGCCACAGCGACCGTGGCCGCATCGCCGGTGTGCGGAAGCTCACCGGAGCCGGAGTTGGAGCCGGAACCCGGCTTGCCGCCCTGGCTGTTGTCGCCGCCGTTCTGGCCGCCGTTGCCGTTCTGGCCGCCGTTACCGGCATCGGTCAGGCCGTCGATCGCCGCTGCCAGCGCATCGTAGGCCGCCTTGATCTGCTCGGGTGTGGCGTCCTCGTTGGCAAGGACCGCTTTCGCAGCGTCGATGGCGTCGACGAGCGCCTGGACCGACTCGTTGGTCTTGCCCGTGGTGTCGATCTTCTCGGCCTTGTCGATCAGGCTCTGGAGCTGATCGCGGTCGGGGTTCTCCACCGGCGGGACCTCGGTCTTCTCGAGGCCCTCGTAGGCGCTCTGGAGCGCCGCGAGCTGCGAGTCGACCTCGGTCTGCGTGGCCTGCGGGTCGGCAAGCGTCGCCTTGGCATCGCCGAGCGCGAGCTCGAACTTCTTCCACGTGGCCGCCGTGTAGTCCTCGGCCTTCAAGCCCTTGGCCTCAATCTCGGCCACCAGAGCATCGAGCTTGGACTTATCGGCCTGATCCTGGTCGGTGTGCTTCTGGCCGTAGAACCTGGTCTCGGCGATCGACGCGTAAGCGTCGGCCTTGTCGCCGCCGGCGCGCGTGGCCTCGATCTTCACGAAGCGCGTGGCCTGAGCACCGAACGCCATGTTCTTGTACTCGTCGCGGTTGTTCAGCACCTTGCCGTTGTTGTCGAACGTGAAGGTGCCCACCAGGCTGCCCTTGCCGTCCCCGTCGAGCTCCTCGGCGGAGTTTGCCACGTAGATCTTCGCCTCGAAGATGTCACCGTTCGTGGCACCATCCTGACGCGGCAGGAAGCTCACGTCGGTGAGGTCGTAGGTGTCGCCCAGGTCGAAGATCAGGTAGTCAGGCAGGACATCCTGATCGTTGTAGTTGGAGTGCCACAGGGTGGACTCATCGTAGTCGAGGGCGTTGGTGTAGGGCGACTCAGCCGCGGAGCTGTTCGCCTTGAGCACCGCCACGCCGGAGTTCTTGTCCTTGTTGATGAGCTTGGACTCGTCAACCGGGCGCTGCTCCAGGCCCTTGATGGCATCGCGGATGGCAACCGTGGCCTCGGCGACCTTCTGGTCGGTCAGCTCACCGCTCTTGAGCAGGTCTTCGCCCGCCTTGATGGCCGCAGTCAGCTTCTCGAAGGTCTCCGCCGTGTAGGCATCCGCGCTGTAGGTGCGGGCCTCGGCGAGTGCCTCCTCGAGCGGCGTGGTGTTCACGGCATCGGTGACCTCGACCTCGTAGGAAGCGGTCTTGGTCTCGTCGAGGGCGGACGCCACCGTGATGGTTGCCTTGCCGGCCTTGTTGGCGCGGACGAAGTTCACGATCTTGTCGCCCACCTGCTTGGTGACGATGCTCGCAACCTCGGGGTCGCTGCTCGTGACCTTGAAGTAGGGATAGTTCACCGTCTCGGGCTTGATCGAGGCCTTGACCTCGGACAGCTCGCCCACATGCAGGGTCTTAGCGTTGTCGCCGAGCACGACGGAATCGACCGCAACCTCGCTCTCCTGGTAGTTGAAGTTGATCTCGCCGATGGTGAGCATGCGGTTGTTGGGGTCCTCGAGACCCGTTGCCACGCCGGTCGACGTCAGCGGCTTGATCTCGACCTTGGTGACCTTCTTGCCCTTGTTCTCATCGGAGATCTGGAAGATGTACTTCTCCTGGTTGGTTGAGAAGTCACCGCCCTTGAACTCCTGCTTCGTGCCGTCCTCGAAGGTCACGACCGCCTCAAGGCTGTTGATGGAGCCGTTGGAGGCCTGCGCGCCGTTGAAGAGCTCGACGTTCGTGAGCGTGCGCGGCTCCTTGAGCTCGAAGCTCAGCGTTGCGGGCAGGCCCACGCGCTCGTCGAAGTCCTGAGGAGCGGTCGGGAGGAACCACTTGAACTCGAAGTCACGACCGGTGTTGTTATTGTTGAACAGACCCTCGTAGCTCTTCGACTGAACGAGCTCAGAAACGTTGGTCCCATTCTCATCCGTGGGGAGCGCCTTGTTGGTCAGCTTGATGTTGAACGCATCCTGACCGAGCTCGCCCGCCTCGGGCTTGGGCACATCCGGGTACTCGATGGAACCGTCGTCGGCAACCTCGACCACGTCGAAGGTCGGCCCAATCGCCCATGCGGTGGACTCGAGCGCCACGTTCTCGATGTCGGTCTTGGCCTTGAGCTTGAAGGAAGCCACCGCGCCCGAGCCGCTGAAGAGGTCCTTATCGCCCTTGTTCACCAGCGCGATGTTCGCGGACTGGACGCCGTCCTCGTACTGAGTTTTCACTACGGACTTGTTTTCCATAGAACCCGTGTATGGGCTCTTGGTCAAGCTCTCGTTCACATACTCGAACTGCGCATCGTTGAAGTGAATCAGCGCGCCGAGGGCGTTGGCGTTCTTGATGCTTTCGGCATACAGGTCGACCGTGATGGTCTCGCCGGCCTTGACCGACGTCTTGCTCGGCACCACCGCGATATTGCCCGACAGCTTGTCGGTCTTCTTGGTGCCACCGTCGAGACGGAACATGGTCTGCGACATGTCGTATACGTCATAAGCATCGTTGAAGTTGAAGTCAGCACCGTTGTTGGCAACATGGGGCTTCCATTGACCCTCAGCCTCGTCACCACGGTTCTCACGACCGATGCAATTGTTAATCTGATCGTAGTCGACACTGTTGATTGTCGGATCGCCAGCAATGGATCCCTGCTCAACGCCCTGGCTGCCCTCGACCTTATACAGGGCGAGCTCGGCGGCGGAGAACATGTTGCCGTTGCTCTCGAGCGGCGTCAGGCGCAGGTAGCGAGCGAAGTTGCCCTTGAGGTCCACCTCTTTGTCGGCGAGCTTGTTCGCACCCTTGTTATCCCAGGTTCCCGCATCATGCTCAACCCAGTGGACGCCATCGATCGAGGTTTCGATCTTCATCTTGGCCACATTGCCGTTGCCACCGTTATCCTGACGCGGCGTGTATACGAATTTGTCGAGCTTGTATACCTTGCCGTAATCGATGGTCATCGGCATGTTGAGCGCCGTGGCATCGTCGGCATGGAACATGTCGCCGGTGCTGTGGTTGAACGCGTTGCTCAGGGCACCCCAGGACTCGCCGCCCTCCCACGTCACGTTGGCGGGCGTGGGCACGTTGCGCCACGGGTCCTCGAGCGTCACGACGGTGATCTCGTCGCTCCAGTTGGACACGCCCTCGGCGGTGCGCTGGCGAATCTGCACCGTGTGGGTGCTGTGATAGGCCTGGTCGAGCACGTTGAGCGTCGTGTTGGGCTCCTCCGGCGTGCCGGCGGGCACGGTGTTGAGCATGCCGTCGATCATGAGCTCGTAGCTCGATGCGCCGTCGACCTTGTCCCAGCTCAGACGGAAGCTCGTGGGGGTCAGGTCGCCCGCCTCCTCGCTCGGCTGCTTGAGCGTAGGAACCTTGAGGGAATCGATAACGGTGTCGGACGGCGTCTCGCCCTTGTTCTCGAACCCGGTGATCTCGAGGGTCTGCTTGTTGGCCTGGACATCGGCCTTGGCGAACTTCACGTACAGCTTCGGGGTGGTGATGATCTCCTTGCTGGAGAAGCCCTCCTTCTTCACCGCGTCGGTAGCCGCAGACGAGGAGTTGTAGTTCATGTTCGGCTTCGTGTTGTAGAAGTAGATGAACTCGCCCTCGGCCGGGGTGGCCTTGTCGAACTCCTCCTGGCTGGTGACCTTCTTCTGCTTGAGGGTCGTATCGCCGTTCTTGGCAACCACGGACGCGGGCTCCTTGGAGGCGTTGACCACGAAGGACGTGGTGCGGTCCTTCTCGTACCCCGTGTAGCTGCCCGTCGACTTCTCGGCCGTGAAGGTGGCCTTGTCGCCGTTGACCTTGGAGGTGTACGTGGTGGACACGTGGCCGCCGTAGTTCACGTCGTTCTCGGTGCCGTAGGCGGCATCGGAAGTATCGAGCTCGGAATCGATGAAGACGCCGTCGTCCTCGTACTGGGTGTAGCTGTTCTCGCCGTTCGTGGCGAAGAACTCGACGTTGCGGATGGTGCGGTCGATGTCGGCCGGGTTGTTGTTGGGCTCGTACATCGGGATGATGGCGTTGGCCTTCACGAACACGGGCAGCTTCCACAGCGGGGCGTCGAAGTTGTTGAGCACCTGGCCGCCGCGGTACTGATCGCCGGTGAAGTAGTCGACCCAGATGGTGTTCTCATCGCCCGGCAGGTAGATGCCGTTGCGGATGTCGTCACCGTCACCCACCTCGCCGTTGGAGTCGTCGCCGTCGGTGTTCGCCACGATCGGGGCCACCAGGATGTCCTCGCCGAGCGTGTACTCGTACTGCGTGGCCGTGCTGGCAGCGTAGTCCGAATCGTCAGACAGCAGGATGGCACGCACGATGGGAAGGCCCTCGTCGCCGTTGCCGGTATCGAGGTTCGCGGCGGACGCGGCCGTGGTGTAGATGTAGGGCATCAGCGAGCTCTTGAGCTTGAGATACATGCGCGTGATGCCGGTGTAGGGGTCGCCGTGGGTCTGCGGGGCCTTGACGTAGGAGCCCCAGCCGTCCATGTCGAGCATGAGCGGTGCGAAGGACTTCCACTGGTAATCGCGGGTGGCGATGACCGGGTTGCCGCCCCAGATGCCGTCGTTGTCCGAGCCGATGTTGGGGTTGCCCGACAGCGACTGGCCGATGTAGGTGGGCACGTGGAAGCGGATGTACTCCCAGTTGCCACCGGACTGGTCGCCGGTCCAGATGCCCGCGTAGCGCTGCGTACCCGCCCAGCCGTCAAGCGTGATGATGTTCGGGCGCGTGGCGGTCTTGTTCTCGGGATTGGTGGCGATATCGTAGGCGGTCTTGGTGCCGTTCAGGGCAAAGGAGTAGCCCGGGCCCACCCAGGCGACGTCGGTCTTGAGCGTGGTCACGCCGCCAACCTCGACCTCCTTCTTGAAGTCGCGCAGAAGCTGCCACTGCGTGTTGGGGTCGGAATCCGGGGTGATCTGGGACTGGGTCCACAGGCCGGTAGCCACGCCCTTGCTGCTGGCGTAGTCGGAGAACGTCTTGAGGTTGGCGATGTTCGCGTCGACGGCGGCCAGGCGCTCCTTGGAGCTCGAGCCGTCCTCGTTCACGCCGCCGGTCATCTTGTAGCCGTTCTGGCCATAGCCGGCACCGTAGCCGTCGTTGGGCAGGAAGTAGCCGAGCGGCATGTCGTTCTCGAGATAGCTGTTCAGGCGGCTCTGCGCGGAGTAGTCCTTGTCAAACGTGACGCCCTCGGGGATGTTGTCGGTAGCCACGCTCGGGCCGGTGCCGTTCAGGGTCTCCACCGTGGTGTTCGCCTGCATCTCGGTGCCGGTGCCGCCCTTTTCGTACTCGATGTCGCCGGCGTTGGCGTCCTTCGAGTCCTCGCCGCCCTTGATCTGCCACTTGCTGTTGTAGCCGGCCTGCGCCGTGTCGGACCACATGTCGCGGTTCCAGGCGTTCAGGTGGCCCACATAGAAGGCGTACTCGGGCAGCAGCACCGGGTTGCCGGTGACCTTGAAGTAGTCCTGGAGCAGGTCCTGGGCGATCGGCGCCGTGGACTTGCCGGATGCGGCATCAGCCACGAAGTAGTATGCGTCGAGCTCGTTCTCGTTGTGGGTGGCCGTGGTGACGCCGTCGGTGGTCTTGCCGAAGTCGTAGCTGCCGTCCTGGAACGTGTTGCGCAGCACACCGTAGCCGGCATCGGACCAGTAGAACGGATTCGGCGAGGATACACCGCCGTCGGTCCAGCTGGACTCGTTGGCGATGTTGATGACGTTGCCGGTATGGATGAAGCGGCCGTTCTGGGTGCCGCCACCGAAGAAGTTCTCGCCGCTGTGCTTCACCAGCGACTGAACCGTGGACGACTCGCTCAGATCGAGCGCGGCCTGCTCTTCGAGCACAACCTTATCGCCGCTCTTGACCGTCATCTTGGCGGTCTTCTTATCGAGCGAGATGGTAGTGTCGCCCGCCGAGATCACGAATGCGCCGTCCTTGTCGGCCACCGTGGCCTTCGGGTGCGAGTACTCGTCCGAGGCATCCGGCTGCGCCTGGATCTTCGCCACGTGATCTTTGCTGCGCGGCACGGCGTACTCGTCGAATTCGCCCGACGGATCGACGTTGTAGCGGAAGATGCCATCCTCGAGGAAGGTAATCTTGCCCTTGATGCCGCCGGCGAAGTTCACGTCGACCACGTAGTTGTTCTCGGCGTTCACCGCGGCGGACTCAACGCCCGTCAGGGGTGCCGCCTGCGCGGGAGCCGTGAGTGCCAGCGACAGCGCCGCCGTGGCGAGCACCGCGCTTCCCCTCACCCACCTTCGACTGAATATCGACTTCTTTTCCAACCCATACTCCTTCCTCGTATGGGTCCCATCGCGCACCGACAGACGCATGCTACGCGGCACATGGGCAGCGACACCATGCGCTTCCGTGCGAAACGGACCCCCTAACTGGTACCTACCAGCAGACCTCAAATTGAGATCAGGGGGATTCTAGTCACATGTTTATCGCGTTTCATGCAGTTATCGGTGAACGGTTGCGTTCGTAGCCGCCAACGGTTGCTTGGTGAGGGTGTGAACGACTTGTACCGAATTCTTAGCTGGTAGATACCACATACCAGTAAGAACCAGCGGTTTTATATGCGCATACCTCTGGTGGCGCAAACATTTTCTGAAGGTCCTCATGCCCCGCATTTCATGCGTGCGCAAATAATTTGCGCTATGCAGAGTGCGCTCTTTTTCATTTGATATCAGACACCCTATTGATCAAATCGGATGATTGCCGGAATGCCGCAAAAGCAGAAGGGCGGATGCCATCTTCTTGCATACATCCGCCCTTCCATCCCATCCGATTGTCATAAGCGCCGCCGGGCGCCACGCGCGATTCCGCGGCTCACATGCAAGACGATGCCGCCGGCAAGCAGGCGTGCAGAACATCGCCGCGCCCGACGCGCTCGCCACCCGGCGGCGCTCGCCGTCCTACGCTCCAAGCGCCGTGATGGGCACGACCATGACCCCATCGGGGCGAGTGTAGGCATACGATGTGAGCCCGCAGACAACCACCATGATCGCCGGCGGCTGGGCGCGCGGATCGCGCTCCATGTCACGTTTGAGCGCCAGCAGCGACTCCGCCGCGGCGTCGATCTGATTAGCACCCAGCTTGATCTCGAACGCTCCCCATCTGCCATCCGGCAGCTCCACCACGGCATCGATCTCGCGGTTGAGCGCATCCCGGTAGTGGAACAGAGAGCCTCCTGCCGACTGTGCGTAAATCATCAGATCCCGTTCGCAGAGCGCCTCGAACAGAAAACCGAATGTTTCCAAGTCCCCCATCAGGCGGTCCGACGTGGCATTGAGGGCTGCGGCCGCCAGCGATGGGTCGGCCAAGTGCCGCTTCGGCTTCTTTCCCACACGCACCGACGAACGCATATGCGGGTTAAACGCGGGCTGCTCGTACACCGCAAAGATACGTCCGAGGACTTCCAGATAGTCCGACACGGTATTGTCCGAGATATCATCGTCATCGAACTCGCGGATGTCTCTCTTGAGCGTCGCGTTGCTCGCCAACGTACTTTCGTTTCTCGCCAGCGACCTAAGCAGCAGCATCATCTTATGGGGGTCCCGCGCACGACCATCGACGCGGTTCACGTCGCTCCTCACCATCTGCTCGATGTACGAATGCGCCGCGTCACCTGCCCGATCGGGATGCACGGTAATATTGTCCGGCCAACCGCCACGCACCACGACCTCGGCGAGCGTGGACAAAGCGACATCGCCCGTCGGCACGGGAGACAGCACCTCGTCAAACAGTCCCGCCAAGCTGACCTGCGCGCTGGAATCCCCCGACTCGGCAAGTGACATCGGATGCATGCGCAACGTGGCGATTCTCCCCGTCCCCGTATGCATGACGCCCTTGTTCGACGGCGTCGACGAATCGCTCAGCAGAAATCGACCCTTTTCCCGTGAACGGTCGACCTCGAACCGCACGGCATCCCAGATTCCTGGCACCTCCTGCCATTCGTCCACAAGATGAGGAGCCTCGCCTTGAAGCGCGATCATGGGATCCATCTCTGCCAAACGCCTGTTTTGGAAGTTACCGGCGGGGTCGCCAACGTAATACACGCTTTGAGAGGCATTGAGCGCTGCCCAGGTCTTGCCACACCACTTGGGGCCTTCCACGCACACCGCTCCAAATACATCGAGCGCGCGCTCGATTCTTGCGTCGATCAGGCGATCCCTATACCCGTTTTGCCTCAGCATTGACATCCTCCAAATTCGCCCTATACCAGGGAGTATAGCATCCATTGCGTGGTTTTCAGAGGTTTCGTTGCGTGGTTTTCAGTGATTCTGCTGCGTCATTTTCAGCGATTTCATTGCGTGATTTTCAGTGAAATCGTTGCGTGGTTTTCAATACGCGCTGAACAAAAGCGGGGCCGCACCTTCAATCGGTGCCGGCCCCGGGTGAGACTTTTCACAAGCGGCGCATGAGAGTCGCCAGCGCATGAAGGCGTGCGCGCGGGCCTTACAGATCCTGCAGCGCCACCACGTCGAGGGAATCGCCGAAGGAGCGGGCCTCAAGCGCGCTGACGTAGGCGTTTGCCGCCGAAAGGGCCGTCACGCAGGTCACGCCGCGGCGAATGGCCTCGGTACGCAGGCGATAGCCGTCGCCGCGCGAACCCGGGCCATACGGCGTGTTGATGATGAACGCGATCTGGCCGTTGGCGATCATGTCCAGGATGCCCGGCTCGTCCGAGCCCTCGGATGCGCTGATCTTGCCCACGACCTCGCACGGCACGTTGCCGCCGCGCAGCACGCGCGCCGTACCCTCGGTGGACACGAGCTCGAAGCCCAGGTGGCGCAGCAGGCGCGCCAAGCTGAGGATATGGCGCTTGTCGCGGTCGCATACCGAGATGAAGACCTTGCCATCGGCCGGCACCGCCAGACGGTAGTCGATCGCGAGCTGCGTCTTGGCGTACGCCTCCGGATAGGTCCGGGCGATGCCCATGACCTCGCCGGTCGACTTCATCTCCGGGCCGAGCACCACCTCGGCACCCGGGAAGCGGCCCCAGGGCATCACGGCCTCCTTCATGCAGAACCAGTCGAGCTGGCGCGTGTCGGACGGCAGGCCGAGGTCGGCGATGCGCTCACCCGCCATGATGCGGGAGGCCATCTTCGCCAGGGGCACGCCGGTTGCCTTCGAGATGAACGGTACCGTACGGCTCGCGCGCGGGTTCGCCTCGATCACATAGACCGTCTCGCCCTTGATGGCGTACTGCACGTTCACCAAACCGCGCACGCCGAGGGCCAGCGCGATGCGGCGCGTGGTCTCGCGCAGGCGCTCCTGCAGGCTCTCGGAGAAGGAGAACGGCGGGATGCACGTAGCAGAATCGCCCGAGTGGATGCCTGCTTCCTCGATGTGCTCCAGGATGCCGCCGATGTAGACCTCCTCGCCGTCGCACAGCGCGTCCACATCCGACTCGACCGCACCCTCCAGGAACCGGTCCAGATAGACCGGGTAATCGGGCGAGATGCGCGCGGCCTCGGCCATGTATTCGCGCAGGTGCTCGGCATCGTAGGCGATCATCATGCCGCGCCCGCCCAGCACGTAGCTCGGGCGCACGAGCAGCGGGTAGCCGATGCGCGCAGCCACCGCCTGGGCCTCCTCGAACGAGGTGGCCATGCCCGCCGGCGGGTACATGATGTCCAGGCGGTCAAGCACGGCGCTGAACCGCTCGCGGTCCTCGGCCAGATCGATCGCCTCGGGCTGGGTGCCCATCAGGGGCACGCCGGAGGCGGCGAGCAGGCCGGCCAGCTTGAGCGGGGTCTGTCCACCCAGGGTCACCACCACGCCGTCGGGCCGCTCGACGTCGATGATGTCCATGACGTCCTCGTAGGTGAGCGGCTCGAAGTAGAGACGGTCGGAGGTGTCGTAGTCGGTGGACACGGTCTCGGGGTTGCAGTTGACCATGATGGTCTCGTACCCCTGCTCGGCCAGCGCGTAGCTCGCATGCACGCAGCAGTAATCAAACTCGATGCCCTGGCCGATGCGGTTGGGACCGGCACCCAGGATCATCGCCTTGGGCTTGCAGGCGGGCAGGATTTCGTCGGCCGCCACGCAGCGGTGCGCGGACGGCGCGGGGCGCATGAGGTTCTCGTAGGTCTTGTAGTGATACTCGGTGGCGCTGGCGAATTCGGCGGCGCAGGTGTCCACCGTCTTCATGCTCGGCAGGACGCCCAAGCCTTTGCGGTAGGCGCGCACGAACCGCTCATCGCTGCCGGTGAGCTGTGCGATCTCGGCATCGCTTGTGCCGTACTGCTTGAGCAGACGCATGGCATCGGCGTCGATGTCCTCCACCCGCAGCCCGCGAATCTGCTCGGCGGCGGCCACCATGTCAGCGATGCGGCACACGAACCACGGGTCGATGCGCGTGAGCTCGCACACGCGCTCAGTCCCCCAGCCGCGGCGCAGGGCCTCGGCCACCAGCAGGATACGACCCTCGGTGGGCGTGGACACCGCACGGGCCAGCTGCTCGTCATCCAACGTATCGAAGCCGTCCTTTGGCTGCGCCAGCAGGCCGATGTGCCCGTCCTCGAGCGAGCGCATGGCCTTGCCGAAGGACTCCTCGAAGGTGCGGCCGATGGCCATGACCTCGCCCACTGCCTTCATGCGCGTGGTGAGGGTGGTGTCGGTGCCCTTGAACTTCTCGAAGGCGAAGCGCGGCACCTTGACCACGCAGTAGTCGATTGACGGCTCGAAGCACGCCGGAGTGGCGCGCGTGATGTCGTTGACGATCTCGTCGAGCGTGTAGCCCACGGCAAGGCGCGCGGCGGCCTTGGCGATGGGGAAACCCGTGGCCTTGGAGGCAAGCGCCGAGCTGCGGCTCACACGCGGGTTCATCTCGATGACGATCAGGCGGCCGGTTGCGGGGTTGACCGCGAACTGCACGTTGGAGCCGCCGGTTTCCACGCCGATCTTCTCCAGGATTGCCAGCGAGGCTACACGCATGCGCTGATACTCGAGGTCGGAGAGGGTCTGCGCGGGGGCAACGGTAATGGAATCCCCCGTGTGCACACCCATGGGGTCGAGGTTCTCGATGGAGCACACGATGATGCCGTTGCCGGCGCGATCGCGCATGACCTCCATCTCGTATTCTTTCCAACCCTCGATGGACTCCTCCACCAGCACCTCGTGGGCAGGGGAAAGCTCCAGGCCCTGGGTCACAATCTCGACGAGCTCGGCCTCGGTGCGGGCGATGCCGCCGCCGGCGCCGCCCATGGTGAAGCTCGGGCGCAGCACGCAGGGGTAGCCGGTCGTCTTGACGATCTCGAGTGCATCATCGACCGAATAGGCATATCCGGAACGCGCAACTTCCAGGCCGATCTCAGCCATGGCCTCGTTGAAGAGCTTGCGATCCTCGCCGCGCTCGATGGCGTCCAGGTCGCAGCCGATCATCTCCACCCCGTAGCGCTCGAGCACGCCGGTGCGGGCGAGCTCCACGGCGGCGTTCAGGCCGGTTTGGCCGCCGAGGGTGGGCAGCAGCGCATCGGGGCGCTCGCGGGCGATCACACGCTCCACGAACTCAGCCGTGATTGGCTCCACATAGGTGCGATCGGCCAGGCCGGGGTCGGTCATGATCGTGGCCGGATTGGAATTGACGAGCACGACCTCGAAGCCGTCCTCCTTCAGCACCTTGCAGGCCTGTGCTCCCGAGTAGTCGAACTCGCACGCCTGGCCGATGACGATCGGACCCGACCCGATGACCAGAATCCGCTTGATATCTGTACGCTTGGGCATGTTTTCTCTTCTCCATCCCTGCGGCTTTCCCGGGCGCCGAACCTCGGCCTTCAATCGTCGGACGCAGCACGCAAGGCGTGCGCCCCCCTTCAGGCCGATCTCCAGCACCTGGAAAACCCGTCTACGCTCTTGTTATGTTGCCTACCCGCCAGAAGCCATCCGGCTGCAAAACCTAAAACTTCCAACCGTGCAAGCGATCGCTTGCGATATCGATGTTCAGATAGTCGGCGTCGCCATCCATCAGCCGGGTAAACGCGCTGAACAGGTAATGGGAATCGGTGGGGCCGGGCGAGGCCTCGGGGTGGTACTGAACCGAGAAGCACGGCGCATCGAGGAATTGGATGCCCTCGGCGGTGCCGTCGTTCAGATTCACATGGGTGAGGCGAATGCGGCCGAAGCGCTCGTTTGCCACCACGGGAGCCACGCCGCGCTCAACCCAGAAGCGCAGGTCGCCGTCGGCGGGATGCTCGGCCACGCCGTCGGACAGCTCGGGCACGAGGGCGCCCAGGCTCGGGAACACCAGGCCGAAACCATGGTTTTGCGCGGTGATCTCCACGCGGCGGGTCAGCAGGTTCATGACCGGCTGGTTACCACCGCGGTGGCCGAACTTGAGCTTCTCGATCGCAGCGGCGGACGCAAGGCTGATCATCTGGTGCCCGAGGCAGATGCCAAACAGCGGCACCTTGCCGATAAGCTGCGTCACCTGCTCGTAGGTCTGCTCGACGGCATCGGGGTCACCGGGGCCGTTGGAGAGAAACACGCCGTCGGGCTCGAGCGCCAGCACCTCTGCGGCCGGTGTGTTCCAGGGCACAACCGTCAGGTCGCAGCCGGCGCGCACCAGCCCCTCAAGGATGCCGCGCTTGATGCCGCAGTCGTACACCACCACGCGCTTGCGAGCTGCGCAAGGCTCGGGAGCGGAAAGCTCGGGAGCGTCGGCGAACGGCGAGCACTCCTGCTGCGCGAAGGCGCGGGATGCCGGCAGATCGGCCGCTGTGAAACTATGGGGCTGGGCACAGCTGACCGTTTCCACCAGGTTGGTCCCCACCAGCGCGGGCGCCGCCTCAAGCTGAGCGGCCAGCTTGGCCAGGTCGAACTCCTCGGTTGAGACAATGCCCATCTGGGCGCCATGATCGCGCAGATGACGCACGAGCGCACGGGTGTCCACGCCCTCGATGGCAACGATGCCTTGCTGCTCCAGGTAGGCCGCAACGGACTGGGAGCTGCGCCAGTTGGACGGGGTGCGGCACAGATCGCGCACCACCAGGCCGCGCAGCGCGGGGGCCGAGGCGGGCGCTGCCGCCGTCGCGGGTTTGGCGCTCTGCACGTCCGCGGGGTCGATGCCGTAGTTGCCGATCTGCGGATAGGTCATCGTCACGATTTGGCCGGCGTAGCTCGGGTCGGTCATGACCTCGAAATAGCCTTCGAGGGAGGTGTTGAAGCACACCTCACCGGTGGCGGTGCCCGCAGCACCGCACGCGCGGCCATAAAATGCAGTTCCATCGTGAAGAAGCAGCACGGCAGGCGCCTGCGCGCCCTTGCTCGTTGCCGCCATGATGCGCTGGGCAAGACTGGTGCTTGCTGCGCACTGGGGAGCCGTAGCCCCGGTCAGGCTTGAATCCATCTCGTCTCCTTCTCGGTCTCTCGGTACCGGCTTAAAGGCCGTATGGTCGTGCGTTATTGTACTTGTTTGAGATGCTATATGTGCGCTGGTAGGCAAAGTATGCAACCAGTTCCGGGAAACCGGGTGCAAATATTCGCTTCACCTCGCAAATTATGCGCAGACGGACGCGGCGCCATGGGGTGTTCACAGGTATGCACGGGCAGGGGCCGCACCAGGGCGCTGCGCCATGGAGTGCCCACCGAAGCGGCCTCACCGCAGCGACCGGCGCCCGCACAACACCTGGCCGCGAAAGATCTTTAGGGCAACGCGCAGAAAGGCGAATCGATGCCCATCCCCGTCCCGGGGAGATACGATGGGACCAGAAGGGGGGCTGCGCCCCTGGATATGCAAAAGGCCAGACACCTGGTCTGGCCTTGCTGTGCGATGGTGGGCCGTTAGGGGTTCGAACCCTAGACCTTGGGATTAAAAGTCCCCTGCTCTACCAACTGAGCTAACGGCCCGCAGGTGGCATTGTACCACGCGCGGGCCGAAAAACTATTCCCAGCTCCATTGACCGTTGGAGAACACCGGCACCTCGGTGCCGTCGGCGCAGATGCCCGTGATGTCCAGATCGTCCGTTCCCACCATGAAGTCCACGTGCGTGCTGCTCACATTCACCCCGCAGGCGCGCAGCTGCTCGGGCGACAGGTCGTAGCCGCCCTCGTAGCACTCGGGAAAGCCGATGCCGAGCGCCAGGTGGCAGCTTGCGTTTTCGTCGTACAGCGTGTCGAAGAACAGCGTCTCGCTCGCGCGGATCGGCGTGTTCTTCGAGATGAGCGCCACCTCGCCCAGGCGGCAGGACCCATCATCGAGCTCAAGGATGCTGGCAAGCGCCTCGCGCCCCACCTCGGCGTCGTATTCCACCACGCGGCCTTCCTCGAACCGCAGCCAGAAGCGATCGATTCGCACGCCGTTGTGCACCAACGGCAGAGCCGAGTACACCACACCGTCAACGCGCTCGCAGTGCGGGGAGGTGAACACCTCCTCGGTGGGAATGTTCGGGAAAAACTGCCGACCCTCAGGCGTCACCGTGCACCCGCCGTGCCACACGTGGCGGTCGGTGAGATGCACCATGAGGTTCGTGCCGTTCTCCGAGGTGTAGTGCAGGCTCTCGAAGTGATGCTCGTTGAGGAAGCGCAGGTTCTTGTCGAACGTTGCATCATGGAGCTCCCAATCCGCCTCGGGGTCGTCGCCGTCGGCACGCGACGCGGACAGGATAGCTCCCCAGAGCCGATAGATAGCAACCTCGTCCGGCACGCCGGGAAATACGTGCCGAGCCCAGGCGGCAACCGGGGCACCGGCGATGCACCAGGGGTTGATGTTGAAATCAAGCCCGCGGCGGAACGCCTTGCACTGCGTGTTGCGGGCGCGGGCAGCAGCCATGGGCTTAGCCGGGTCGATATCGCGCATGGCCTCGGGGTCGGCCCCTTCAACAAAGATGAAGCACGCCCCCTGCTCGGCCAGTGAGTCGAGCTGGATGCGCTGCCAGTCGGGTACCGTCTCGAACCAGGATGTCTCCATGTGCTCGTAGGTAAGGCGCGACACTGCATCGTCAACCCACAGCACCGTCACATGGCCCGCACCGGCGGCGTATGCGCGCGCGGCGAGCATGCGAACGAACGGGGCAACCTCGACCGAACCCTGAACGACAACTTCCTGGCCCGCCTGCACGTTCACGCCCTTGCGCACCACCAGATCGGCATAGCGCTCGATCTGCGGCTGCAGCTTTTCCAAACCGGCGCGAGCATCCTCGACCGTCAGCTCGGCTCCAAACATATGAACATCCTTCCTTGCGGGCGGCGCTGCAATGCGAGCGCCCCTCATCAATATGGCGCCCTGCAACCGCATGGATGCAGGGCGCCACAGATACAACGATTGCATTGAGCCCGCACTCCCTCTACGGCGCACAGGCTCGGCACGCTCAGGCTGCGTCCTACTTACTCGCCTTCGACGCCGCAGCCGCCCCGCGCGCGAGCACGCCGGCGAGCTTCGACTCGGGCATATGCTCAGCCGCAAAACGGCACTTGTTGCGGATGGGACGAATCTTCACGAAATCGAAGATGAAGCCCGCGATCACGGCGATGTAGCCCACCGCCATCGCGATCATCTCGGGCAGCTGCATATCGCCTGCCGCCCCGCCCTGGGAGCGAACGGCCATGAGGATGACCGAGACGATCAGGCCGCCGATGCCCACACCCAGCATGGCCCACCAGATCTTGCGGTACCCGGCGTAGGCCTCGTCCTCCTTGAGCAGGATGGCCGATGCCTGGTAGATGCGGTCCTCCGCCATGCGCTGCTCCTGCCGGCGGGCGCGCTTCTCCTCGCGCGTGAGATTCGACAGATCCTCGCCGCGCTCGCGGGCGGCGCGCTGGGCCTTGGCGGAGGCGGAAACCACACGCACCGAGGCGGCAGCGGGGCGGGCGGGCTTGGCAGACGCGGCCGACTTGCGGGCCATGCCGGTCATGGAACCCTGCAACTTCTCCTGGTTGCGCTTGTTTTGCGGGCTTCGGGTGCTCACTTACACGTTCTCCTTCATGGACTCAAACTTCTCACCGGTGATGATCTCGAACGCCTCGCGGTAGCGGGCGGACGTCCCCTCGATCACCTCGGCGGGCAGCTGCGGGGCATCGCCGGTGAAATCCCAGTTGGCGCGCAGCCAGTCGCGCACGTACTGCTTGTCGTAGCTCGGCTGGACCTTGCCCTCCTCGTACGAATCGGCCGGCCAGAAGCGGCTTGAATCGGGGGTAAGGCACTCGTCGATGAGCGTCACCTTGCCGTCGATGATGCCGAACTCGAACTTGGTGTCGGCGATGATGATGCCGCGGGTGGCGGCGTACTCGGCTGCCGCCTTGTAGATGGCCAGCGATAGGTCGCGGATCTGCTCGGCGATCTCGGCGCCGACGATCTCGACGCAGCGCTCGTAGCTGATGTTCTCGTCGTGGTCGCCGATCGCCGCCTTGGTGGAAGGCGTGAACAGCGGCTCGGGCAGCTTGGAAGCCTCGGTCAGGCCGGCGGGCAGCTTGATGCCGCACACGGTGCCGTCCTCGTCATAGGTCTTCTTGCCGCTGCCAGTGAGATAGCCGCGCACGATGCACTCGATCATGATGGGCTGGGCCTTCTTCACAAGCATGGTGCGGCCGGCCAGGTAGTCGCGGTAGCTGGCAAACTCAGCAGGGAACGCTTCCGGGTCGATGGACACCATGTGGTTGGGCACCAGATCACGGAATTTGTCGAACCAGAACGCCGAGATGCGGTTGAGCACCTCACCCTTGTAGGGAATCTCGTCCGGCAGGATGTAGTCGAACGCGGAGATGCGGTCGGATGCAACCATCAGCAGGTTGTCGTTCGCATCGTAAATGTCACGTACCTTGCCGCGCGAATCGGGACGGCGCTCCAGCGTACCCACGTGTGTCAGCTCCTTTGCGTGCAGACGGATATCGAGCCGCCGCGACACCAGGGCGTGAACCGCCCTCACGCAGCAGCTAATACTTCATTGTAGAGGATGGGAGGTCCTCCGTATGCTCGCGCGGAAGATGAATCGTAAAAGTCGTACCCTTTCCCAGCTCCGACTCCACGGCGATGAACCCGTGATGACGCTCGACGATCTGCTTGGTCACCGCCAAGCCCACGCCCAGGCCACCTGCCTCGCGGGCGCGGCTCGCGTCGGCACGCCAGAAACGGCCGAAGATCCGCGCCAGGTCGTCCTTGGCGATGCCGATGCCCGTGTCGGACACGGTGATCATCACATCCTTGCGATCGCCGTGGACCGACACCACCACCCAGCCGTCCTCGGGCGTATAGCGCATGGCATTGCTCATGAGGTTAATCACGCACTGGGTGATCATGTCCGGATCGACCTCGATGATCGCCGGCTTGCCCTGCATCTCATCGATGAAGCGCAGATGCAGGTCCTTGTTGTGGAACAGCTGATGCTGGTTGTTCACGATGGTCCTCACCAGCTGGACCGCATCGATGGGCTCGATGTTCAGCGGGGCGGTGTGGTTTTCCAGGCGGGACAGGTCGAGCGTCTGCTGCACCAGGCGTGCCAGGCGGCGCGTCTCGGAGGCAACGGTTTCCAGATGCTCGGCATCGGTTGGATACACCCCGTCCTGCATAGCCTCGACCGTGGCCTGCATGGCCATGAGCGGGGTGCGCAGTTCGTGGGCCACGTCGGAAGTGAGCCGGCGCTCGCGCTTCAGGTCGCGTTCGAGCGAGGATGCCATCTCGTCGAAAATCTCGCCGAGCTGGTCGATCTCATCATCGCCGCGCATATGCGTGCGCGCTGCCAGGTCGCCCTCGCGAATCTGGCGGGCCGTGTTGGTGATGCGCTGCACGGGGGTGGTGAACATGCGCGACACCAAAAAGCCGATCACCACGGCGATCGCGATGGCGATGAACGCGGCAAGCCCCATGGCGTTGAAGGTCTTTTCGCGAAACGCCGCATCGGCCTTGGTGAGCAGGGCGTCGCTGCCGAGCACCCACAGGCGCACCTGCCCGATCGCGGTGCCCTCATCGTCGGTGATGGGGACCGTGACGGCGCTTTCGCTATCGGTGGGTGCCTTCGATACGGGGCTATGCGTTTTTCCCTGCTGGGAAGAGAGCGATACCACGTCGGAAGCGCCAGCATCGGCATCCGATCCCGACGCGGAAGAGCTCGCCGACCCCTCGCCCAGCGAAGTGGCAACCGAAGCGGACGGCCAGGTGTCGTCATACAGAATCTTGCCCGAGGCGTCCGAGATCTGCAGCCCCACATCATCGGAAACAATATGGGCGTCGGCCGCCATGGAGAGCACATCGGTGGTCCACCCGCCGGCCTGCTCGTAGCCATCGGCCAGCTTCTGGGCGGTGATGTGGGCGATCTCCTCCATGTTGGCGCGCGTGTAATCGGAAAACGCGCCGCCCCACACCACCGTGACCACGCACACCAACACCAGCACGGTCATCAGCGACGTCAGCGCAAACGAAAGCGCCATGCGCGAGCCGTAGCTGATGCCGCGCCGAGGCGTGGCGTGAGGCGTATTCCAGCTCGCGCGGGAAGACGCCTCGGTATCACCGTGTTTTTGTCCTATGACCAGCCGTGCCATCGCAGCGCGTTACTTCGCGGCGTCAGCCTTAGCCGGAGCCTCGAAGCGGTAGCCCACGCCATGGACGGTATACAGCCAGCGCGGATGCTTGGGGTCGTCGCCCAGCTTGGCGCGGAGGTTCTTCACATGGGAGTCGATGGTGCGCTCATAGCCCTCGAAGTCGTAGCCGAGCACCTTCTCCACGAGCTCCATGCGGTTGTACACGCGCCCCGGATGACGGGCAAGCGTGGTGAGCAGCTTGAACTCAGAGGCGGTAAGATCGACCTCGTTGCCCTCGACCAAGATCTTATGGCCGGAGATATCGATCACCAGATCACCGAAGTCCAGCACCTCGACCTGCGGCTCCTCAGCCAGGTGCGTGCGGCGGAACAGGGCGCGCACGCGGGCGACGAGCTCACGCGGGGAGAACGGCTTGATCAGGTAGTCGTCGGCACCGAGCTCCAGGCCGATGATACGATCCTCGACCTCGCCCTTGGCGGTCAGCATGATGATCGGCACATCGGAGGTGTCGCGGATGACACGGCACACGCGCTCTCCGGAGAGCTTGGGGAGCATGAGGTCGAGCACGATCAGGTCGAACTGGTGCTTCTCGAACTCCTCGACCGCCGACTGGCCGTCGCCTACGCCCACAACCCAGTAGCCCTCGCGCTCGAGGTAGGCGGCCACGGCATCGCGGATGGCCTTCTCATCCTCAACCAACAGGATCTTGCGTGCATCTGAAGCCATGGCGGCCTCCTTGTCTCGCGAACATACGTCGTTCTATCTTACCGCACACGGACGGTACAGTCCTGTGCTGCATTATGCCCATCCCGCGCCGTGCTCAAACGCAAGATGGCGATGAGGTGAAGGCGTCCGCCGGATGGCTCGTTTACAGCGCGAACGCGCGCACGCGCACCAGTGAGGGCAGGCCCGTGTCGTCGCGTACGGTGGCGTAAGTCACGAACTGGTCGACGATGCCCTCCGACGCCGGATAATCGCCGTATTCGAGCGTCTTGTCCGGCGCGGTGAGCACCGCGTAGGTCTGCGCGCTGGCGTCCAGGATGAAGTGCGACGACTGCGCCTTGACGAAATAGCGCGACCCTTTGCCGGCCACGCACGCCAGCGGCTCACGAGACAGGTAGATGTAGGGCCCGCCCTCGCGCCCGATGAACGTGCCCATATTGCCCAGGCTGCCGCCGGAGCTGTAATTCGCCTCAACGGAGAAGGCGAAGGTGTTGTCCATGTACACCGCCTCGAACGGACTGACGGTCTGCGGCATCACCAGCTGATCGACCGTGGATCCATCGGAGAGGTTGATTGCCGTCAGCCCGTAGTACACGCCCTCGTCGGCGTTTACGCGCGGCGCCACGGTGAGCACCCCGTTGGAAACGCGCGGGAACGTGGCGAACCGGCCGGATGACTCAATCAGCTTCTCGCCGCCATCGTCCCCGACGGTCCAGCGGTAGCAGTGGCTTTTCTCAGCGCGCTTCGAGCCCGAGGCGAACGGCATCTTCTGCCAAATGATCGAGGAGCCGGTCGCCGTGAGGCGTGGCGGTTCCCAATCGGCGTTGCCCTGATCGAGCTGCACGGGTAATCCCGTGAGCTGACCGGCGGAAAACGCCTGGCCCATGAGCACCCAATCGCCTGTACCGTAGTTCATCTCGACCCAGCCGAACGCGCCGTCGGAGCAGCGCACGTCGTGGAAGCCGTACGCGGTGCCGCTCGCGGCTTCCGACACCAAGGTGACCGGAGAGCCCGAGGAAAGCGAGAGTGCCCCCAAGGTGTTGACCGCCTTGGCGCTCGCCGGCGCCATGAGCAGCGCCGCCCACGAACCGCCGCAGTGGATGGGCACGGTTCCCAGCGGCAGATCCCAGCTGGCCTGCGCCTCCAGATTGGCATCGGCGCTCTCGTAGTCGCTCAGCACGTCGACGATCTTCGATTCGTCCGTGATGACCTGCGGCTCTCCCGTGGTGTCGTGCGTCGTGGTGGACGAGGAGCAGCCGGCGAGCTCGAGGGCCGCCGCAGTGGCCGCGGTAGCAGCGGCGCTTGCAGCTACGAACGTGCGCCGTGTCACGCCGCGGCGCGTTGGTGTGGGCAGGCCGGCCACGACGCTAGGCCTGCTGAGCCTGGGAGGACGCCTCGCGCAGGGCGAGCGTCAGCTGATCGGCACACGAGGTTTTGCGCGGACCGCAGGTGTTGCCCGCCAGCGTATCCACCACGTCATCGACCGCCATACCGGACACCAGCTTCGAGATGGCCTTCAGATTGCCGTTGCAGCCGCCTTCAAACGACACATCCTGAATATGCTCACCGGCGTCGTCGAGCGCCACATGAATGCCGCCGGCGCATACGCCGCGGGTCTTGTAGTCCAGTTCGATCATGGGATCCCCTCCCGGTCGGTTGCGGTCATTATACGTGTATACCTGTGCAGACCGGCGCACATGCAGACGGCCCCACCGCTCACGAGTGTTCCCGCGAAACGGTGGGGCCATACACGGCGCGCAGCTGCCGCTAATACGTCTACTTGGCGGCGCGCGCGGCGGCCTTCTTGCGGTCCGTGGCGTTCAGCAGGCGCTTGCGCATGCGAATGTTCTTCGGTGTGATCTCCACAAGCTCATCGTCGGCGATGTACTCGAGCGCCTCCTCCAGCGAGAAGGTGCGCGGCGGAACGAGCTGCACGGAGATGTCGGCGGTGGAGGAGCGCTGGTTGCCCAGGTTCTTGGAGCGCTCCACGTTGACGACCATGTCGCCGGGCTTGGAACGCTCGCCCACCAGCATGCCCTCGTAGCACTCGGTACCGGGCTCCACGAACAGGCTGCCGCGCTCCTGCAGGGTGCCCAGGGCGTAGGCCACGGCCTTACCGGTGGTCATGGAGATCATGGCGCCGTTGTTGCGGCCGCCGATGTCGCCAGCGTAGGGGCCGTACTCCAGGAAGGTGTGGTAGAACACGCCCTCGCCGTGCGTCACGTTCATGATGCGGTTCTTCAGACCCATGATGCCGCGGGTGGGGATGCGGAACTCCAGATGCGTCACGCTCGTGCCCGTCTCCATGCTCGTCATCGTGCCGCCGGCGTTGCCGAACACCTCGATGACCTTGCCCGAGTACTCATCGGGGCACTCAACCACGGCCTGCTCCACGGGCTCCTGGGTGTTGCCGGCCTCGTCCTTTTTGAACAGCACGCGCGGGCGTCCCACCTGGAACTCGAAGCCCTCGCGGCGCATCGTCTCCATGAGCACCGACAGGTGCAGGATGCCGCGGCCCGACACCTCCATGCCGGTGCGGTCGGGAAGCTCCTCGATGCGCATGGTCACGTTATTCTCGCGCTCGAGCATCAGGCGCTCCTTGAGCTGACGCGCGCCGACGATGTCGCCGTCGCGGCCGACGAGCGGGGAGGTTGAGGCCTCGAACACGATGGACAGGGTCTGTCTCTT
>CABRIF010000026.1 GCA_902470925.1 uncultured Collinsella sp. | reverse complement strand
CGATGCGGGAGACCTGCGGCGTCCGGACCACATAGACCGCAATCGCTACCACGACGGCGGCCGCCAGCAGCGCGAAGGCAGCGCCCATCCCCTCGCCGAGGCTAAACGCCGCCCCGGTGTTCGCCACGAAGCGGAAGCTCACGATACCCGGCAGCACGCCGACGCTCTCCCCGGTCACCATGATCGTGTTCATGACGAACGCCTTGGTGATGCGGTCGAGCGCATACAGCGTCACCGCCGCGACGAGTCCCACACAGACGCGCCACGCCAGCGACGGCTCAAGCGTCCTGCCTCGCATCGTCTGCTTCGGTCCGCTCTGTTCCACAGCAACTCCCGTCTACCTGAACGCGGTGTCATCTAGGGGTGCCGGCGTTTTCACGGGGCGTGGCTTCGCGAAACGTCCCGTGAAAACGCCGGCACCCCCGGTACGCCACTCATCTTCTCAGAGCTAGGCCCCAGTTTGAACAAACGGCGCAACATCTTTGGGTGTCTGCACCGGATAACCTCAAGAGGCGGCAGGCGCTCCGGGGGGGCGTTGTGCAAAGCCGCGCCCGAAGGAACGCCCGCCGCCGCCACGCGACGACGTCCGATGGGCAGGCCCTACGCGCTCAGCGCCGCGGCGCAGCGGTCGCAGATGTGCGCGTGCTCGCCATGGGCGCCGGTGCTCTCGCGGAAGTTCCAGCAGCGATCGCAGGCCTCGCCGTGCGCCGCCTCGACCTCGGCCGTGAAGGCGTCGCCCGGTGCGAGCTCGACTTCAGAGACGATGTAGAACTCAGCCAAGTCGACGGCTTTGTCGCCCGTGAGCAGCGCGTAGGCCTCGTCGGGCGCGGTGGCCTTCACGCGAACCTGCTGGCTCTTGGTGAAGGTGCCCGCCGCACGGGCCTCCTCGATGGCCTTGGTGACCACGCCGCGCAGCTCAAGCGAGGCCTCCAGCACGCCGGCGAACTCGTTGGCCGCCTCGAGCGTGATGGGGCTCGCATACCAGTCGAGCAGCGCCGCGCACTCCTGGTTGTCGCGGCAGCCCGCAGGCGCGTACTCCATGGCCTCGTCCACCGTGTAGGCGAGGATCGGCTGCAGGTCGCGCATGAGCATGGAGAGCAGCTCGGCCACGACGGTCTGGGCGCTGCGCATCTCGAGGCTGCCGGGCTTCTCGCAGTACAGGCGGTCCTTCAGCGCATCGAGGTAGACGTTGGAGAGCTCGGTGACCACGAAATCGTACAGCGTGCGGTAGGCGCGGTTGAACTCGTAGCCCGCATACGCCGCATCCACCTCAGCCTGCACCTGGGTGAGGCGCGCGAGCATGAGCTTGTCGAGCGGCATGAGCTCGTCGAACGTCACGCCGTCGGTTTCAGGCTCGAACTGACCCTCGAGCACGGACAGCAAGAACCGCAGCGTGTTGCGGAACCGGCGGTACGCATCGGAGGTGCGGGCGAGGATCTCGTGGTCGCAGGCGACATCGGTGGAGGTGTCCACGGAGGCCACCCACAGGCGGACGATGTCGGCGCCCATCTCGTCGCAGATCTTGTTGGGGTCGATCACGTTGCCGAGCGATTTCGACATCTTGCGGCCCTGGCCGTCGAGCGTGAAGCCCTGGGAAATGACCGCCTTGTACGGAGCCACGCCGTTGGCGCCCACGCTTGTGAGCAGCGATGACTGGAACCAGCCGCGATGCTGGTCGGAACCCTCAAGGTACACGTCGGCCGGGTACGTGAGCTCCTCGCGGTGCTCGCACACGGCCTTCCAGGACACGCCGGAGTCCCACCACACATCGAGGATGTCACGGTCGGCCTTGAGGTGATGGCCGCCGCACGCGGGGCACACGCAGGCGTCTCCCAGATAGCTCTCGGGCGCATCGGTGAACCAAGCGTCGGAGCCCTTCTCGTGGAACAGCGCGATGACGGCGTCGAGGGTATCGTCATTCATGACCTTCTCGCCGCAATCGGCACAGGTGAACGACGGGATCGGCACACCCCAGTTGCGCTGGCGCGAGATGCACCAGTCGGGGCGCTGCTCGACCATGGCGCCGATGCGGTTGACGGCGTGCTCGGGATACCAGGCCACGTGGTTGCGCACCTGGTCGAGCGCCGCCTCGCGCAGGCCGGTCTTGTCCATGGAGACGAACCACTGGTCGGTGGCGCGGAACAGCACCGGGTGCTTGCAGCGCCAGCAATGCGGGTAGCTGTGGGTGATCTTGACTTCGGCGACGAGCATGCCGCGATCGCGCAGGAACTGGATGATGTGCGGGTTGGCCTCGTCGGTATCCATGCCGGAGAACGGACCGCCCGTGCCGAAGCCCCCGCCGGTGTAGAAACGGCCGTCGTCGTCGACGGGCATGCAGATCTCCATGCCCTCCTTCATGCAGACGTAGTAGTCGTCCACGCCGTGGCCGGGCGAGTTGTGGACGATGCCGGTGCCGTCCTCGGTGCCCACGTAGTCGGCGAGCAGGGCCACGCCCTCGACGCCGTCGAACACGGGCTGCTTGTAGTGCAGGTGGTCGAGAACCTCGGCGGGCACCTCGTAGGGCGCTCCGTCGACCATCACGGGCGTGACGTCCCAGCCGGCGACGCCGCAGACCTTCTCGGCCAGGTCCTTCAGCATGATCTCGGCGCGGCCGTCGTGCTCGATGGCGCAGTAGATCGCCTCGGGCTTGAGCGACACAGCCTGGTCGGACGGGATGGTCCAGGGCGTGGTGGTCCAGATCACGAAGTCGACCGGGCCGTCGAAGGACTCCAGGCCGGCGGGCTTTTCCGTAAGCTCGAAGCGCACGTAGATGGACGGGCTCGTCTCGTCGGCATACTCGATCTCGGCCTCGGCGAGCGCGGTGTGGCAATGCTTGCACCAGTGGACCGGCTTGTGGCCGCGGTAGATCATGCCGGCGTCGAACATCGCCTTGAAGACCTCGATGTCGGCGGCGTCGTGCTGATGATAGAGCGTGAGGTAGGGGTTGTCCCAGTCGCCCAGGACGCCCAGGCGCTTGAAGCCCTCGCGCTGCAGGTCGATGTTCTCGACGGCGAACTGGTTGCACAGCTTGCGGATCTCGGCCGTCGGCGTGCTGTTGAACTTCTCGGTACCGAGCTTGGTCTCAACCTTGTGCTCGATGGGCTGCCCGTGACAGTCCCAGCCGGGCACGTACGGGGTCTCGAAGCCCTGCATCGCCTTATAGCGGTTGATCATGTCCTTGGCGATCTTGTTCATCGCGTGGCCCAGATGGATGGGGCCGTTGGCATACGGAGGGCCGTCGTGGAGCACGAACTTCTCATGCCTCTCGTTTTTCTTGAGCATAAGCTCGTACACGCGGTTCTGCTGCCAGCGCTTCAGGCGCTCCGGCTCGCGCTGCGCCAAGGCCGCCCGCATGGGGAACTTGGTCTTGGGCAGGTTCATGGTCTGCTTGTACTCGTTTGCCACGAATACCCCCTTCTCGTTGTGGGCGCCCTCGGTGCTCGGCCGCGCGACCGTACACGGCCGCAGGCCTCCTCCGACATGAAAAAAGCGCCCGTCCCTGCAAGCTGGGACGAAGCGCTCGATGAATGCGCAGGAAGCAGGCCTGCGCGTGCGTTTCGCTCTACCACCCAGCTCAAAGGTTCGTGCCTGCGCACTCCCCTCGTACTCGGCTGGCCTGTCACGACGGCCATCCCGGCGGCATCTACTGAGCTGCAATCTGGGGACGGGGTCGTTTCGTTTTCGCGGCCGCGGCGCCCTCAAAGCGCGCACGCCCACATCATACGAAACGCCACAAGCCCACCCAAGCAGCTGTTCGGACCGCGGCTCCGGGGTGATATTCAATGGGCCGCACGCACCCGGATCGCAGCACCCCGGGCTCTCTGTGCCGTGCGGGTCCGATTTACTCGTCCCCTTCAACGCCTGTGTTCAGCATGATAGCACGGTCACGGGAAGCGCGGCGCGACGTTGCGAACGATGCCGGCGGCCACACACTCCACATGCTCCTGCCGGCTCTCGGCCTTTCCGCACAGCCAACCCCGGCCGCAGGCTCCCGGCCTCGGATCGCATCCCGGCCTCCGCGCGAGATCGCGGCTCCAAAGGACCACGTGATGCTCCCCGCCCGACAGCCGGCAATGTTACCGAAGCGTATACAAAAGCCGATCCAAGCGGCATCCCTCGGGGCTCACGATACAATGTGGGACTATCTACACCGCGCGCGAGGAGGCACCATGCGAACTATCCAGATGAGCAACTACACCGTCGGCGAAGATTGCTTCGAGGCGATTCCTGCCGTCTTGGCCGGCTACCGCGCCACGCGCATCGTGCTTGCGGGCGGGGCGCGCGCCCTCGCCGCCGCAGCGCCCGGCATCCGCGCCGCGCTCGAGGACACGGGCATCAGCATCGAGGCCGAGGTGGTCTACGGCACCGACTCTACGCAGCGCAACGTCGACGCGATCGCCGACGTGCTCGCGCAAACTGCCGCCGACGCCGTATTCGCCATCGGCGGCGGCAAGGCCATCGACACCGTAAAGACCGCGGCGAAACAGCATGACCTGCCCGTGTTCTCGGTGCCCACCATCTGCTCGAACTGCTCGAGCGCCACAGCCATCGCCGTGATCTACCACGACGACGGCTCCTTCAAGGAATACGCCTACCCGGACGCCCCGGTGCACATCTTCATCAACCCCGCCATCATCGCCGAGGCTCCCGCCGAGTACTTCTGGGCCGGCATCGGAGACGCGCTCTCCAAGCAACCCGAGGTCGAATACGCCACGAGCGGCAAGGACCTTTCCCACACCGCCGCGCTCGGCCTCACCCTGGCCCACACCTGCACCGAGCCGCTCATGGAATGGGGCGCGGAGGGCCTGGCCGATGTCCGCGCCGGGCATGCGAGCGAGGCCGTAAAGCAGATCGCCCTCGACATCGTGGTGAACACCGGATACGTCTCGAACCTCACCAACCAGCCCGACTTCTACTACAACTCCTCGCTCGCGCACGCCTTCTACAACGCCAGCTGCGGTGTCACACGCAGCGGTGCGCACCACCTGCACGGCGAGGTCGTGAGCTTCGGCGTCCTGGTCCTGCATGCCTATCGGGGCGATGACGCCGAACTCGAGCGCTATGCGCGCTTCAACAAGCAGCTGGGCCTACCGGTTACCTTGGCCGAGCTCGATCTGGACCGCTCGCATCTCCCCCAGCTCGTCGAGCTCGCCCAGCAAACCAACGAATGGAAGCTGGGCAATCCGCAGGCGTTTTCGCCCGAGGCGTTCACCGCCGCCATCATCGCCGCCGACGCATTCGGCCAGACGCTGCTCGAGGAGCGCTAACGTCAAGCCGCGCAAACCGCGATCCGAAGGAAGGTGTGCCCATGTCGAGCCACAAGCGATCGGCGCGGGCCAAGCAGCGCGCCGCGTTCGAGGAGCGGCTTGACCCCACGGGCTTCAGCGAGCTCTTTGAGCGGGAGCGCGTACGCAGTGAACACGATCGGGCGGCCGTCGAAGCCGCCCGCCGTCGTCGGGCGTGCGAATCCAAGCAGCGCTACCGGTCCCGCAGGGAGGCGCAGGACGCAGTCGCCGCCTGCGCCGCTCACGGTCAAACGGGTCTGTCCATCTACCGCTGCCCCTACTGCGACGGCTGGCATCTGACGTCGCACCCGCGAAGCAGCCAGCCCGGCCCGGGTAACTAGCCCATCCCATCCCAACGAGCTCCAAAACAAAACGGGTCCCGCTTGCGCAGGACCCGTAAGAATCGCTCGAATTTGAGCAGTTCGTGCTAGTTCAGCGTGTTGACCAGCGACTGAACGCCCGACTTACGGTTGGCAGCCTGGTTCTTGTGGATAACGCCCTTGGCGGCAGCCTTGTCGAGCTTGCGGTACGCGGTGGTCGCAGCGGCGGCGGCAGCGGCCTTGTCGCCAGCCTCGACGGCGGCGCGAACGTGCTTGATCACGGTCTTGAGCTCGGAACGAATCGCGCGGTTGCGGACACGAGCGATCTCATTGGTGCGGATACGCTTCTTCTGAGACTTGATGTTTGCCACTGGTGGTGTTCCTTTCAGATACTGAGAAAGTCTTACTATCCGGCCTCTGAGACACGGTTGTTGAGGTCATACAGCCGGAAAGTATATCATGCGGCTCTGCAAGCGCAACTGACGAGCAGCATTTATTCGCTGGCCGCGCACGAAATTCCACACCGGCCGGCTACGATGCAGCGCGCAGCATCTCGGTGATCCACATGCGCAAGGCAAGCTGGCTGTCGCGCGAGCCCTTGAGGGCGAGCTCGACCTCGGCGGCGGCGCCCAGGGCATCGACCAGCGCCGGCATCGACCAGCGGCGTGCCCATCCCAGATGGTTTTTAACCTGCCAGGACTGCACGACGAGGGTCGCGGCGAGCTCGCGACCCTGCCCGCGCGCGTCGAGCGCCTTGGCCACGATCAGCTCGCGGATACGCCCCACCAGCAGCGACCACAGGCGGATCTCGCTGCGCTCAGGCTGCAGCTCCAGCAGCTCGAGCGCACGCGGAAGGTCCCGCGCCGCCACCGCGTTCAGCAGATCCCACGGCTTCACCTCGGCGGTGCGCATCACCAGGCGCTCGACATCTGCCAGCGAAATCGCAGGACCGGCCACCATGGCGGCGAGCTTCTTCAATTCGTTATCGAGCATGCGGCTGTTATCGCCCGCGCGCGAGACGAGCTCCTCGGCGGCAGGCAGGTCCATGGCCTTGCCGTGCGCACGCGCCATCGCCACGACCTGCCGGGGCATCTCCCATGCCTTTTTCGGTGCGCAATCCACCACGGCTTTGGGCCCGATCTTCGCCACGGCCTTGTACAGCCGCGTGTTCTTGGCCAGGCTACCTGCCTCCAGCAGGCACACCGTCGAGGGAGCCGGATTCGCCAGGTAGCTCACAAGCGGCTCGCTTACCGCCTTGGGAAGCTTGTCGCACCCATGCAGGATCACGAGCCTGAACGGGGCGCCCATGGGGAAGGTGTTGAGCGATGCGATGATGTCATCGATCTGCGGGTCCTTGGTCATGTCGCGCTCATCGAGGTTGAATGCCGACATGCCGCTCTCCTCGAGACGGGCCCGCATGCGGTCGAGCGCGTTCGAGCGCTTGAACTCATCGGCGCCCACGATGAGATACGCAGGAAGCAACTCCGCCTGTGCCATCTGTTCGCGCCCCTTCTCTCGACAGTCCCTCGCGCATGCCGTGCGTGCGGCATCTCATACATTCTACCGTCAGGCGCAGCCGCACGCCCGCACAACTCAGCGGCCATACGTCACCGTCGCCCCCGCATCCCCGGGAGCCACGACCACATCGCCCACCTCCATCGTGCAGGCGAACCGGGCTCCATACGCCTCGACCGCATCGGTGCACGCCGCGCTCGGATGCCCGTAGGAGTTCCCCTCCCCGGCGCTTGCAACCGCGATTTCGGGATCGAGCGTCTCCAGCAACGGCAGGTCAACCGAAATCTTCGACCCGTGATGCCCTACTTTCAGCATATCGATATCCCCCACCTCCTGCGCATAGATCCGTTCCGCATCGAGCTCGGTGTCGCCGGTCAGCAGCGCGTGAAGCCGCCTTCCGCCCTCGTCATAGACAACGTCTAGGCACACCGACTCACCGTTCTGCTCCCCCGCAACCGCCTCACGCGGCCACACCACGCGGCACGCGAAGCCCCCGGCCCTGAGAAGATCTCCCGCACCCACTTCGATGACCTCGCCCGTAAACGATGTGCGCACCTCATCGGGCATGGCACGCGCCGCCCCCTCGGCCACCACCAGCCTTCCTACCGGAACGGTCTGCAGGATCGCGGAAAGGCCGCCCCAGTGGTCGCGGTCCCAATGCGTGATGACAACGGCATCGAGCGCGAACACATGGTTGCGTGCAAGGGCGGCCGCCGCCTGCTCGTCCACCCCGGCATCGACCAGCAGGTTCTTCGATCCGTCGCGCACCAGGATGGCATCGGCTTGGCCCACGTCGAGCACGGTGACGGCAGGCGGGGCGAACAGGCACCAGCGGGCAACATGCACGCCCACCGCACCGAGCGCTATGGCGAGCGCCGCGCGCAGCTGCCATGCACGCCACGGGCGCCAAAGCGCGTACACCGCGAGGGCCGCCGCGTAGGGCGCGATCAGCTGCCAGGGCTGCGCCTGCACCGCCAAGGCGGCAAACGGAAGGTCGCCCAGGACGCGCGCAGCGAATATCGACGCGTTCGCCAATCCTTCGGGAGCGGCAAGGAGACCCGCGAGGGCAGGGACCGCCGTGGCAACCGGAACCGTCAGCAACCCCACGACGAGCAATGCCGTCATCAGCGGGCCGGCAACGAGGTTGGCAATCGGCGCGATCAGCGACAGCTGGCCGAACACCGGTAGCGTCAGCGGACAGGTGGCCCACTGGGCAACCAGCGTGAGCGCGAGCGGGTCGGCAACCGTCCGCGGTAGACCGAGGCGCCGCAACAGCCACACCACATAGCGCCCGAAGACCAGGATGAACAGGACGCTTGCCGCCGAGAGCTGAAAACCCAGGTCGAACGCGATGCCCGGATCGAGCACCACCAGCGCGCACGCCGTGAGCGACAACCCCGAAAGCGCATGGGACCTACGGCCCCCGAGCAGCGAGGCGTACGAGCACACGACCATCACCACCGATCGTACCGCAGACGCCGCGCCACCGGTAAACAGCACATACAGCCCCATGGTTATGACCAGCGCCACCATGCGCCGCGCCCGGGCCGCGCCCAGCGCACCCAGTACCGCCTGCAGCAGCACCGCGATGTAGGCGAGATGGCTGCCCGAAACCGCCACCAGATGCGACAGCCCGCAGCGCGCGAACAGGTCGTTCGCCTCCGTCTGCGCAAGCTCGGTCGTGCGACCGCACACCACCCCGGCGATCAGCGCGCGGCCGTCCGACCCACCCGGATCGATGCGTTCGAGCGCCGCGCTCCGGATCCCCGCGACCGCATCGTCCGACGCCGTCGGCATGCGCTCGAGTACCCGCCGAATGCGCAGCGAGCCAACTTCGCCCTTCATGAATCGGCTTCGACCCCAGTCGCTCGCATCCAGCGCTTCCAGCTGTCCCGCCACGCGCAGCCGCTCGCCGGACGCCAGCTCTTCGTCGGCGGTCGCGCGCACCGCAGCCACGCATCCGTGCTCCCCGTCGTAGAGCTCCGCCGTCGCCGATACCCCGTACGCACCCGCGCGCGCATCCCCGCGCATCGCAAGGTCAAACGAGCTGGCGGCACGTCCCTGAACCGCTGCGGCGCGCGCGTTCCACCCCTGAACCCACAAGGCGCTCGATGCAAGCGACAGCAGCCCCATGGCACCCGCCCAGCCGAGCCATCGGGCAAGCCGGGCAAACCGCTCCCCTCGCCTCGCCGCGCGGTGGCACGCCAGCGCGCCCGCAAGCAACATCGCGCATGCGCCTGCGCTCAGCACGATGCGAACCTGCGGCGCATCGACGTGCCAGTCATCCACCGAGCGGGCGTCCCACGCGCCGGCGAGCACGAACCACGCAACAAGCAGAGCGGCCGCGCATCCCGCAAACGAGGGCGGCAGATATGGACGGATCGGCAGCTCGTCTGCCTCTACACGCATATGGACGCCTTGAGCTTCTCGAATTTCTTCTCGCCGATACCGCTTACGCGCATGAGGTCCTCAACCGCGGCAAACGGACCGTTCGCCTCCCGATCCTCGATGATCGCCTGGGCTGTCGAGGGCCCCACGCCCGGCAGGGTGTCCAGCTCCTCGGCCGTGGCGGAATTGATGTTGACGAGGTCCGATGCTGCCGCACCGGACCCTCCCATAGGCGCGGAGCCCGTCCCCTGCGCAGCCGCCGACGTCTCACCCGCACGCGGGATATACACCTGCTGGCCGTCGGTGACAGGCGCCGCGCGATTCACGCTGGAGGGGTCGGCATCAGCCGCGAGGCCGCCAGCCGCCGCGATCGCATCCTGCACACGGGACCCATTGGGCAGCTCGAACACCCCCGGCGTCGTCACTGCACCGGCAACATCGACCACGATCGGCTCCTCGCGCCCGGCATCCGCCGATCCGCCGCCATCCAAACCCTCATCTGCGCGCCCGTCGGCATCATCACCGTCGGCCCGAGACGCATCCGCATCCCCTGCCGCATCAGCCGATCCGCGTTCGAGCACCACGCCTTGTTCTCCCGCAGCCTGACCCGCGCCGCACAGTGCCGCGCCCACGCATCCGCCCACCAGCAACGCCATCGCCGCTACGGCGACAGGACGTTGCCGCAGCAGATGCTGCAGGCGCTCCAGCGCGCCCTCGCGTTCATGTACCTGTGCCATGCAACCACCTCCACCTCTATGGTTGCAGGCGCCACGCGGGCCGGAAGCATCAATCCAAATCCGAGATGCGCAACCTTACAGATTTCCCGCGCCCATCTAAATCGGGCAGGCCATCGGCCTCGCACAGCCGAACCATGCGCCGTGAGCCCTCCACAGACTCTCCATCAACAATGCTTCTACCTGCAAGAACGATGAACGTGAAAAGGAGCCCACCTGCGCCATCGACACAAATGGGCACCTTTTCGCGAAGCAAAAACGGAAACTGTGCACATGCCGGCACGTGCAGGCAACCGCGTGCAGCAGAAAGCGGCACCCGCGCAGCAAGAAGCGGCAACCGTGCGCGCAGGAACAGACAACCGCGAACGCGGCAGGAAACGACAACCGCGCGCGGCAGGCACCAACAACCGGTGCCTGCCGCAATCAGACGGATGCGAAACCGCGCAACCGGATAATGGCCCCCGCCCCCGCAGCGCGATCCGGAAACCGCGGGCGCGGGCAGCCGTCCCCGTACGCACACGGGCAAGCGAGAGCCCTTACAGCCCCGCAGGCGCATCCTCTGCCGCACAAGACGCCTGCACCGAGGGGCGCACATCGCGCGGCGCGAGCGCGGCATGGCGGCGTTTCATCTGTTTCGGTCGATGGTAGACCGGCGCGTCGAAATCGATGTACTCAACATGCTCGACAAGCTCATCGATCATCGCCTCGTGGTCGATGAGCTCCCACGCGGCGTGCACGGCATCGAGCTTGGCGTGCGTTTCCGGACGCCGGGGCATGAACAGCGTGCAGCAATCCGGAGCCGTCTGCGTGGAGATGTCGTAGGTGCCGATCTGCTGCGCGCGGGCGATGATCTCCTGCTTATCCGAGCCGATCAGCGGGCGGAAGACCGGCATGTCCACGACCTCGTTGACCGCCATGATGTTCTCGAGGGTCTGTGAGGCCACCTGGCCGAGCGACTCGCCCGTCACGATCGCCTTGGCGCCCTCGATCCGCGCGATGCGCTCGGCCACGGCGTACATGATGCGCCGGTACATGATGACACGCAGGTCGCTGGGGCACGCAAGCGAGATCTGGCGCTGGCAGTCGCCGAAGGGGACCACGTACAGGCGGCCCACCTGGACTGCGGGCGCTAGCGCCTCGATGATGTCCTGGCACAGGTACTCGCTCGTGTCGACCGTCTGCGGGCGCCCGGAGAAGTGCACGGGCACGCACACGGCGCCGCGGCGCGCAAGCAGCCAGGTGGCCACCGGCGAGTCGATACCGGAGGACAGCAGCGTCACGACCTTGCCGGCGCTGCCCTGGGGCAAACCGCCCACGCCGCGCACACTCTTGGCGTACACGTACACGCTACCTTGGACCACCAGCACATGCACGCAGGCGTCCGGGTCGCGCATCTGGACCTTCTTGTCCGGATATGCCAGGCACAGCGCCTCGCCCACCTGGCGGTTCAAGTCCATGCTCGTGAGCTCGTAGTCGGTATTCGAGCGGCGTGCGGCCACCTTGAAGCTCTCGAAGCTGCCGAACTCGGCCAGCGCCTTGATCGCCGCTGCATGGTACTCGGCGGGCTCGCGGTTCGTATGGAACGCCAGCGACACGCGCGCCACTCCCGGCACGCGCGCGATGAGGTCAAACGCGCGCTCCGCTTCGCCTGCGACGGAGAAGCTCACCAGGATGTGCCCGGAGATGCGCGTGACGGTCGCCACGGAAAAGGCGGCCAAAGCCGCCTTCAGTGCATCCATGAGCGCGCGCTCGAACCGGGCGCGGTTCTTTCCTTTCAGCCCGATCTCGTGGTAATGGACCAGGCATACGCGGCTCGCCATGCGTTTAGGCTTCCCGCGGGGTCACATGGCCGAGCGCCGTCTCGTAGCGCTGCTCATCGTAGGAGATGCTGCCGTCGACGATCTCCTCCATGGCCATGGAGATGGTGTCCTTGCCGGACAGGGCGATGGTGATGTCGTCCACATCCTGCACTGCGAGCACGCGGCTGTGCTGACCGCGGAGCATGTTGTTGATGTCGCACGCGCGCTTGGAGGCGAGGGCGGCCAGCAAAAAGCGGTTGTGGTCCGTCTTGTCCAGCAGGTCATCGATACGGGGTTTCACGACTGACACGGAAGATCAGATCCTTTCATAGCGTTGCAGGACGGCAAGCAGCTCGTCGGTGGCGCGGTCGAGGTCGTCGTTGACGATGAGCTCGTTATAGGAGCCAGCCAGCGCAAGCTCGCGCTCGGCGTTCTCCATGCGCAGCTCCAGCGATGCGGGGGTCTCGGAACCGCGACCAATAAGGCGCGCACGCAGCTCCTCGAGCGACGGGGGCTCGATGAAGATGAGGACCGCATCGGGAAAACGCTCGCGCACCGCCAGCGCACCCTGGACGTCAATCTCCAGGATGAGCGAGCGCCCGGTGGCGAGGTTGCGATCGACCTCGCTCGCCAGCGTGCCATAACGGTGGTTGTGCACCTGCGCCCATTCAACGAAGGCACCGGCCTCCACCCGACGGGAGAACTCCTCGTCGGATAGGAAGTGGTAGTTGACGCCATCGACCTCGCCGGCACGAGGCTCCCTCGTGGTAGCGGAAACCGTCAGGCCCAGGTCGTGACGACGCTCGCGCACGCGTGCGACAAGCGTCCCCTTCCCTGCGCCTGACGGCCCGGAAATCACAAAGAGCTTTGGCTCGATGGAGCTCACTTACTTGGTGAGCTGCTCGAGGAGCTGCTCACGCTGGCGAACGCCCAGGCCCTGCACGCGGCGGGTGGCGGAGATGCCCAGCTCATCCATGATCTTGGCAGCCTTGGCCTTACCGTAGCCAGGCAGGGACTCGATCAGGGTGGAGACCTTCATGCGCGAGGCGATGGGGTCCTCGGAGTTGAGGACGGACTCGAGCGTGATCTCGCCCTTCTTGATCTTCTCGCGAAGCTCGGCGCGGGCGTGGCGGGCGGCGGCGGCCTTCTCGAGAGCGGCCTTGCGCTGCTCGTCGGTGAGCTGAGGGAGCGCCATGTGAACCTCCAAATACTAGGTTTGACTACAACGAATGAATACGGGTGGCATGCACAGAGGTGCACCCCGAACCTTCAACAGGCACATAGATTAGACGATGCACCATGAAAGTGCAAGCTCAAAGGCCCTATCAGTTTCCACGCGCGCGCATATCCACGAAACGTTCGCGTTGTTTGCGCAGGTTGGAGCTTCAGGACCTAACGGCTGGATGGGGTCTCCACGCCGCGGAGCTCCTCAACGACCGCCTCAAAGGCAGCCACCGGGTCATCTGCGCCGGTCACGGGCCTGCCGATCACGATATGGCTCGCGCCGGCCTCGATCGCCTGCGCGGGCGTGGCCACGCGGGCCTGGTCGCCCAGCTCGGCGCCGGCCGGACGCACGCCCGGCGTGACGATGAGGGCGTCGACGCCCAGCAGCGCGCGCATCGCGGCGGCCTCGCGCGGCGAGCACACCACACCGTCGATACCGCCGGCCTGCGCCAAACGCGCCAGGCGCGCAGCCTGCTCGGCCACCGGCACCTCGACGCCCACCTCGGCGAGCGCTTCTTGGTCCATGCTCGTGAGCACGGTGATCGCCACGAGCTCGGGCCTGCATCCGCGCACCTCAGAGGCGGCCTCGGCGCCCTCGCGGCAGGCGGTGAGCATCGCGCGGCCGCCCGAGCCGTGTACAGACAGCAGGTCTGCGCCGGCGAGCGCCGCTGAGCGCGCGGCCCCGCGCACCTGATGCGGGATGTCGTGGAACTTCAGGTCCAGAAAGACCTTGAAGCCGCGCTCGGTGAAGGCCTGCACGATGGCTGGGCCCTCCGCGTAGAACAGCGTCATGCCCACCTTGAGCCAGCGGGCGTGACCGGCCAGCGCATCGGCGAGCTCCAGGGCGCGCGCACGGTCGCAGTCGATGGCGACGATGATGCGGTCGCGGGCATCGGCCTCTAGCATTCGAAGGCTCCAATCAGCTCGTTGATATCGGCAACGCCCTGGCCCTCGGCCCAGGCCTCGAGCTCGGAGAGGATGCGCACGGAGGCGTCGGGCTCCACGAAGCTCGCCATGCCCACCGACACACAGGTCGCGCCGGCCAGGATGAACTCAGCCGCATCCTCGCCGGTCATGACGCCGCCCACGCCGCAGATGGGGATGTTCACCGCGCGCGCGGCCTCCCACACCATGCGCACGGCGATGGGATGGCACAGCGGGCCGGACAGGCCACCGGTGGGCTTGGAGAGCTTCGAGCGGCGCGTGTGCACGTCGATCGCCATGCCGGAGATGGAGTTGATGATCGTCAGGCCATCGGCACCCTCGGCCTCGAGGGCGCAGGCGATCTCGGGCACGCGCACCGGGGCCATCTTGACGAACAGCGGGCGGTCAGTGACCTGGCGGCAGGCGCGCATGACCTCGGCGGCTCCCTCGGGCGTCGACCCGCAGGCCGCGCCTCCGGCGGCGATGTTGGGGCAGCTCACGTTGATCTCGAAGCCGGCGGCCCAGGGGGCCAGCTCGCAGAACAGCTCAAGCGCATGCACGTACTCGGCGGTGGAGTGGCCGGCCACCTGGCAGATGACCTGGGTGCCCTGGGAGGTGAGGTCGGCGAGCCACGGACCGTAGTCGGCGGCGAAGGCGCGCACGCCCGGGTTCTGTAGGCCCACGGAGTTCATCATGCCGCCGCGCACCTCGGTCATGCGCGGGGCGGGGTTGCCCGGCCAGGGCTCCGCAGCACAGCCCTTGGTCGTGATGGCGCCGAGCCGGCTGACATCCATCAGCTCGGAGAACTGCCAGCCCTGCCCGAACGTGCCCGACGCGGTGTTGATCGGGTTTTTCATCTTCACGCCGCCGAAGTCGACGGCCATCTTCACCTGGCTCACCAGACCACCACCTTGGACGCATCGAACACCGGGCCGCACATGCAGGCGCCCTGCATGCCGTCGACCGTTTCCACATTGCAGGTGCTGCAGGCGCCGAAGCCGCAGCTCATCATGCGCTCGAGCGAGGCTTCGCAGAACACGCCGGCGCGCCCGGCCGCCTCGGCGACGCGCTTCATCATGGGGCCGGGGCCGCAGGTGGCCACGTAGTCGTAGCCGCCGGATGCCAGCAGCTCCGATGCCGGCTCGGTGCAAAAGCCGCAGGTGCCGACCGAGCCGTCGTCGGTGGCCACGCACACGCGGCCGCACCCGAGCGCCTCGAACTCTGCCACGCCCACGAGCTTTTCGGCGCACGCCGCGCCCACGCAGGCGTCCACCTCCACGCCGGCGGCGGCAAGCTGGCGCGCCAGGCACAGCACCGGCGGCACGCCGATGCCGCCGCCCACCACGAGCACGCGGCGCGCGTCCGCCGGCACCGACCAGCCGCGCCCGCCCGGACCCAGCAGATCGCCGGTGACGCCCGGCGTCCAGGCAGACATCCGGCGCGTGGCGTTGCCCACCACGGCATACCAGATCTCGACGGTGCCGGCCTGCGCGTCGGCGCTCGCATAGCTCAGCGGAATGCGCAGCAGCTCGAAGGCGTTGCCGGGCACGCGCACGTTGACGAACTGCCCGGGTTTGAGCGCAGCTGCAAGACGAGGGGCCGAAATGACGAGCGAGAAGACGCCGTCGGCGATCTTCTCGTTCGATACGACCTCGAAGTCATGCATACGCGCCGGTGAAGGATTGGGCATGGAAGCTCCCCTCCCCATGCACGGGGCATGGATGGACACATGACGCTGCGCCGCCGCCGGCGATGCGGCGAGACGGCGCAGCCTTCCGAAGCGATGTTAGCAGACCTCACCGCAGGCGAGCGTGCGCACGCCGCCCACGAACACGTCGGTGGCGCGGCCGCAGAGCTCGGCGCCGATGAAGCCCGAGTTCTTGGCCTGGGACACGAAGCCGTCCTCGGTGACGGTCCAGGTCGCGTCGGCGTCGAACACCGTGATGTCGGCGGTGCTGCCGGCCGCGATGGAAACCGGCTCCAGGCCGAGGATCTTGCGGGGCTCGATGGCCATGAGCTCGACCATGCGGGCGAAGCTGATCGTGCCGGTCTTGACCAGGTTGGTGATGACGAGCGCAAGCGAGGTCTCCAGGCCGGTCATGCCGAAGGGGGCCAACTCGAACTCACGGGACTTCTCCCAGTCGGCGTGCGGGGCGTGGTCGGTCACGATGGCGTCGACGGTGCCGTCGGCCACGCCCGCGATGAGGGCCTGGGCATCGGCGGCCGTGCGCAGCGGCGGGTTCACCTTCAGGCAGGTGTTGTAGGTGCCGTCGATGGCCTCCTCGGTAAGGAACAGGTGGTGCGGGGTGGCCTCGCAGGTCACGGGCAGGCCGCGATCCTTGGCGGCGCGCACCATCGCAAGGCCGCGCGCGGTGGAGATGTGCTGGATGTGCAGCTTGGCACCGGTGAGCTCGGCGATCTGGATGTCGCGGGCGATCTGGAGCTCCTCGCCGGCCGCCGGCCAGCCGAGCAGGCCCAGGCGGGTGGACACGACGCCCTCGTTGATCTGGCCGTCGCCCACCAGGTCCTCGTCCTGGCAGTGGCTCATGAAGACCTTGCCGAACATCTTGCCGTAGTCCATGGCGCGACGGAGCATGCCCGCGCCCTGGATGCCGCGGCCGTCATCGGTGAAGGCCACGCAGCCGTGCTCGACCATGTCGCCCATCTCGGCGATGATCTCGCCCTTGAGGCCGCGGGTCATAGCGCCGGACGGGTACACGCGGCAGTGGCCGCGCTCGGCGGCAACGCTTTTCACGTACTCGACGACCACGCCGTTGTCGGTCACCGGGTCGGTGTTGGGCATGGAACACACGCCGGTGAAGCCGCCGCGCGCAGCCGCGGCCGTCTCGGACTCGATGTCGCCCTTGGTCTCGAAGCCCGGCTCGCGCAGGTGCACGTGCATGTCCACGAGACCCGGCACGAGGTACTTGCCGGCAAGGTCGACAACCTCGGCGCCCTCGGCGGAAAGACCTTCGCCCACCTGGGCGATCTTGTCGCCCTCGACCAGGACATCCATGACGCCGTCGAGCTCCGCAGCCGGATCGACAACGTGGGCGTTTTTAAGAAGCAAGGCCATTATCGGCACCTCCAAGCAGCAGATACAGGGCAGCCATGCGCACGCAGATACCGGCGTAGACCTGGTCGAGGATGACCGAGCGCTCCGGATGGTCGGGCATGTAGGAATCGAATTCGACACCGCGGTTGATCGGGCCGGGGTGGCACACGATCGCGTCGGGGCGCATGAGCGCCTCGCGCTTCTTGGTGAGGCCGAACAGCTTGTGGTACTCGCGCAGGCTCGGGAACGGCGCGCCCTCGAGGCGCTCGCGCTGGATGCGCAGCATGTAGACCACGTCGAGATCGGGCAGGACGTCGTCCAGGCAGAAGGAGACGTGGTCGGCGCCCAGCACCTCGGGCGCGGGCGGCATGAGGGTGCCGGGGGCCACAACGGTGACCTCGGCGCCCATGATCTTGAGCGCCGGAATCAGCGATCCGCACACGCGGGAGTGGCCGATATCGCCCACGACGCCGACCTTCAGGCCCTCGAAGCTGCCCTTGCGCTCCCAGATGGAGTACAGGTCGAGCAGGGCCTGGGTGGGGTGGCCGTGCTTGCCGTCGCCGGCGTCGATAACGACCGCGGGGCTCGCCTGGGACACGATATGCGGCGCGCCGGCGTGCTTGTCGCGCACGACGATGCAGTCGATCTTGTAGGCATCGAGCGTCATGACGGTGTCGATGAGGCTCTCGCCCTTCACCGTGGAGGTGGAGGAGCCGCCGAAGTTCAGCGTATCGGCGCTCAGGCGCTTCTCGGCCAGCTCGAAAGAGCTGCGGGTGCGCGTGGAGGGCTCGTTGAACATGTTGACGATGGTCTTGCCCTTGAGCGTGGGGACCTTCTTGATGGCGCGCTCGTTGACCTCAGAGAAAGCCTTGGCGGTCTTGAGGATCGTCATGAGCTCGGCATCGGAGTACTCCGAGATGTCGATCAGGTGCTTATGGTTGTTGAACACGGGTCTACTCGCCTCCCAACGGCGCGGAGCCCACGCGGGAGCCCTGCTCGACGGACGTGATGTCAACGGAGGTGCGGCCGTCGACCTCCTCCAGGTACAGACGGACGTTCTCCTCGCGCGAGGAGGGGACGTTTTTGCCCACGAAATCGGGGCAGATGGGAAGCTCGCGATGACCGCGGTCCACCAGCACGGCAAGCTCGACGCGGCTGGGGCGACCGAGGTCCATGATGGCGTCCAGCGCGGCGCGGATGGTGCGCCCGGTGTAGAGGATGTCGTCCACGAGCACGATGCGCTTGCCGTCGACGTTGAACGTGATGTTCGTGGCGTGGATGGCCGGTGCGATCTGGGTGAGGTAGTCATCGCGGTAGAAGCTGATGTCCAGGCTGCCCAGCGGAACGCGCACCCCCTCGATCCGCTCGATCTCGTCCACGAGCTTCTTGGCGAGCAGGTCGCCGCGCGTCACGATACCGACAAGCGCGAGGTTCTCGATGCCCTCGTTCTTCTCGACGATCTCGTGCGCGATACGCGTAAGCGCGCGGTTGATCGCGGTCTCGTCCATGATGACCGCCTTCGGTGAAGCCATGCCCATCAAACTCCTTCCAACTCTCCCGCCCCGGCTTGCACCGGGGCATCTGTGGCTGGCGACGGGACGCCGCCAGCTTTTGTCCTGCGGGAACGAGTCCCGATTTCGACAAAAAACAATGCCCGACCGCTTAGCGCGGTGCGAGCATTCCCACGAGGACCCGCGATGGGCGGGCTATGTATCCTTGCGGGTATCTCGTACGCGCTTAAAGGTCGGCTTCATTGTACACGCCCACGGGGGGCGCGTATAGGGACAGGCGAAAATATTGGATATCGCGTGAGGGGAGCCGCCGCGCACGGCGCGGGCGAAGCCGTCTCCCCGCCTTGGCGCTACGGACGCCGGAGCGAACAAGACGGCACCCGAATCATGCCGCAATAAAACGATGCGGACGGGCCAAGGGCCTTCCGGGAGAGGCGCCGGGACAGACAAGCCCCGGAAGGCCGTGGTCAACAAGCAACCTATCGGTCGTGGCGTCTGCGGTTCACGTCGACCGCCGCAGCAGCGAGCGCGAGGGCCCCGGTGCCGGATAGGATCGGCACGAGCATGGAGGCATCGCCCGTTTCTGCAAGCGTTTCGCCATCTGCAGGCACGAAGGCACCCGCTGCGGAAGCAGCGCCCGGATGCGACGAGACCTGACCATGATCTGGCGGCGTATCCACCGGAGGAGCAGGCGACGGGTCGGGGCTCGGTGTCGGCTGCGGGGCCGGGTCCGGGTCAGGCTGGGGATTCGGATTCGGCGAGGGGTCAGGGTCTGGCTGCGGGTCGGGCGTTGGCGCAGGTTCCGGATCAGGCGTCGGGCCGGGCTCCGGCTCCGGTGCCGGCACGGAGAAATCGATGACGTAGCGCTCCCCCGCCACGGTATCAAACGAGATACGATCGGTCGATGCGCGCGTCACATCGACCGACGTGCCGTCTTCGGCTGTCACGGCAACGTCGCCGATGCCCGCATATTCGCCGGCGAAGGTGCCACCGGCGCGCGAAGTGATCGCGAACCGCCTGGCCACGCCATCGCTCCAGGCCATGTCGACTACGAAATTGCCGCGCGCCACGATGCCACTCACCTCGCCGGTGGCCCACGCCTGGGGCAGGGCAGGCAGAAACTGTGTATAGCCCAGCTGGCTTTGGAGCAGACATTCGTTCATGCCCGCCGTCAGGCCAAAGTTCCCGTCGATCTGAAACGGCGGATGGGAGTCCAGCAGGTTGTCCAGGATGCCGTTCGTGTTGCCAGCGATCATCGCGCGGATCAGGCCGTAGGTGACCTCCGCATCGCCGGTGCGCGCCCACATGTTGATCTTGTGCGCCTTCGACCAGCCTGTGCCGCCCATGCCGCGAAGCTTTAGCGTGGTCTTTGCCGCCTCCATCCAGGCGGCGTTGTCCTTGTTGATAAGCGTCCCCGGATACAGGCCGATGAGCTGCGAGGTGTGCCGGTGCAAGGCGCCTTGGTTCGCCGCGCCTCCCGCGCCGAAGTTCGGAATCGCTGCTTCGGCCAGGCTGCCGGCCTGCGCGCGGCCGGTCGTAGTCTCCTCGAACCATTCCTTCACCTGGCCTTCGGGGCCGATGATGATCGGGTCGAGGGCGTCCCGGCGCTCAACCCAGCCCGCGCGCAGGTCGGCATCGACGCCCAGGCGCTCGGAAGCATCGATCGCCATGGAGTACAGCTCCCATACGAGCGACTGATCGTAGGTAGAGCCGTTCACGATGGGACCCTGCTCGGCTGAGAACGACGGGCCCACCACCAGGCGATTCTGATAGGAACTCCACCACAGGAACCCATCCCAGAACACCGCCATCTCGCGCAGCATCGGGTAGATGCGCTCGCGCAGCACGCGCTCATCGCCTGTGAACAGGTACTCTTCATAGGCATTCTGCAGCGCCCACGATGAGCCGGTCACGTTCCAGCCGTACTCCTGCCCCCCGAAGGGGGCCGTGCACCCGAAGGGATTGTTCTGTGTGTTGACCAAAAAGCCCCTGCCCTGTCCGATGAGTGTCGCCGCCGCATCGGTTGTCACCATCCCTGCCGAGCGCTCAGCCGTGATGCGACCGGGCACCACCAGCGATTCGAGATAGTCGGTGAACACCGAGCCGCACTCGGCAAGGTTGGTCTGGTAGGCGGGCCAGTAGTTCATCTGCACGTTCACGTTGAAGTGGAAGTCGGCGCCCCAATAGCGGTTGGCGCTGCCCATCATCCAGATGCCGCACAGATTGCTGGGCAGCTCATCGCCTGCGCGCGAGGACGCGATCGTGAGGTAGCGGCCGAACTGGTAGACGAGCTCCTCGGCCGCACGCGAGGTCGTGCCGGCGCGATACTGCGCCATGAGCTGGTCGGTGGGCACCTCCGGGCATGTGCCGCCCAGATCGAGGTCGACGCGCGAGAACAGCGCGGCATAATCCTCAACGTGAACACGCAGCAGCTCATCGTAGGTGCGCACCGAAGCCCGCTCCAGGCGCTTGGAGAGCTCGGCATGGAGTTCCTCGGCAGATTGCCCGCTACGGTAGACGGGATAGGTGTTTTGATAATCGGTGCCCGTTGCGTACACGATCGTGACGGCGTCGGCGTTGCGGACCCGCAGATGACCGGCGGGGTCGGCCTCCACGCTACCGCCATCGGCCACGACGCGCGCCTGCATCTCGCAGCGCATCCCGTTGTCGATAACCGCTCCGCTCAACGTGAGCGCCCGGCCCTCGGCGCGCGCCGTGCACGCGAGACCCTGGGCCGCGCGCGCCGTCAGATCGAACGACAACATTCCGGGCTCCGACGCCTCCAGGCGAATGGCAACGACGCCGTCGGGATGGCTCGCGAAGTAGTGACGCTCGTAATGGACGCCGCCTGCGTTGAAGTGGACCGAGACCGTGCCTGTGGTGAGGTCAAGATCGCGCACATAGTCCTCGGCCTGGTCCAAGGGCGCAGCGCTCGCCGAGAAGTCGAGCAGCAGGTCCCCGAAATCCTGGTAGGACCCCATCCCGTCGCCATCGCCCCATACTTCCTGCGGCGTGTTGGTACCCAGCGGGAAGATCGAGGTCGTGTGGTCGTCGAGCTTGGTGCGCAGAGCGTCGAGCTGGCCTTTGGTCACGGCAACGTCACGGTTGCCGCCATCGTAAGACGGGCGCGACGGAGCCGGACCACCGTTCCACAGCGTCTTGTCGTTGAAATGGATCTGCTCGCGCTCGGGCTGGCCGAACAGGATGGCGCCCGTGGTCCCGTTACCAATCACGAGCGCGGTGTTCTCCCAGCTATCGGGTGAACCCGGCTGCGTGTACCACATGCGCAAGGCATTGCCGTTCGATGCCGGCGCGCATGCGCCGGCGGCTTGCCGGGTTGCGCTGCGGCCTGGCGGCGCGTCCTGGGCATAGCCCTGCGGTGCACACGCGAGCAGCCCTGCGACAGCAAGCAGGGCTGCAACCAGTGCGGTCGTTTTTCTCATGCTCCCTACACCCCCGGTGTCTGAGTGCTAGAGGGCCCTCGCTGCAGCGATTGCGAAGGTCCCATGTCCCCAGCATTGTGCACTCAGATGCCCATGGAGGTGGTGGGTATTCGGTAAACGGTCGCCGCTGACAGGCAGACGGCACGGCGAGGCGGAGCGCTGTATCTTTGCCCATATGCCCGGCTGCCACCTGCCGGGTCGGCGCCGCGGGGGCGCGCGGGGCCGATAGTCGGCGCCGCGCCTACTGCCCCTGGGCGGCGTAGCGGGCCTCGGCCGCGGCCTTGGCCGTGCGCCACCAGGCCTCGTTGTCCCGGTACCAGCGAATCGTCTCGGCCAGGCCGGCGGCGAAGTCGGTGCGCGCCGGCTCCCAGCCGAGCTCGCGGCGCAGCTTCGTCGCGTCGATGGCGTAGCGGCGGTCGTGGCCGGGGCGGTCGCGGACGCGATCGAAGTCGTCGGGGTCGCGGCCGAAGGCCTTGAGGATCTCGCGCAGGACCGTGAGGTTGTCACGCTCGCCGTCGGCGCCGACCAGGTAGGTCTCCCCGATGCGGCCGCGGGTGAGGATCGCCCAGACGGCGGAGCTGTGGTCCTCGGTGTGGATCCAGTCGCGGACGTTGCGGCCGTCGCCGTAGAGCCTGGGGCGTGCGCCGTCGATGAGGTTGGTGACCTGCCTGGGGATGAACTTCTCCACGTGCTGGTAGGGGCCGTAGTTGTTGGAGCAGTTGGAGATCGTGGCCTTGAGGCCGAAGGTGCGCACCCAGGCGCGCACGAGCATGTCGGAGGCCGCCTTGGTGGAGCTGTAGGGGCTCGAGGGGCGGTACGGGGTCTCCTCGGTGAAGCGGGCGGGGTCGTCCAGCGCGAG
>CABRIF010000025.1 GCA_902470925.1 uncultured Collinsella sp. | reverse complement strand
CGAGATTCCTCTACGTCTCGTGGGCTCGGAGATGTGTATAAGAGACAGGCCAGCCCCATGGCGGCCAGCGCCGCCGCCCACGCCGCGGTCCCTGCCAGCGCCCGGTCCCACAGCATGCCCCACTCGATCCGGGCGGCGTCCTGCAGCACGCGCGCGAGAATCGGCCCCTTCACGGGGTCGTCCCAGTCGTTGCGGTGAACCGTTGTGCCGTCGGCCACGATAAAATCGACGGGCTGAACCGTGTTGAACAGGTCTATTTGTGGGTCATCGAGGGAGACGCGCTCGACACCGGGTGCCGCCTCGAGTGACTGCACGTGGCCCCTGTCCTCCAGGAAAAAGGCAACCTTGTCATATAGGGTGCCCCAAAGGTAATCATCGTCCTGGCGGTACGGCAGCGCGGGCTTGCAATATGCTTCCCTAGCAGTCGGCAGGAAAGAGCGCGTTCCCCACGGAGGCGTCTCCACGAACCAGACCGACCAAAGAAATGCGCAAGATGCCACGGTGAAGAAGGCCCAAAGGCCCACCGTCGCCCTACGAATCCATTTCATCGCTTCCCTCCCCGCGGCTCCCCGCTTTCGCCGCCCGCCTCACGCGCCATGTGGCCAGCCCAATGGCGGCCAGCGCCGCCGCCCACGCGGCGGTCCCCGTCAGGGCCCGCCGCCACAGCAGTTGCCATTCGATCTGGCTGGCATCCTGCAACACGCGGGCGAGAATCGGCCCCTTCACGGGGTCGTCGCGTTCAGAAGGCCTGATCGCGATACCGTCTATAACGATATGATCGACCATCTGAACCGGAGGAAACGGTACTGGCTCAAGCGCTTCGAGTACAACTTTGGTAACGCCTGGTGCCTGTTGAAGCTCTTCCGTGTGATCGGGGTTCCAGAGGTAGTGCATTTCTGCACGATCTGGATCGGCGATTGCAAGAAACGCGTCATGAGCAAGAGGGAGAAATGCTCCTTGGCCCATCTGAGGCGTTTCTACGAACCATAGATGCCGCAGGAACAAGCACGATCCAATTCCGAATATGATCCAACCCGCGGTTAATAGCCTACTCCTCCATCTCATTGTTGCCCTCTTTCAGGTTCTGCAGGAACGCGTCGTAAAGCGATGCCTGCTCCTTCGCTGCCGAAAGGGCTTCCTTCTGGGCCTGCTCGAACCCGAGGGGGTCCGCCTCGTTGAACCGAGCGGGGTTCTCCATCTGGATTTGCAACGCCGTGTGGGCGATGAATGTTTCTCGCTGCTGCTCGAGTGTTTCCCAGCCAATCATGCGCTGCCGTGCAGCTCGGCGGTTGCCTCCACGCGCGAAGTGGCAGTCGAGCAGCTGCGCGCTTCATCGGCGAGCTTGCGCATCGCAACGGCGTCACGCAGGGCTCGTTGGCTGATTTCCGATGGAAAAATCACGATACCCATGCCGCCCTCCAAGCAAAGAGATGCATATAGCATATCACTCCAGGGGGTTGCCGGCAGCTGAGGTGCCCGGCGGGCAGGAGCTCATGGGATGGGGTCGCGCCGCGGTCCGAGCTGCGCCTTGCCCCTGTCTGTGCGAAATGTGGGATACTCTCACGTGTTTGCCGGCGCGCCACTGTTCGTATTGCGTTCTTGGAGGGGTGACATGGGTCCGTTCGACCACTTTCTCTATGTCCTTGCCTGCGGCGATGGCAGCCTGTATACCGGCTACACCGTGGATGTGGCCGCGCGCGTGGCGGCGCATCAGGCGGGGGCGGGCGCCAAGTACACGCGCGCCCATGCCCCGGTGCGGCTGCTCGCCCAGGCGCGGTTCTTCTCCAAGTCGCGGGCGATGAGCGCCGAGGCCCTGTTCAAGCGCTTGCCGCGTGAGGGCAAAGACGCGTTGCTGGCCCAGGCGGAGGATGAGCCGTTTGAGGATGTGCTGCGCCGCGAGCTGCCGGGATTCGGCGAGGATACCGCGTCGGAGTTCGTATGCCGGGGCCTGGCGGAACACGTCGACCCGACCTACCGGGCGTTCATGGCAAAGCTGATTCCCACGGTCGATACCGCGCGTGTGGCGGGTGTTCGAACCCCTGACCTGCGACGGCTTGCCAAGCAGGTGGCGCGCCGCGAGGACATCGCATCGTTTTTGGATGCGCTCCCGCATCGGTTGTTCGAGGAGAACCAGGTGCATGCGTTCGTGCTCGGCCAGGAGCGCGACTACGATGCGGCGCTTGCACGCTACGAGCGCTTTTTGCCGTATGTGGACAACTGGGCAACGTGCGACCAGCTGCCCGTGCGAGTGCTCGGTGCGCGCCCGGGCGAGACGCTGGAGCATGTGGAGCGCTGGCTGGCGTCGGGGCGCTGCTACACGGTGCGTTTTGCGATCGGCGTGCTCATGGGGCTGTTTTTAGACGAGCGCTTCGAGCAGCGCCACCTTGAGATGGTGGCGCTGACCCGCTTGGATGCAAACGGCGAGGAGGGCGTCCGTGCGCCCGGCGCGGCCGCTGCGGACGCGGCGGACGGTGCGTCCAGTTCGACCGACGGTGCGTCCGATTCGGCTGCCGGGCGCCCGCCGTTGGCGAGGTCGGTGCCGAGTGCGCCGCCCAAGGCGGGCTTGCCTGCCGCATGCGAGCCAGCGTCCGATACCTACTACGTCAACATGATGCGTGCGTGGTATTTTGCAGAGGCGCTTGCGAAGCAGGAGCAGGCAGCGCTTCCGTATTTCATGCCGTCGGCCGAGCGCCCTTGCGCGCCGGGGCGAACTGCGTTGGATGAACGGACGCGGCGCAAGGCGATTCAAAAGGCCATCGAGAGCCGTCGCATCGCGCCGGACCTCAAGGACCGTCTGCGTTCGTGGCGCTAAGGCGTTCGGCGCGGCGGGCCCTTGGTCGCCCACGCGCCGCTCCCTCTCGCGACCGCGCCACCCGCCGCCCCACAGCCAATTCCGGCTCCGTTGGCCCATCGCGTCACCATCGGTGCTAAGCTGGAGTAACGAGCTCTGCCATCAAGCAGAAAGGAATCCCCGTGACCAACCTCGGGCGGTCCGAGCAAACCATGAAATACCTGCGTTTGCTCTCCGATCAGTTTCCAACCCAGCAAGCGGTATTCACCGAGATCATCAACCTGCAAGCCATCCTCAACCTGCCGAAAGGCACCGAGCACTTCATGAGCGACCTCCACGGCGAGTACGAAGCGTTCCTGCACATCCTGAACAACTGCTCGGGCGTGGTGCGCGAGCACGTCGACGAGATCTTCCTCGACACCCTCACGCCTGCGCAAAAAGGCGAGCTGTGCACGCTCATCTACTACCCGCACGAGAAGATCGAGCGCGCCCGCCGCGCCCACGAGGACACTTCGGGCTGGTACACCACGATGCTGGACCGCCTGCTCACAGTTGCCCGCGCGCTGTCGAGCCGTTACACCCGCTCCAAGGTGCGCAAGGCGATTCCGCACGATTTCGCCTACATCATCGACGAGCTGCTCCACACCCATCCGGACGAGAACAACTACCGCGTGCAGTACCACGAGCGCATCGTGGAGTCCATCTTGGAAACGGGTGCGGTGGAGGACTTCATCTGCTCGCTGTCCAACCTCATCAAGCGCCTGGTCATCGACCACCTGCATCTGGTGGGCGACATCTTCGACCGCGGCGGCGGGGCGGCCAAGATCGTCGACCGCCTTATGGACTACCATTCCCTCGACATCCAGTGGGGCAACCATGACCTGCTGTGGATGGGCGCCGCCGCAGGTCAGCCGGCCTGCATCGCCACCGTGCTGCGCAACAACCTGCGCTACGGCAACTACGAGATCCTGGAGAACGACTACGGAATCTCCCTGCGCGAGCTGGTGGCCTTTGCTGAGCGCACTTACCAGCCGGTGCCCGCGGGCGCTACGGGGCTGGCGGCCGGGCTCACCCCGCTAATCAAGGCAGTCAACGTACTGCTGTTCAAACTGGAAGGCCAGATCATCCGCCGGCACGCCTGCTTCGACATGCACGACCGGCTGCTGCTGGACAAGATCGACCTCGACGCCGGCACGGTGCGCCTGGCCGACGGCTCGGTGCACGCCTTGGTCACCTGCGATTTCCCCACGTTGGATCCCGACCGCCCCTACGAGCTCACCGATGAGGAGCAGCATATCGTGGATAAGCTGGTGGCTGAGTTCACCGGAACCGATCACCTGCGCCGCCACGTTGAGTTCCTCTACAGCCACGGCTCGATGTACCTGGCGCGCAATCGCAACCTGTTGTTCCATGGCTGCGTGCCTATGAACGAGGACGGCACCTTCTCGAGCATGAACTGCCTGGGCACCTGGTATGCCGGCCGCGATTACCTGGACTTTTGCGATAGCATCGCGCGCCGGGCGTGGCGTCAGCGCGACGTCGATGCGCTCGACTGGATCTGGTATCTATGGATTGGGATGAAGTCGCCGGCAAGCGGCCGGTTGGTCAAGACCTTCGAGCGCTCCTACATCGATGACCCTGCTTGCTGGGTGGAGCCCATGGACCCGTACTTCAAGCTCACCCACGACGAGCGCACCTGCGACACCATCATGGCCGAGTTCGGGCTGGCGCCGGGGGAGGGGCACATCATCAATGGGCACACGCCGGTCCACGCGGCCGAGGGCGAGCAGCCGATTCGCGCGCACGGGCGCCTGCTGGTAATCGACGGCGGCTTCTGCCGGGCCTACCATCCCAAGACGGGCATCGCCGGCTACACGCTCATCTCGAGCTCGCGCGGCTGCCGCCTGAAGGCGCATCAGGCGTTCGAGAGCGTCGAGGCGGTGCTGTCGCGCAATGCCGACATCGTGAGCGAGACCGACCGGTTCGACGTGGCCGAACGGCGGCGGATGGTGAGCGATACCGATACGGGCGTGCAGATCCGCGAGCAGATCGGCGATCTGCGGGCGCTTTTGGAGGCGTACCGGTCGGGCGCCATCGATGAGCGGCCGTATCTGCATGCGGGTCGCGCATAGGCGGGCGCTAGGTCGCCGGACCGCGCATGGATGCCCGCGACTGCGGCCCGCGCCTGCGCCTGCGCACGGGTGCCCTCACCCGCGTTCGTGCCCGCTGCCGGGAGGGTTAACGTTCCCGCATGGCGGCGCGCGGGGTATCATGTGGCCTGAGCACATCGAGGTTGGGAGAAGAACATGCCAGTTCGCGAGCACGCCGCCGCGCCGTCCGCGCCTGCCGGGCGCGTGACCATGAAAGACATCGCCGCGCGGCTCGACGTGTCGGTGAACACGGTGCACAAGGCGATCACCAACAAGCCGGGTGTGTCCGACGAGGTGCGGGCGCGTATCCTGTCCTGTGCCGATGAGCTGGGGTATCGCCGCAACGCGAGCGCCTCGAGCCTGCGGAGGAAAAACGTGCGGGTGGCCGTGTGCCTGCCGAGCGGCGAGCGCGAGGGGCGCTACTTCAGTGCCTACCTGTGGCAGGGCGCGCGCCGCTATGCCCGGCAGGCGCAGGATGCGGGCATCAGCTTCGAGTACATCGACTACGAGCTGGGGCGCAGCTGCCTTCATCTGGAGGACCTGCTGCGCCGTGTGCGCGAGGGCGGCGGCGTCGACGGCCTGCTGGCCCTAGCACCCACCGATGCGCGCGAGACGAGCCTGCTGCGCGCGCTGGCCGAGGCGGGCGTGACGGTTGAGCTGGTGAACGGCGACGCGCCGCAGACCAAGCGCTTCGGCGCGGTGGTGGCCGACTACGCCACGGCCGGCCACCTCATGGCCGAGCAGGCGTCGAACCTGCTGCACGGCACCGGCGGCGACGCGCGCGTGCTGCTGCTGTCCGGCGACGGGCAAACCGAGTCGCACTACCTCATCGCCCGCGCGTTCAACGACTACCTGCGCACCCAGCGTTCCGGCCTGGTGGTGGGCGAGCTTGCCGGCGGCCACGCCGAGCTCGACCGGGTGCACCGCGAGCTTGCGAGCTGCTTGCAGGGCACGCCTCCGCAGCTGGTGTGCAGCGTGTTCGCGGCAGGCAGCGAGCTTCTGGCCGACACGCTGGTGGAGCTCGACCTGGCGGGCAAGGTGCTCGCCATCGGCAGCGACTTGTTCGAGGAGAGCGTTTTGGCGCTACGCCGCGGGATCTTCACCAACCTGGTGTACAAGGACCCGGTGGGCATGGCCTTCAGCGCCATGCGCGATCTGTGCGAATGCATGCTGTGGGGGACCAAGGCTGCCACCGATGTGCGTTCGGGCGGCGTCGAGCTGGTGTTCCGCAGCAACTTGGACCAATACGTGGAAGGAGGGGAGCGCTCGCGGTAGCGCTCGCCTCCGGTCCGCTTACCACAGCTTGCGTGGGCGCTACGGGGCGAGGACGCTCCTCGCCCCGCACGCTCCGAGGCGCCCGCCCGGTTCTCAGGGCGCTTCGGCGCTGCTCTGAACCCGTATCGCCTACCGCTCACCGATAAAAACCGACCGCTCACCTGTGCGCGTAGGGTGAACGTTCACCTTCTCGTATCACACGACGCTGAAAAAGGAGTAACGTTCACCCTGTGAAATGTGTCCGCACTCCAGCCATGTGCAGAGCTCGTATTGCACCGTTGCGGACACCGTGAGAAGGGACGCGCGATGAAGCGGTTTATGGACGATCAGGACTTCCTGCTCAGCACCCCCACGGGTGAGCAGCTGTTCCACGAGGTGGCCGAGCACATGCCCATCGTGGACTACCACTGCCATATCTCCCCGCAGGAGATTTTCGAGAACAAGCGGTTCGAGACCATCACCGAGGTGTGGTTGGGCGGCGACCACTACAAGTGGCGCCTCATGCGCGCCTGCGGTGTGGACGAGCGCTTCATCACCGGCGACGCGCCGGCGCGCGAGAAGTTCCAGAAGTGGGCCGAGACGCTCGAGCGCTGCATCGGCAACCCGGTGTTCGAGTGGAGCCATCTGGAGCTCAAGCGCTTCTTCGGCTACGAGGGCGTGCTCAACGCCGCGACCGCCCAAGAGGTGTGGGACCTGGCCAACGAGCGCCTGGCCGGCGATGACTTCGCCTGCCGCGAGCTGATCCGCCGCTCCCGGGTGCGCATGATCTGCACCACCGACGACCCGGCCGACAGCTTCGAGTGGCACAAGAAGATCGCGGCCGACCCCACCTTCGACGTGCAGGTGGTGCCCGCCATGCGCCCCGATGCCGCCCTGCGCATCGAGCGCGGCCAGGAGTTCTCCGCCTACCTCGCGCACCTGTCCGAGGTGGCGCAGATGCCGATCGCCAGCTTCGCCGACCTCAAGCGCGCCATCGCGGCCCGCTACGACGTTGCCCATGAGCTGGGCTGCCGCGCCTCCGACCACGCCCTCGACTACGTGATGTACGTGCCGGCAACCGAGGCCGAGATCGAGGAGATCTTCGCCAAGGGTGCCGCTGCCGAGCCGCTGACCGAGCACGAGGTCCTCGCGTACAAGACCGCGTTCATGCAGTTCGCCGCCGGCGAGTACGTGCGCCTGGGCTGGGCCATGCAGCTGCACTTCGGCTGCAAGCGCGACAACAACCGCGCCATGTTCGCCCAGCTCGGCCCCGACACCGGCTACGACTGCATTTCCAACTACACCCCGGCCGACCAGCTCGCCGACTTCCTCAACGCGATCCAGGAGCGCTCCGGCCTGCCCAAGACGATCCTGTACAGCCTGAACCCCGTGGACAACACCATGATTGACACGGTGATGGCTTGCTTCCAGCAGGCACCGGTGGCCGGCAAGCTGCAGAACGGCAGCGCCTGGTGGTTCAACGACAACGAGTGCGGCATGCGCGAGCAGATGACCGCGCTGGCAAACGAGGGCGTGCTCGGCACCTTCGTGGGCATGCTCACCGATTCGCGCAGCTTCTTGTCCTACCCGCGCCACGAGTACTTCCGCCGCGTGCTGTGCAGCCTGATGGGCGAGTGGGTCGAGACCGGCAAGTTCCCGGCCGACCGCGCGCTGCTCGAACGCATCGTCCGCGACGTCTGCTACAACAACGCCGTCCGCTACTTCGGTTTCAACCTGAACGAGGAGAACTAAATGGAGACCCTGAACCGCGCCACGCTGGACAAGATCGGCTACGACGGCTTTCTCATGCCCGCCGATGCGCCCGAGAAAGTCCTGCAGTTCGGCGAGGGCAACTTCCTGCGCGCCTTCGTGGACCGTTTCTTCGACCTGGCCAACGAGGCCACCGGTTGGGGCGGCCGCATCGCCATGGTGCAGCCCATCAACGGCGCGTTCGGCTTTGCCGACGGCATCAACGCGCAGGACGACCTCTACACCGTGCTCATGCGCGGTCGCGAGGACGGTCGGCAGGTCGACGAGGCGCGCCTCATCTCCAGCTGCAGCCGCTGCCTGAACCCGTACCGCGCCGAGGACTTCGCCGCCATCATGCAGATCGCCGCCTCCGACGACCTGGAGATCATCGTCTCGAACACCACCGAGGCCGGCATCGCCTACGATGCGTCCTGCGCGCCCACCGACGAGCCGCCAACGTCCTTCCCGGCCAAGCTCGCCCAGGTGCTGCACACCCGCTGGGCGGCCGGAAAGCCGGGCGTGATCGTGCTGTCCTGCGAGCTGATCGACCACAACGGCGCCGAGCTGTTGCGCATCGTGCACCAGCACGTGGCGGACTGGGGCTGGGAGGCCGCCTTCGACGCCTGGCTGGATGAGGACTGCACCTTCTGCACCACGCTCGTGGACACCATCGTGCCCGGCCGCATCCGCGAGGCCGACGAGGCTGCGCGTGTGGCCGAGCGTCTGGGCTACAACGACCCCTTCCTGGCCGTGCGCGAGCCCTTCCAGATGTGGGGCATCCAGGGCGACGAGGCCCTGGCGGCGCGCCTGCCGTTCATCCAGGCGAAGTTGCCCGGTGTGTTCGTGACCCCGGACGTGACCCCGTACAAGAAGCGCAAGGTCCGCATCCTGAACGGCGCGCACACCGGCTTTGTGCCCGGGGCGTGGCTGGCGGGCTTCGACATCGTGCGCGACTGCATGCACGACGAGGTGGTCCGCGGCTTCATGAACAAGATGCTCGATAGCGAGGTCATCCCCACGCTGGCCGAGGAGCTGGACGAGGAGGACCTGCGCGCGTTCGCCGCGGCGGTGGAGAACCGCTTCGACAACCCCTTCATCGACCACCAGCTGCTGTCCATCTGCCTGAACTCCACGGCCAAGTGGCGAGCCCGCGACCTGCCCACGCTGCTGGACTACGTCGACCAGATGGGCGAGCTGCCCGCGTGCCTGGCTACCAGCCTGGCAACCCTGATCGCGTTTTTCTCCACCGGGTTCGAGGGCCGCGAGGCCGACGGCCTGCACCTGCGTCGCGCCGACGGCACGGCCTACGTTGCGCAGGATGACGCCTTTGTCCTCGATTTCTACGCCGCCCACGCCAACGATGCCGATGCCGACCTGGTTGCCGCCGTGCTCTCCAACGAGCAGATGTGGGGCCAGGACCTCACGCAGGTCCCCGGTCTTCTCAACGTTGTGACGGACGCGCTGGCGATCGTTCGCACCCAGGGTGCCGCCGCTGCGTACGCCGCAGCTCTGTAAACCCTATGTGCCGCGGGCGGGGCAATGCTCGTCCGCGGCTTTTTCTCATGATTGGAGGAGGCGCACATGAAGACTATCCAGATCAATCCGGCCGATAACGTGATCGTGGCGCTTGAGCCCCTTGCCGCCGGCACCGTGGTCGCGGTTCCGGGCACAGGCGACGTCACGGCGGCCGAGGACATCCCCCAGGGCCATAAGATGGCGGTCCATGCCATTTCCGCCGGCGAGAACGTCATCAAGTACGGTTTGCCTATCGGCCATGTGACATGCGATGTCGAGGCCGGCAGCTGGCTGCACACGCACAACGTCAAGACCAACCTTTCCGGCGAGGTCGACTATACGTATCATCCGGCGCACCCGGTCGTCGAGCCCATCGAGCCCAAGACGTTCCAGGGCTTCCGCCGCGCCGACGGTCGTGCCGCCACGCGCAACGAGCTGTGGATCATCCCCACGGTCGGCTGCGTCAACGAGGTCGCCCGCGCCATGTGCGAGCAGGCGCAGGACCTGGTGGGGGACAGCCTTGAGGGCGTGTACTACTTCCCGCATCCCTTTGGCTGCTCGCAGACGGGCGCAGACCATGCGCAGACCCGCAAGCTGCTGGTGGCGCTTTCTCGCCACGCAAACGCCGCCGGCGTGCTCTTCCTTTCGCTGGGGTGCGAGAACTGCACGCACGCCCAGGTGCTTGAAGAGCTGGGAGATTACGACCCGCAGCGCGTGCGCTTCCTTACCTGCCAGGACGTTGAGGACGAGCTGGTGGAAGGCCATAAGATCCTGACCGAGCTGGCCGGCCACGCCAAGACGTTCGAGCGCGAGGCCATTCCAGCGAGCGAGTTGGTCATCGGCCTCAAGTGCGGCGGTTCGGACGGCCTGTCCGGCATCACCGCGAACCCCGTGATCGGCCGCGTTTCCGATATCGCGGTCGCCGGCGGCGGCACCTCCGTGCTTACCGAGGTGCCCGAGATGTTCGGCGCCGAGTCCATCCTGCTCGACCGCTGCGAGGATGCGCAGGTGTTCGATGCGGCGGCGGGCATGCTCAACGGTTTCAAGGACTACTTCATCAGCCACGGCGAGGTTGTGTACGAAAACCCCAGCCCCGGCAACAAGGACGGCGGCATCACCACGCTCGAGGACAAGAGCTGCGGCTGCGTGCAGAAGGGCGGCTCGGCGCCGATCGTGGACGTGCTGGGCTACGGCGACACGGTGCGCAAGCCCGGTCTGCAGATGCTCTGCGGCCCTGGCAACGACATGGTCTCCACCACCGCACTCACCGCGGCGGGCTGTCACGTGATTCTGTTCTCCACCGGTCGCGGTACGCCGTTCGGCGCCCCGGCGCCCACGCTCAAGGTCTTCACCAACGAGCGCCTGTGCCAGCATAAGGCCAACTGGATGGACTTCAACGCTGGTGTGGTTGCCACGGGCGAGCGCACCATCGATGAGGCCGCCGAGGACCTGTGGGAGCTTGTGCTTGAGACGGCGAGCGGCACGCAGACGAGCGCCGAGCGTCGCGGGTGCCATGAGATCTCCATCTGGAAAGACGGCGTCACCCTCTAGCGGGCACCAGGCACCGCATCTTGCCCCTCAGCCCTTCGGGCGCCGCACGCTAGGCGTGCGCCCTCGGGCTTCGGGGCAACCTGCGGCACCTGTCACCCGCTAGTCTGATGCCCTCCTCGTTCACCCCGATCTGCCGCACCTCAGCCCTCCTAAGATGTCTCAATGTCCGACCTTGCCGTTCACTCGTCGGGCATGACCTCAAGGTCTATGCCCTCCTCGTTCACGGCAATCTCGGGCACCTGGAACACCTTAGCGATGGCGGGGGCGTGCGCCCTCGGGCTTCGGGGCAACCTGCGGCACCTGTCGCCCGCTAAGCGGATGTCAGGTGCCGCTTCGTTAGTTCGAGTTTTGTTGTCCGAGGGACTGGTTTCGAATGGGGGCGATGTCCTATGCATATGGACCGGCTCAAAAAGCGCGGTCGACAGTTCGAGAAGGCGTCGATGTTGATGCTCGAAACCCTTGGAATCCTGTTCTTATCTAACGAGATCCTGTTCTTTTCCGATCCAGACAAGGTGTTTCTCAGGTATCCCGATGGCAAGGTGGCAATGGTGTTTCATGTCATTGTCCTACTCTATCTTGTCCTTGGAGCTGTCTCGGTGGCGTATCGCGTGGCGGCGCGTTGCCTGCAGAAACAGGGCCGCTGAGGCCTGCCGCGACCGTTCACGGGGGATTTTGCGCCGTTTACGGCAAACTATCAGGTGAACGTTCACCTAACGACGCAAACCCGCTACACTAGGTAAACGTTCACCTTTCGGTATGGTATGTGCGTCGGGTCCGCTGGGACCCGACGGTACCGCGCCTCGGCGGCGAACCGACAAGGACGGCAAATCCGGGCGAAAAGCGGCCCGGTCGAAGTGGGGAGCGTACCTATGCAACTCAGCGTAACGTGGAAATGTGCCCGCGCGGCAGTTGTCGAGCTGGCCGACGGCGGCCTGTTCAAGACGGGCGAGCCGTGGCAGATCTTCATCAACGACGTCCCGCGCGGCGAGACCGACCGCGTGGTGACCTACATCGACAATCTCGAGCCGCAGACGGTCTACCGCGTGCGCTTCGAGCGCGACGGCGAGGTGGCCACCACCGTGATCGTCACCGAGGACGAGACCTTCACCCTGGACGTGCGCCAGTTCGGCGCGGCGGGCGACGGTGAGCGCGACGACACCTCCGCCCTGCAGGCAGCCATCATGAGCTGCCCGGCCCGCGGCCGCGTGCTCATCCCGGCGGGCACCTACCTCATTTCCACGCTCTTCTTGAAAAGCGACATCTCGGTCGAGCTCGCCGACGGCGCGGTCCTCAAGGCGCGCTTCGACCGCGAGAACCTGGCTTATCTGCCGGCCAACATCGAGGGCGTGCCCGGCACGGGCTACGCCGGCAGCGGCATTCTGCCCATGGGCACCTGGGAAGGCGAGAGCTGCCGCATGTTCTGTGGCGCGCTGATGGGCATGGGTGTGAAGAACACCGTGGTCTACGGCCGCGGCGTTGTGGACGGCCAGGCGAACTTCGACGAGGACAACTGGTGGTTCGAGCCCAAGCGTATCCGCATTGCCGCCCGCCCGCGCCTGATCTTCCTGTCCGAGTGCGAGCACATGAGCTTCGCGGGCATCACGGTGCGCAACAGCCCCAGTTGGAACATCCATCCGGTGCTCTCCAGCCACCTGGGCTTCTGGTGCCTGAACATCGAGGGGCCCAAGGTCTCGCCCAACACCGACGGCCTGAACCCCGAGAGCTGCTGCAGCGTGGTCATCAAGGGCTGCCACTTCTCGGTGGGCGACGACTGCATCGCGGTGAAGAGCGGCAAGCTCTCCATGCCGCGCGCTCTGCGCCCGCCCTGCCGCGACCTGCTGATCGAGCAGTGCTACATGCACGACGGCCACGGCTCGATCGTGCTGGGCAGCGAGATCTCGGGCGGCGTGTGCGGCCTCACCGCGCGCAACTGTCTGTTCGAGCGCACCGACCGCGGCCTGCGCGTGAAGACCCGCCGCGGCCGCGGCAAGGACTCGGTGGTGGCCGGCGTCTGCTTCGAGAACATCAAAATGGATCAGGTGCTCACGCCGTTCGTGGTCAACTCGTTCTACTTCTGCGACGTGGACGGCAAGAGCGAGTACGTGCAGTGCCGCGAGCCGCTGCCGATGGACGACCGCACGCCCAAGGTGGCGTCGCTGCTGTTCAAGGATATCGAGGCGGTCAACTGCCATGCCGCCGCGGCGCACATCACCGGTCTGCCGGAGAGCCGCATCGACTCGCTGGAGCTGCACCACGTCCACGTGAGTTTTGCCGAGGACGCGCAGCCGGCGAAGCCCGCCATGGCGTGCGGCGTCGAGGAGATGTGCCGTGCCGGCTTCATCGCCCAGCACGTGAGCGAGCTCGTCCTGGACGATGTACATATCGAGGGCGCTGAGGGCGAGGAGCTCGTGCTCGAGGACGTGCGCCGCGTGGAGCGCATGTAGCGCGCCTCAGGGGGCGCATACACGATGCGGGCGGCCCCGCGGTGCTACGGCGCTGCGCGGCCGCCCGCTGACGCGTACGGGGAGTGCCCGCCCCACGGCCGGGAGATGTAGAATCGCGTCCTCGGCATGCAGCGTATACACGCCGCCTGCCGTTCGCCGATAAAATTCGACCGTTTGCCGGTTAATCGGGTGAACGTTCACCTCACAACGGTGATTTGCCTATACTAGGTAAACGTTCACCCTCACCACGGGAGGCAACCGCTGCGGGGCCTCAAGCCCTGAAAACAGAGAGGAGCCGAGATGTTCGGCAAGATAGGAAAGAAACGCAAGATCACCTTCTGGACGCGTTTGGGATTCGGCATGGGCGGCATGCTGAACTCCGGCGCGCTCACCTTCACCCATAGCTACCTGGTTATGTTCCTCTCCACGCAGGCGGGCCTGTCCTCGGCTGCGGCGGCGCTGGTGGCGTCTGCGGCGGTGTACCTGAACGCGGTGCTCACCCCGGTCATGGGCTTCATCTCCGACAACATGTACGCCACGCGCATCGGCCGCCGCTTCGGTCGTCGCCGCTTCTGGCTGCTGGTCGCCATGCCAGTCATGATCGTCGAGCCGCTGCTGTTCACGGTGACGTCGTTCGGGCTGCCGTACTACTTCGTGCTGTATCTGCTCTACAACGTCGCCTACATGTTCGCCAGCGCGAACCTCGGCCCGCTGACGATCGAGATGACCAACGACTACGAGGAGCGCACCTACCTTACGGGCATGAAGCACATGTTCGGCAACGTGGCCGGCTTCGTGATGGCCGCGCTCGTGGGCTTCGGCTTCGGCGTGTTCGGCGAGGAGAACTCCTTCTCCTACTTCATCATCGCCACCATCAACGCCGCCATCATGCTGTTCTCGCTCATCGTGGTGTACTGCTCCACCTGGGAGCGCCGTCCCGACGAGGTCGCCCAGGAGAAGATCCAGGGCATCGGCGAGGGCATCAAGAAGCTCGTGGTCGACGCGCTGTCGACGTTCCGCAACCGCTCCTTCCGCCGCGTGCTGTACGCGCACATGTCCATGAAGCTCGCCGCGGCCTGCTGGAGCGCGTGCCTGTCCTTCTTCATCGTGTACTCCTTGGGTATCCCGAAGTCCTATGAGTCGGTCATGGAGATGCCCGGCAAGGTCGTTGCCATGGTGTGCATCGTGGTGTGGGTTGGCTGGATGGCCAAGAAGGGCTTCCACATTCCGTGGTATGCCGCGACCCTCGGCGCCGCGGGCTGCATCGTCGCCTACAACATCTTCGCCGCCGGCAACATCATGGGTTGGTCCTCCCAGGCGATCGCCATGATCGCGTACCCGATCATCTTCGCCATCTGGAAGTTCTTCTACGTCGGTTTCCAATACCTGCTCGACGTGCCCATGAACTACATCCCCGACATCGACGAGCTCATCACGCTGCGTCGTCGCGAGGGCATCTACAGCTCCGCGCAGAAGTTCGTCGAGCAGTTCGTGTCCGCCGTGGCGCAGAGCGCCTGGGCCGTGGCTCTGGCTATCTCCGGCTTCATCACCACCACGAGCGACACGGTGGAGTCCGTCAGCCAGCCCCTGTCCGTGCCGATCTCCATCTGCGCCTACATGCTCATCGGCTGCGCCGGCTTCTTCATCCTGGCGGCCTGGCTCGGCAAGCGCCTGAACATCGACCGCGAGCAGTGCGACATCCTGTGCGCCGAGATCAAGCGCGTGCGCGAGGGCGGCAAGATGGCCGACGTGAAGCCCGAGGTCAAGGCGCTGTGCGAGGATCTGTCCGGCTTCAAGTACGAGCAGTGCTTCGGCCATAACAACGTTGGCTACAGCGGCAGTCGCGTAACCCCGCTGTAAGGACGAACGCGTGAGATGCAGCGCGCTCGCTCGGCCCCGGCAGGTGGCCGGCGGGCGCGCTGTTTTCATATGGGGCGGATGCGCCGGCGGGCGATGGGGCCGTGCCGGGTGCAGCGGCGGAGGGATGCAAGCGCGCTGCCTGTGCGCCGGTGCGGACGGTGCAGCGCGTGGAGGCCGCTCGGGGTGCGGACGGTGCAGCGCGTGGAGGCCGCCAGGCGTTCGGGCGCCGCCCGGGGTGCAGCGGCGGATGAGCGCGCCGGAGTGTTCGGGCGCCGCGCAGATAAGGAGCAGATGATGCGAATCGAAACGAGACCGGTGGCGTTTGCGGGGACCGCGGCCACCTGGACGGCCTATGCGGTCGAGGCGGTGGCAGGGGCTATGCCGGGCCGTCCGCGTCCGGCGGTGGTGATCTGCCCGGGCGGCGGCTACGGGCATCTGGCAACGCGTGAGGCCGAGCCGATGGCGCTGGCGTTCGTTGCCCGCGGCTACCAGGCGTTCGTGCTGCGCTACAGCGTGGAGCCGGCGCGCTACCCGCAGGCCCTGTGCGAGCTGGCCGCCTGCGTGGCCGAGGTGCGTCGCACGGCGGACACGTGGGGCGTCGATCCGCGCCGGGTGGCTGTGATGGGCTTCTCGGCGGGCGGGCACCTGGCGGCCACGCTGGGTGCGAGCTGGCATGAGCCCTGGTTGGCCGAGCACGTGGGGGCCACGGCAGACGAGCTGCGCCCGGACGCGCTGGTGCTGGGCTATCCGGTGATCACTTCGGGCGCGTATGCGCACCGGCCCTCCTTCGAGCGGCTGTGTGGCCAGGACGCCCCGCTCATCGAGCAGCTGTCGATCGAGCGGCGCGTGGATAGGCGCTTCCCTGCGACCTTCGTGTGGCACACGGCGGCCGACGCCACGGTGCCGGTGCACAACACGCTGCTGCTCGCCGGCGCCCTGGCCGAGGCACAGGTGCCGTTCGCTGCGCACGTGTTCCCGTACGGCTCGCACGGCGCTGCCCTGGGCACGTACGAGACGGCGCTGGCGGGCCGCGAGGACCATATCCAGCAGCAGGTACAGGCATGGCCCGATCTGGCTCAGCTGTGGCTGAGCGAGCTATGGGAGCGCCGCGATGAATACGAGGAGGTCGGTGCGCGATGAAGCAGGGGAGTGCGCGTGGCGCCGCGGTGCAGGGGCCGCGCCCGGCTGCGAAGCATGCGGTTGACGGCGGGCGCGCGGATGCCGAGGCCGTACAGGCATGCGCGGCCGAGGGGCGCGCCGGTGCAACAGGTTCTGCCGAGCCCGCTGCGGGCGCGGCCAGTGCGTGTGCCGGGGCAGCGAAGGCGATCGAGCTCGTCGTGGGCTCGGGCCTGCCGGGGGCGTATGCCTCGATTGCGGCGGCCCTGGCGGCGCTTGCCGAGGTGGCACCGGATGAAGCGGTGCCCGTGGTGGTGCGCGTGGCACCCGGCACCTACCGCGAGCGCGTTGAGATCCGCCGTCCGCGGGTGACGATCGAGGGGGAAACCGCCGAAAGCGTGCGGATCGTAGGCGGCCTCGGCACGCTCGACCCTGCGCCCGACGGCGGCACGCGGGGGACCTTCCGCACCTATACCGTGCTGGTCGATGCTGCCGAGGTGACCCTGCGCAACCTCACAATCGAAAACGACGCCGGCGACGGCCGCGAGGTGGGCCAGGCGATCGCGCTGTACGCCGACGGCGACCGCCTGGTGGTGGATGCCTGCGAGATCCTCGGGCATCAGGACACGCTGTTCTGCGGTCCGCTGCCCCCGCGCGAGGTGAAGCCGGGCGGCTTCGTGGGACCCAAGCAGTTCGCGCCCCGCGTGGTGGGCCGCCAGTATTACCGCCGCTGCCGCATCGCCGGCGACGTCGATTTCATCTTCGGCGGGGCCTGCGCCTATTTCGAGGGCTGTGAGATCGTGTCGCTCGACCGCGGCACCGAGCCGAATGGGTACGTGACGGCGGCCTCGACGCCCGAGGGCGAGCCCTACGGGTTCGTGTTCCACGGCTGCTCGTTCACGAGCGAGGCCGCAGCGGGCACGGTGTATGTGGGCCGTCCGTGGCGCGAATGGGCGCAGACGGTGCTGGTGGACTGCTGGCTGGGTGCGCACATCGCGCCATCCGGCTGGTTCGACTGGAACAAGCCCGCCGCGCACGAGCGGAGTTTCTATGCGGCGAGCGGCCTGGTGGGTCCGGGCGGCACCACAGAGGGCTGGGAACGCTGGACGCACGTGCTGCCGGAGAGTGAGCGTGCGCGGTTCGCGCGCGAGCGGGTGCTTGCCGGCGCGGACGGCTGGGACCCGGAGGGCGCCTCGGGCGACGCCGTTGAGGTGGCTCGGCTGTCCGCCGGCGGCCGCACGGTGCACGAGGAGGCCTATTTCGAAGATGAGCAGGCCATGCGGGAGCGCTTCCGGCGCACGGCGCGCTCGCAGGCATTTGCCGGCACCAGCAAGGTGGACTGGCTGACCTGGCACGACGGCGCGCGCCGCAGCCTGGCCGAGTCGCTGGGGCTTGCGAGCTTCGAGCGCGCCGAACCGTGCGCACGCGAGCTGGAGCGCGTGGTGCTGCCGGGCGGCATCGAGCGCCGCCGCATGGTTATCCAAACCGAGCCTGGCGTGTGGATGCCCTTCTACCTGCTGTATCCGCGCAACCCGAAGCGCGATGCGCACGGGCGCGCCCGCTGCTGGCTGTGCCCGCACGGGCATCAGGGCGCCGGTGCGGCGAGCGTGGCTGGTCTGGCCGGCGTGCCGGCGGTGGACGCGGCGATCCGTCGCTTCAACTACGACTACGGCCTGCGCCTGGCCCGGATGGGCTACGTGACGGTGTGTCCCGACGCCCGCGGCTGGGGCGCGCGTCGCGACCGTGTGGGCCAGGGCGATGACGAGCAGCGCTACCTGCGGGGAACCTGCGCGGCGCAGGCGCACATGACCGAGCCGCTGGGATGCAGCGCCCAGGGCGGCAACGTGTGGGACCTCATGCGCCTCATCGATTGGCTGGCGTCGGCTACCGAGCTTGCGCTCTCCATCGATACGCTCGGCTGCCTGGGCTTTTCGGGCGGCGGCGCGCAGGCGCTCTACCTGGCCGCCCTCGACCATCGCGTGAGCCGCGTGTTCATCTCGGGCTACCTCTACGGGTTCGAGGACGCCCTGCTGCACCTGAACGGCAACTGCGCGTGCAACTACGTGCCGGGCCTGTGGCGCCTGTTCGACGCCGGCGACATCGCCTCGCTCATCGCGCCGCGGCCGCTGGTGGTGCAAAGCTGTGCGGAGGACCATCTGAACGGCCCACGCGGCATGGAGAACGTCTACGAGCAGGTGAACATCGTACGCCGTGCCTACGAGCTGCTCGGCTGCGGCGAGCGCCTGCGCCACGAGGTGTGCCCGGGCGAGCACCATCTGGGCGTGGCGCATCTGGCGGAGGACCTGGACTGGCTCGATGAGCAGGCTCGCCCGAGCGGAGGCCTTACGATTGCCTGCCTGGGCGACTCGACCACCTGGGGCGACAACGGTACCGGCGCGGGCGGGCCGGCCATCTCCTGGACCGCGCATCTGGCACGCTTCATGGGGCGGGACGTGGCCGAGGTGCGCAACTTCGGCGTCAAGGGCTCGCGCATCGCCGTGACCGACGATCGCGCCGACAGCTTTATCGAGCGCTGGGAGGCCTATGACCTCGATGCGGACGCGATCGTGGTGTTCGGCGGTGTCAACGACTTCTGCCGCGCGGTGCCGCTGGGCGAGCCGGGCGGCACGGACACCCGGACCTTCTACGGCGCGCTCGATGTGCTCATCCGGGGTATCCTGGGCCGCTATCCGGCCGCGCGCCTCGTGTTCATGACCCCGTGCAAGACCACGGGCCGCGCCGACAAGGGGCTGCCGGGCTTCGAGACAGCCAACGCGGTGGGCGAGTGCGAGGAGGCGTATGCCCAGGCCGTGCGCACGGTATGCGAGCGCTATGCGGTGCCGGTGATCGACCTGTTCGCCACAAGCGGCATCAGCCCGCTTATGCCCGAGCACCGCGAGCACTACATGCCCGACGGCCTGCACTACTCGCCCGCTGGCTACGAGCGCCTGGCCCGCCGCATCGCCGCCGGTCTGCGTGCGCTGCTGTAGCGCGCGGGCGCAGCCGGGCCCGCCGGCCTCGCGCTGATGGCGGGTCCGCGCCATCGCTCGGGCCCGCCTAACCATTCCATCCACCCAACTCACCTGCAACAAAAGGAGCTACACCATGGGAGGCAATCAGATCCTCGACACCTATATCGAGCAGCTGGTGCGAACCTCCACGCCGCAGGAGCCGGCGTGGAACATCGAGAAGATCCGCGCGGGCAAGCCGAACACGTGGAACTACATCGACGGCTGCATGATCAAGGCCCTCATCGAGCTGCACGAGATCACCGGCCGCGAGGACTACCTCACCTTCGCCGACGACTACATCGACTTCTTCGTCCACGACGACGGCACGATCCTGCATTACGACCCGTACGCCTACAACCTGGACAACGTCAACGCCGGCAAGACCCTCTACCGCCTGTTCGAGCTTACGGGCAAGCAGAAGTACCGCCGCGCGATGGATACCATCTACCAGCAGCTCGAGACCCAGCCGCGCACGCGCGAGGGCAACTTCTGGCACAAGAAGATCTATCCCAACCAGGTGTGGCTGGACGGCCTGTATATGGCGCAGCCCTTCTACATGCAGTACGAGCTGGCGTTCCACAACCGCCGTGCGTGCTCGGACAGCTTCCACCAGTTCCAGGTGGTCCACAACGTGATGCGCTGCGAGCGCAACGGCCTGTACTACCACGCCTACGACGCCAGCCGTAAGCAGTTCTGGTGCGACCCGGTGACGGGACTCTCCTCGAACTTCTGGCTGCGCGCCGAGGGCTGGTTCGCCATGGCGCTGATCGATACCTGGGAGCTCATGCCCGCGTCGATGTCGGCGGAGAAAGACGGCCTGCGCGAGATGTTCGTGGAGCTGGTGGACGCCATGCTGCCCTACCAGGACGCCGAGACCGGCATGTGGCACCAGGTGATCAACCTGCCGAACATCGCACCGAACTACCTGGAGGAGTCGGGCAGCGCCATCTTCGCGAACGCCATCATGAAGGGCTGCCGCCTGGGCGTGCTGGACGAAAGCTACTACGCCCTCGGCCGCCGTGCGTTCGACGGAATCTGCACCACCTGCCTGCATGTGCGCGGCGGTGAGCTGGCGCTCGACAACATCTGTCTGGTGGCGGGGCTGGGCAACGCCGCGCACCGCGAGGGGACGTTCGAGTACTACATGCGCGAGCCGGTGGTGAGCGACGACGCCAAGGGCGTGGCGCCGCTCGTGCTGGCCTATATCGAGACGATGCGCCACGACAAGCTGGCGGGCACCTGCGACCCCATGTCGCCGGCGGGGTGCTGCTCGGTGGAGGACCCGTTCGACGGCTATACGCCGGGCATCAACGCGCAGAAGGACGGTGCGGTGGCATGAGCGGGCACGATTCCAAAGGTGCGCTGGGGGCTGCTGCCGTCGGCGATGAGGTGACTTTCGCGGGCCTTGGGACCGTCGCCGCGGCGAGTCCCGAGGCCGCCGGCACTGCCGCCGCGCCGCGCGGTCGCGCAGCCGTGACGCCCGGGGTGCGCCTGCACGACCTGCCGGCGGGCACGGTCGAGGAGCGCATCCGGATGGCGGCTGCACGCGGATTTCGCTGCGTCCAGCTGCCGAGCAAGGTGCTCTATGCCAGCTACGGTATCGACCGGTCCGGCCTTACGCCCGCGCTCGCCCAGCACCTGCGGCGCGAGCTCGACGCCTCCGATGTTCAGGTGGCGGTGCTGGGCTGCTACAAGAACCTGGCCGTGCCCGACGTCGCGCAGCTGGCCGAGAACCTTGCGGAGTACGAGGCCTGCCTGGCCTTTGCCGCCGAGCTGGGCGGCTGTCCGGTGGGGACCGAGACCGGCCGGCCGAATGCGGGCAACGCGATCGGCGACGACCGCCTGACGGACGCAGCGCTCGAGAGCTTCTGCGCCGGGCTTGCGCAGGCGCTGGCGCACGCGGAGCGCGCGGGTGTCCGGCTGCTGATCGAACCGGGTTGGAACGAGGTGGTGTGTACGCCCGAGCGCTGCCGGCAGGTGCTCGATCGCATGGACTCGTCTGTGCTCGGCGTGATCTACGATGCCGTCTCGCTGCTGCATCCGCGCGTGGCGGCGCCCGCTGCGGCGCAGGCTGAGGCGGCGCGCATGCTGGAGCTGTGCGGCGAGCGCATCGAGGTGCTGCACGCCAAGGATTTCGAGGTGGTGGCCAACGAGGACACGGCGGGGTGGTGCGATGGGTCGGGGAGCCGGCTGGTGTGCCATGGCGTTGGCACCACTGGCGCCTTCGATTACCGCCCCGTGCTGACATGGGCCGCGCGCACGCGCCCCGGCATCCCGGCGATCGTGGAAAACGGCAACGAACAGACCTTTGCCATATCCCGCGAGCTGCTGGAAAGCGTGCTCGCCTAAGAAGCCGTTCGGGGAAGGGCGGGCCGCTTCGAGGCGGCGGTATCCGGCCGGGCGGGTGCCGTGCTGCCGCGCGGCGCGCCCTCCCTGAAAACACGCCCGCCATACCGCTGCCTGGCCGGGTGCCCATCCCGTGCTCATCGCGAAACGCAGCCGAAACAATTGTGTGCGAAAGTAAGGGCATCTATGCGGTTGCGGCCGCACGCGCAAAGGAGGGCATATGGACCAGCAGCAGAACATCGATTTCGTTCTCCGCACGGTGGAGGAGCGCGACATACGCTTCGTCCGCCTGTGGTTCACCGATGTGCTGGGCAGGCTTAAGAGCTTCGCCATCAGCCCCGAGGACCTGGACGTGGCCTTCGAGGAGGGCATCGGCTTCGACGGCTCCTCCATCGAGGGCTTCACCAGCCAGGACGAGGCCGACATGCTGGCGTTCCCCGACCCCTCGACCTTCCAGATCCTGCCGTGGCGCCCGTCCAAAGACGGCGCCGCCCGCATCTTCTGCGACGTGTGCACCCCCGACCGCGCCGCCTTCCCGGGCGACCCGCGCGAGTGCCTGCGCCGCATGTTCTTCAAGGCCGAGAAGCTCGGCTACATCATGAACGTGGGCGCTGAGCTGGAGTTCTACTATTTCGCCAACGACCGCACCCCCGAGCCGCTCGACGAGGTGGGCTACTTCGACCTCACGCCGTCCGATTCGGCCCGTGACCTGCGCCGCTCCACCGTGCTCATGCTGGAGAAGATGAGCATCCCGGTTGAGTACACCTTCCATAGCTCGGGACGCTCGCAGCATGGCATCTCGCTGCGCCACGCCGAGGCCCTCACCATGTCCGACGCGATCATGACGGCTAAGCACGTCATCCGCACCGAGGCATACGAAACCGGCATCCACGCCTCGTTCATGCCGCGCCCGCTGGCCAACGAGCCGTCGAGCGGCATGCTGCTGTTCCAGTCGCTGTTCGACCGCGAGGGTACCAACGTGTTCTGGGGCGACGCCGACGCGCGCTACCACCTCTCGCCGCTGGCAAAAAGCTACATGGCCGGCATCCTGGCCCATGCGGCCGAGATCTCGGCGATCACGAACCCCACGGTCAACTCCTACAAGCGCCTGGGGCTGGGCGCGGGTGACGGTCCGCGCTACGCCACCTGGGGCCTGCGCAACCGCGCGGCCATGATCCGGGTTCCGGTATACAAGCCGGGCAAGCAGGCCTCGGCGCGCATCGAGCTGCGCAGCCCCGATCCCATGGCCAACCCCTACCTGGTGTGCGCCGTGACGCTGGCCGCAGGCTTGGACGGCATCAAGCGCGGGCTCGAGCTGCCCGACGAGGGAACCTCCGAGCTGCTGCGCCTGCCCGAGGCCGAGCTGCGCGCCCGCGGTATCGAGCCGCTGCCGCGCAACCTCGACGAGGCCCTCGACCGCTTCGAGAGCTCGGCGTTCATGAAGGACGCCTTGGGCGAGCACATCCATGCGTACTTCCTCAAGAAGAAGCGCGAGGAGTGGCGGCGCTTCGCCTCCTCGGTGACCGAATGGGAGCTCAAGCACTATCTGGCGAACTCGTAGCACGGCGGCGCCGCGAGGCGCCTCTACCATGACCTGCTATGATGCTTCTTACGGAGGTGCGCTATGCCAAGTAAAAACGTCTTGTTCATGGCCCGTACAACGCGGTTCCACGATTTCGTCCGGACGCTTACCTCGACGCTCGATGCCGAGGTATACGTGGCCACGCCCGATTCCCCGTCGACGTCCTACGAATTCAACGTGCTGATTTTGGACGCCGAGGGCATCCGCGGCGACCGCATCGACGCGATTGCCACCTGGCTCGAGGGGCGCGGCGGCGTGCCGATGCTGCTGATCGTGGACGAGCAGGAGCTGCCGGAGTTCCACCTGCCGAGCGCCTCGCATACCGATTTCATCTGCTCGGGGGCCAGTCCCGCCGAGCTGGAGGCACGCGTGCGGCACCTGATCGGCGTCGACGACGCGATTGCGGTGGACGAGGTGCTCACCGTCGACAACCTCATGATCAATTTGGCCACCTACCAGGTGCAGCTCGACGGCGAGCCGGTGGACCTGACGCTCATGGAATACTCGCTGTTGGCGTTTTTGGCCACGCACCCCAACCGCGCCTACAGCCGCGAGGTGCTGCTGCACCGCGTGTGGGGCTTCGAGTACTGCGGCGGCACGCGCACCGTCGACGTGCACATCAGGCGCATCCGCTCCAAGGTGGGTCCGCAGATCGCAGGGCACATCACCACGGTGCGCGGCGTGGGATACCTGTTCAAGGAGTAGCAGATGTGTCGCTAGAGATTCCGATGTGAGTCCGAACTCCAGCCCATGCAAAAGGCCCCTTCCGGGATCGAGGCATCGTGTGCGATGCGCTTCCCGGAAGGGGCCTTGGTGTGCTGTGCGAATCGGCCGTTAGCCGGTGCCGGTCGACGCGCTGGTTCCAGCTGCGCTAGCTCCGACGCCGCTTCAGGATGAAGCCCGCCGCCAGCATCGACGCGGCTACGCCGAACGCGACCGTGGCCACCCAGGTGGAGTCGCCCGTCGCAGGCAGGTTTTTCTGCGGCTTCGGCGGGGTGGGCGGCGTGTTCGGGGTGTGGGGCGGCTTCGCAGGCGGGTTGTGCGG